>CAZIPR010000007.1:0-35465 GCA_964541245.1 uncultured Alistipes sp.
GAAAAGTCGCGTTTGGTTTTGGATTTTGTTACATTTGGTTTTGGCGATTATATTTAGTAGGGAATTTAAGGAGATTAGTGAATTTAGGGAGACTAAGGAGCGCACAAAAGCTGATACCCTGTAAAGCGACTGTTGCGCTTGGTTATTAAGGGGACTGAAAGCCCTGCTGTCATTAAATGCTATTCTGTGTCATCTGTACGCGCTTCCCCTTTACCGACCAATGGTGCAAACAGTGGCGCGCGACCTAATGACAGAAATAACAAAGAATAGCAACGGGCTTGCGCCCTTAATGGCAGAGAATAACAGCGCGCAAAATAGGGTTGAATAGGGTTATTAGCGTTGTTATGGTTATATAGGGTTGCGCACTATTACAGTATATACCGCCCCCTAATACCCTTAATAACCTTAAAAATTTTAATAACCTTCTGAAAATCTGCGCTTTACCGCTTAACTATTAAGGGGCTGAAAGCCCCGCTGTCATTAAATGCTATTCAGTGCTATTCACTGTCATCTGTACGCGCTATTCCCTTACTGACTGACAGTGTGAAAAGCGTGCTCCTTAATCTCCCTAATCTCGTTAATCTCCCTAAAATTCCCTACATATTTTTTGCGCTAATTCTTGGCTGAGAGTGCAAAAAATTACACACGACGGCTTAAATTTTGAAAATCAATAAAATTTAATTACCTTTGTATGTTTAATGTGCAAACATAACTAAAACTAACAATAATATGGCTGAGTTTATCTATCAGGAGCCGCTCCCAATTGAGCGTGACAAGACAGAGTATCGTCTGCTAACCAAGGACTATGTAAAGGTTGTTGAGTGTGACGGCAGAAAGATTTTGAAGGTTGACCCTAAGGGTTTGGAACTTCTTGCAAAGGAGGCTTACACAGATGTATCGTTCTATCTGCGCTCGTCTCATCTTCAGAAGTTGCGCAACATCCTTGAGGACAGCGAGGCGACAGACAACGACAAGTTTGTAGCATACACTATGCTTATGAACTCATGTGTAGCTGCCGAGGGCGAGCTTCCAACTTGCCAGGATACAGGTACTGCTATCTGCGTAGCACACAAGGGCGAGGATGTATATACAGGTGTTGAAGATGCTGAGTATATCTCTCGCGGTGCATACGAGACCTACAAAGAGCGTAACCTGCGCTACTCACAGGTTGTGCCTATCTCAATGACTGACGAGCACAACTCAGGAACTAACCTGCCTGCACAGATTGACATCTACGGTGGTCATCCAGGCATGGAGTATGAGTTCCTCTTCATTACAAAGGGTGGTGGCTCGGCAAACAAGACCTTCCTCTACCAGCAGACAAAGGCACTGCTCAACGAGGAGTCACTTGTAAAGTTCTTCAAGGAGCATATTAAGGACCTTGGCACCTCTGCTTGTCCTCCATATCACCTTGCAGTTTGTATCGGTGGAACATCGGCTGAGATGTGTCTTGCAACTGTAAAGAAGGCTTCTGCTGGTTATCTTGACGAGCTTCCAACATCTGGCAACGAGGGCGGTCGCTGCTTCCGTGACTTAGAGTGGGAGGAGAAGATTCTCAAGATTTGCCAGGATATGGGTATCGGCGCACAGTTTGGTGGCAAGTACCTTGTACACGATGTTCGCGTTATTCGCGCACCTCGCCACGCTGCCTCTTGCCCTGTTGCAATCGGCGTAAGCTGCTCAGCAGACCGTAATATCAAGGCTAAGATTACCCCAGAGGGTATCTTTATTGAGCAGTTGGAGAAGAATCCAGCTCGTTTCCTTCCTGAGCAGGCACCAGCAATGTCTCCAGCAGTAGATATTGACCTTGACGAGGGTATGGATAAAGTTCGTGCTATCCTCACAAAGTATCCTATCAAGACTCGCCTCAACCTTAAGGGTACACTTATCGTTGCACGCGATATTGCACACGCAAAGATTAAGCAGATGCTTGACGAGGGCAAGCCAATGCCTGACTACTTCAAGAACCACCCTGTATATTATGCAGGTCCCGCAAAGACCCCTGCTGGCATGGCGTCTGGCTCATTTGGTCCTACAACAGCAGGTCGTATGGACCCTTATGTTGACCTGTTCCAGAGCGTAGGTGGCTCAATGGTTATGGTTGCAAAGGGTAACCGTTCAAAGGCTGTTACAGATGCCTGCAAGGCTCATGGCGGCTTCTACTTAGGCTCTATTGGTGGTCCAGCAGCTATTCTTGCTAAGAACTCTATCAAGAGTGTTGAGGTTGTTGACTTCCCAGAGCTTGGCATGGAGGCAGTGCGTAAGATTTATGTAGAGAATTTCCCTGCATTTATTATCGTAGATGATAAGGGTAACGATTTCTTTGCAAACTTCGCACACTAAATTGATTTTGGGCGGTTTTTGCTGCGTTACACAGCTTTAATTCAGACAGGGACATACTCCATAGTATATCCCTGCCTGATTAAAATTGCAAACCTTAAATCCCGAACATAACTGCAATTTTTGATAAACTATCCGCCACAGGCGGATTTCTTCTATTAAGTCAAAGGCAATAAAACAAAGTTTTATTCGTTCTCACAATATATGGGAAAGAGAATTTTAGCCATTTTTACGGCATTTTTGACATTTTTTACCGCCTATGCTGGCGAGCAGACTGTTTTTGAGACCTCTGCTCCGATGATTGTTTCGCAGGGCGAGGCTTTCCGCGTAGAGTTTAACCTCAACGCCAAGCCCGATGACAAATCCTTTGTAGCTCCATCTTTTGAGGGGTTTAATGTTCTTGCAGGACCTTCGGTCTCTCACGGGCAGTCGATGCAGATTATCAACGGCTCGATGACTAAGAGTTTCAACTACTCTATTATCTATGTTCTTCAGGCTCAGAGCGCAGGAGAACATAGCATAGGCGTTGCCACAATAGAGGTTGACGGCAAGAGCTACTCAACACGCAAAACCCCTATAGAGGTGCGTGCCGAGGGGGAGAGCAGTGAGAGTAGAGCCCCAAGTGGTCAGCAGAGCGAGCAGCAGACCCTTGAGCAGCGTGCATCAAGTCAGCTTGCCAAGGATGACCTTATGCTGCGACTTTCGCTCTCGCGCTCAAATGTCTATAAAGGCGAGGCTATAAGGGCGACTCTAAAACTCTACAGCCGTGTGAACATTATCGGCTCCGAGGGGGCAAAATTGCCGACCTTTAACGGTTTTTGGAGCCAGGAGACCGAGATTGAGCAGGGTCCGTTCCGCGAGACGCTCAATGGCAAGGTCTATGATGCCTACAACCTTGGCGAGTATATTCTCTACCCACAGCAGAGCGGTAAGCAGACCATTGAGAGTGCACAGATTACAATTATAGCTCAGATGTTTGTGCGCAACAACCGCCAGAGAAACAGTTTCTTTGACAACACACACGACATCTACAACCTGCGCAAGGCACTCTCTTCCCCAGCTGTTACAGTCAATGTAAAACCGTTCCCTGCTGGCGCGCCAGAGTCGTTTACAGGTGCTGTAGGTAAATACACCTTAGAGTCAAACCTCTCCTCTGCCGAGATTGCAGCAAACAGTTCTGCCAATGTAAGTGTTAAAATCTCTGGAACAGGAAATATCGGCTTTATACAGTCGCCAAAGTTGGTGCTGCCAACATCGTTTGAGCTATACGATGTAAAATCGACCGAGCAGATTCGTACCACAGCGGCAGGCAGCTCTGGTTTCCGCCGTTTTGAGTACCCATTTATCGCCCGCGCTGAGGGCGAATACACAATTGCCCCTATAGAGTTTACATACTTCAACCCCGATACAGAGCAGTATATAACCCTTACAGGCGAGAGCTTTGCAATATCGGTGTTGCCAGACAAAAACAGCTCTTCAGCGTCACAGATAACCTCTACACTTATAAGTAAAGAGGATGTGCGCATGCTGGGCAACGACATCAGATTTATCAAGCTCACTCGTCCTACGCTACATAGCGTTGTTGCTCCGTTTGTACTCTCGCCACTCTACTTTGTCATTCTGCTGGCAATGGTAGCACTGACTGCTGTACTCTACTTTGTGCTGCGCAAGCGTATCCGCGACAGCCACAACACAGCCCTTATAAAGGGTCGCCGTGCAAACAAGGTTGCCGTGCAGCGTTTCCGCACAGCCGAGAAGTATATGAAAGAGCAGAATCGTCACGCCTTCTACGAGGAGATGCTCAGAGCCCTCTGGGGCTATATCAGCGACAGGTTTAACATCCCTGTTTCTGACCTTACAAAGGAGAGCATCCGCGAGGAGCTATGCCGCAGAGGTGCTACAGAGGAGTCTAAGGAGATTACAACCATTATCACCTGCTGCGAGGAGGCACAATACTCCCCTGTTCAGTCGGCTACAATGGCTGAGGTATATAGTCAGGGTATAGAGATTATCTCAAAAATAGAATCAATTGTAAAAAAGTAGAGCCATGAGATATATAGTTGCAATATTAGCCGCTGTGCTTACTATCTTTAACACCGCGGCACAGAATACCGAGCCACAAGCAGCAGAGGGTGCAGACCAGAGCGTAGTTGTTGACAATCAGACACTGTGGCAGAACGGTAATCAGGCATATATAGATGGGGATTACGACAAAGCTCTTAGCTGTTACTCTGCCATTGAGAATAGAGGCATGTACTCTGCAAAGCTCTACTACAACATGGCAAATGCCTACTTCAAAAAGGGAATATCTGGCAAGGCGATACTCTACTACAACCGCGCCCTAAGAGTCTCTCCGTCAATGGAGGATGCGCGCTACAACCTTGAGATTGCTCAGGCTCAGACTAAGGATAAGATTGCCGTTGTCCCAGAGTTCTTCCTCAAGGGCTGGATTAGGGCTATAAAGAGCAGTGCAAGCTGCACAACTTGGAGTGTAATCTCGGTTGTACTCTTTGCCGTGGCTCTTGCCTCACTGCTACTCTTCCTGCTTGGAGGTGCACTAAAGGTGCGAAAGGTGGGATTTTATGCAACAAGCCTCTCTATCCTCTTTTTTGTTGTAACCACAGCCTTTGCTATCTCCTCTCGAAACGATATTATCAACCGTGAGGCAGCTATTGTGCTTAGCTCTGCAATCTCTGTAAAGAGTTCGCCAGACAAGGCTGCCACAGACCTTTTTGTGCTACACGAGGGCACAAAGGTAAAGATTCTCTCACAGGTTGAGGGGTGGTATGAGGTTGTAATTGCCGACGGAAAGAAGGGCTGGACCGAGTGCAGCCATATAGAGAAGATTTAGAAACTCTGCTATGTCAAGACTTTTAGACAACATAGTCGGGGAGCTTAACCGCCTGCCAGGTGTGGGTCGCAGAACTGCACTTAGGCTTGCTATGCATATCCTAAAGATGGAGAGAGAGGATGTGACAACCATGGCGGCAAGCATTACAGAGTTTAGAGATAATATCTGCCACTGCGCAAGGTGCGGCAATTTGTCAGACAGCGAGATTTGCGAGATTTGCAGTGACGAGAGGAGGGACAAGACCACACTCTGCGTTGTAGAACAGGTCTCAGACCTACTTTCGATAGAGAAGACCAGACAGTACCGCGGACTCTACTGCGTACTTGGGGGTGTTATTTCGCCTATGCAGGGCATAGCTCCGTCAGATTTAAGGATTGATTTACTGCTTGACAGGGTGGCTTTAGGCGAGGTTAAGGAGGTTATTGTTGCCATCTCAGCCTCTGTTGAGGGCGAGACTACGCTATTCTACCTTATGAATACACTTAAGAGCTTTGAAAATCTGAAGATTACTACAATAGCTCGCGGAATTGGTTTCGGAGATGAACTTGAGTATGTCGATGAACACACTATCACTCAGGCACTTATAAACCGCCGAGAATTAACCTCAAAATATAACAAACATCTATGAAAACCTCACTAAAAACCCTCTCTACACTCGCCCTTGCAGCACCGCTTGCTGGCTGTACCTCAGAGGAGGAGCGACCAAATATTGTCCTCTTTCTGATTGACGATTTGGGTTGGCTTGACACCTCTGTAGCCTTTGGCGAGGAGGTATATCCATTTAATCTTAGGCACGACACACCAAATATCGCCTCGCTGGCTGAAAATGGTGCAATTATGACCTCTGCCTATGTATGCCCTGTATCGACTCCGACAAGGTCGTCAATTATGTCGGGCATGCACGCAGCACATACACGAATTACAAATTTTACCTCTGTCAGAAAAGATTGGAATCCCGATGCAACAGATACCCCAAGTGCGCAGGAGAAGGATGTTCTCAACCGCACAGAGTGGAATATCAACGGTATTACTCCGCATGGAGGTCTTAACCGCGCAGTGCATGTAACCCCTTATCCGCAGATTTTGAAAGATAACGGCTACTATACAATCCATGTCGGCAAGGGTCACTGGGCTCCAAATGGAACACCAGCTGCAAACCCTTACAATATGGGTTTCTGCGTAAATGTGGCAGGTCAGGTGGCAGGCAAGCCGCGTAGCTACTATGGTGAGGAGAACTACGGCAACACACCAGATAAGTGGAACTTCTTCTCTGTTCAGAATATGACAGAGTATTACGGCACCTCTACCCACCTTACCGAGGCACTGACCCTGGAGGCACTAAAGACCCTTGATTACCCTATAGACAACGGTCTGCCGTTCTATCTTAACTTCTGCCACCACGCTGTTCACACTCCAATTCACCGCGACCCGCGCTTCTTCCAGAAGTATGTTGACCGCGGCATGGACGAGGGGCAGGCGCGCTTTGCCTCGATGTGTGAGGGCATGGATAAGAGCCTTGGAGACCTTATGGCGTACCTCGAAAAGCGCGGTGTGCTTGACAACACAGCAATTATCTTTATGTCCGACAACGGTGGCAACTCCGAAAACCTCTCAAAGGGCGGTGTTCGCCACACTCAGAACTCTCCGCTGCGCGAGGGTAAAGCCTCTTGTTACGAGGCGGGTATTCGCGTGCCTATGGTGGTCTATTGGAAGGGTAAAATCATGGCTGGCACACGCCTCAACACCCCTGTAATGGCGCAAGACCTCTACCCTACTATTCTTGAGATTGCAGGCATAAAGGATTACAAAACCGTTCAGCAACTTGACGGTAAGAGTATTGTAAAATTACTTACCGACGGCTCAAAGCTCGCTAAAAAGGCGATGGATTATGGCGAGATTAGCTCTCAAAAGGAGGCTAACGCCTTTGTTGTGCCTGAAAATGTCTCTGGCATTGACCCACAGCGCGAGGTACTTGCCCACTATCCGCACCAATGGAAGCCATATCAGCTGCACGATATTGACTACATGAGTTCGCTCAGAAAGGGCGACTGGAAGATTGTCTATCGCCAGCGAGAGCAGGTTTTGGAGCTCTACAACATCGGCAATGATATTACCGAGCGTAACGACCTGTCGGCAGAGTGTCCAGAGAAGCTGCGCGAGATGGCAGATGCTCTAACAGCTCAGCTTGAGGGTTACGATGCCCTGCTTCCAACATTCCGCGCCACAGGAGAGAGAGTACCTATGCCTAATAATTTGATAAAATAATTATACTATGAAAATCAAAACATTTTTTATCGTTCTTGCAGCAATTATGACGCTTAGTTTTAGTGCATGCTGCTCAGATTGTAACAAGCCACTTACAGGCACCGTTTGGCATCTTGTAGAGATGAACAGCGAGTCGGTTGCCCTGCCTGAGGATTCGTTCAACCTTATCTTTGCAGAGGATATGACAATTGGTGGCGTTGCTGCATGCAATCGCCTACTTGGTAACTACACTCTTCAGGAGAATAACACCCTCAAGTTCGGTGCTATAGGTACAACAATGATGCTATGCCCAGAGTATGGCGAGTATGAGAACACCTTTACCGCAGCACTTGGAGAGGTAGCAAGCTATCAGATTAAGGGCGACACCCTCACCCTGCTTGACAAAAATGGCAACGCAAAGGCACTCTTTACCGCCCTTGCAGCCGAATAATAGCAGACAATGAAGAAAATTATCAATCCGTGGAGCCACCTTGAGGGCTACCACTGTTACGGCTGTGACCCTAACCATGAGCACGGTCTGAAAATGGAGTTTTATGAGGATGGCGACGAGGTTGTGAGCTTCTGGACCCCTACAGGCGAACACCAGAGCTGGCTCAACACCCTGCATGGCGGCATACAGGCAACACTGCTCGACGAACTGTGCGGCTGGGTTACACTGCGCAAATTCCAAACCGCATCGGTTACCTCTAAAATGGAACTGAGATACCGTAAACCCGTACATACAAACCGCGGACCACTGACCCTGCGCGCCTCAGTGGTAGAGGTGCGTAGAAACCTCGCAACCGTGGTCGGTAAACTCTATAACGCCGAAAACGAACTGTGTACCGAGTGTAACTGCATCTACTTCCTATACCCCCAAAGCGTCGCCCAAGAGATGGGCATGAAAGGCTGCTTTGTCGAAGGCGAAGAGAGCCTGTAACACAACACAGTACCAACACAGTACCGCAGCTTTTTGAAAAAAGCTGCACCAACCGACGCTGCTCGTGAGAGCAGAGGCTGCTTGCAGACTATGCCGAACTGCGAGGAGGAAAAGACATCGAAGATGGCTTAAAAACTTTCGGAGAAACTTCGTTTCTCTATTTCGTTGCGGATTTAGGATAGCCTACGGCTATTACAAATAAAATAGTCCATCATTGGTTTCGAGCAAGCTCGACCGTGAGGACTATTTTGTTTGTACCATCTTCGATGGCAAGGAAATGGTTTCCAACTTGTCTGCTTTGTTCTTTTAAGTTTCTTGCGACTCTTTTTCCTTGTAATTTGTCGTTACATAGTATTAAACTATGCGCCTAAAATTACAAGCAAAAATAGCCTGCAATAACTCTTAAAATAACTGCGCAAACAAATTGGAAGCCATTTCCCCTAAATCCGAGAACAGCGAAACTAAGTCTGTTCCGTTAGCGCGCCACTCTAATTACCTCTAATCTCCTCTAACAACCTCTAATAGCCGCTATCTTTTGCGCGCAGACCTTAGTGTCACTAAAGACTCCAGAGTCTCTAAATGTCCCTAAAAAATAGCGCGCTGTTATTTCCTGCTATTAAACCGCACCCCCTATTGCAAATCTACACTATTTAAGTGGCTATTTGCATCGCAGCTCTCTCTGTGTGGCTTTGAGGCAGGGAATAGGCGTGTCCGCGGCTTTATAGAGATGGGTGGCGGCATGCAAGGCACAGTAATCGCTGGTTTAAGGACAAAGTTTTAGACTCTGTCCGAACTCGATATGACAGAGGTAATTACCCACCATTTTCCTCTAAATTAAAGTAGTTAAATAGGGCTTCAATCCTTTTTTTAGCCATTTTCAGGCTGTAAATATTTGTTTTCTCATCAAACATTTACTAAATTTGTCCTCGCTATCAATATTGTCCTAAATAATTTTTTGCAAAGAGCTGATACTTGTGATTAGTGTTATAAGAACATCTGCCTCCATGAAGTGATTGAGATGTCTGTTGGCGGTGTAAAAGGCTCAGCCTAAGCGATACAACGAAATTCGCTAATACCCATTTGTATTTTGCCGATTACTTGCACTGAAACATAAGGAGATTGAGTGATAGGAATCACTCTAAGGTAGTTTGTAACTTAGTGTGCAACTTCCTTTTTTTAGTGAAGAGAGGGATTTTAATCGCCCGCTTTATCTGTGCATCTCTTTTTAAGAGAGGTACACAATGCAAAGGTAGTCATTTTTCTTGATTGAGCAAATTTTCTCTTGCATTTTTCGTTTTTTTGGGTTAACGCAGCCCTAAAACTTTCTCTAACCATCTGAACTACACCAGCCCTCCCTCTCTTAAAAAGAGATAAATGTACTCAGATTGTAGGATATTATCTGTCAAGAGAGTAGGAATAATAAGTTCTGCTGATTTTGTTCTTATCCTTGAGAATGTATAGATGGGGTTGTTCAAATATACTGATCCTAACGGAGAGTGATATATATATTCAGAGGCAAACAGTTTAAACAAAACAGTGTAAAAATGGCAAAAAGAGAGTATCAAACGCCAGAAATAGCGGTGCAGGAGTTGTCAGTTGAGCAGGGGTTTACAGCAACCATGACCGGTTTGGCTTCGAGCTATGAGGATGGCGGCAGCCTCGATGTTTCGGACAACAATTAAAAAATTAAGAAGAGACCTATGATTAACCAAAAGAGTTACATCGTTCCCGAATTGCAAATAGAAGAGGTGAGTTGCGAGCAGGGGTTTGAAGCCACTATTGAGGATGCTGGCGATTTCGGAGCAACCACCCCTGGTACGCGTGCCCGAATCGGATTAGACTACAACGATTAGCAGATGGAATAACCCATGAGTAAAATCCAACAATACACCGCTCCCGAACTTAAGGTTGCGGAGATTTGCATCGAGCAGGGGTTTATTGTCTCTGACGGGGACCAAACGCCCGATTACGGGGAGGACGGAGAGATTATTCTGCGTTGATGAATACAACAGGTAAAACCTATATTTTCTATTCTATAATCACTTAATCAATTCTACTATGAAAAAAACATTATGGATAGTAGCTGCAGCTACCGCACTCTTAGCTTCGTGTGCTAAGGATGCAACAGTCGATTTGCTTCCCGCACCCGAAGCATCCGACGATTTTATGGCAGTCATTCCTGAGATGCGTACCGAGCTCGGTGACGGAAACGCCGTACTCTGGAACGAGAATGACCAGTTGACAATCTTCTCCAAGACGATGCACAACCGTAAGTACGGTATCAAAGAGTGCGATGGGCGAAATGCCACCTTTACCTACTTGGGCTATACAGGCGAGAGTAGCCAGACTATCTCGTCAAACTACGCTCTCTACCCTTACGACGAAAAGGCAACACTCAGCTTCGATAACAATAAAGCGGTGATTAAAACATCCATCAAAACAGAACAGGTACACAATTCTGCTAAGGTTGATTTGGCAAACGCTTTAATGGTGGCAAAGTCTGACGACAACACCTTGCAGTTTGTCAATGCCGGTGCGTTGATTCGTTTCAATGTTCTGCTTGATGCTTCGTTGGCAGAGATGCCCGACACCTACACCCTGAAGTCGATTGCTCTTACTTCGAACTTGCAGCCACTGTCCGGTCAGGTGTTAATCAATGCCGACACCGACTCGAAGGCTGTGGTGGCAAGCGACGGTGCTTACACCGTTACCCTCACTGTAGGGGAGGAGCTCTCGGCAGAGTCGGCATACTTCTACATGGCACTGCCTCCAGTTGCCTTTGCCGAAGATGAACTCACCCTGACCTTTAACCTCACTGAGAACGGTGTTGAAAAGGTGGTTGTGAAAGAATTGCCTGCTTTCGAGCTAAGGCAGAGTTCGATAAAGACCGTCACATACACCATCAAGGGCGGCGACTTCTCTGCTGTGACCCCTGGATATGAGGAGATTGTAAGCGTAACCAACTCCGAGGAGTTAGTTGCTGCCATACAGTCGGCTCCAGATACAACTCCTACGCTGATTAAATTGCAAAGCGGTAATTATGACCTCACTGATATCAACATCACAAGCAAGAAGGATATTACCATCGAGGGCGTTCTTCCGACCGAGGTTGCCCGCAGTACGATGGGTACAACGCTCAACAGCCAGGTAATGGTAACAGGTAAATTGACATTGAAAAATCTAACGGTTACCGGTCCTTTCCAGACTTGGGACAAAGTTTCGCAGTTCTCAAAGACGGCTGTTTCGCTTCAGAACGCTGGTAAGGTTGTTGCCGAGCAGGTCGTTTTCGATATGAAAGATTGCATAAGCGATGCTACCGCCATCTCTGCATGGTGGTCAACCCAGGATGGTGCCAATATTACCCTTAAGCACTGTGTATTCAACTGCTACGGTCAGCGTCCTATCCGCTCGGATGCTTCGGTAACCGTTGAAGATTGTACTTTCAATGATCCTTATCGCTATGCTGTTCAGCTTACCTCGAAGTCGAGCACTATGAATCCTAATATTGGCGGTGTGATGAATTTCTACCGCAACACAATCAACGCCGGCACGACAACAACCAAGCCTGTTTATGGTGTACAACTTGAGGGCTCTGATTATGGTTGCTATGAACTGACTATCAACGGAGCAGGGAATGTAATCAATCTGGGCACAACCGGCAAGGAGAGTGCTATGTACTATTGCGAGTGCGGCAAAGTAGATCACGCTTCGATTGTTTGGAACACCGAGGTAGAACCGGTACACGAAAAGATGAAGGTTCACGCCGAGAGCGGTCTTTGGTACAACGGCAACGACGAGCGCGGAAAGGGTGTCTTCTACATTTTCAATGAGGAGGAGTTTCAAAAGGCTGCCGGCTACTTTACAGGACAGACTCACA
Source organism: uncultured Alistipes sp. (assembly GCA_964541245.1). GTDB lineage: Bacteria > Bacteroidota > Bacteroidia > Bacteroidales > Rikenellaceae > Alistipes. Next base: position 12,253 of record CAZIPR010000007.1, read on the forward strand.
CCAGCGAGGCTAATTCATGTGTTGTAGAGGTGATGGACGATCTTGATTTCGCCGGCATGGAGTACAAGCCTTGGAGTGTTATGTGGGTCACTTTCAACTGTAACAATCACACCATTGCCAATGTTTCAACAACCGATAATTGGCGAGGCGGTGTATTTGGTTACCTCGGTGCCTGCAAGGTTAACGATTTGACACTGAAGAACATCAAGGTGTCGGGTGCGCAGGTCGGTGTTCTTGCCGGCTCTGTAGAGGGTGTTACCACTTCAAATGTGAAGATCGAGGGCGAAAATGAGGTTAAATATGTAGCCTACTCGTCTGATTCTTACACCGAGACCTGGGGTGGTATCGGAGCCGTTACAGGTATTGTTTCAAATTCGACCATCAATGCAGAAATCGTTAGCGGAGCAACAGTTTCGTTGGACACAAACCAGATTGTTACCGAAGCTCCTTTCCAAGATGTTCTGACAGGTTATCTTGAGGCAAACAAGGGTGCAGTTGTGTTGAATGGCGAGTTGAGCTGCAATGTATCCGATGGTCAGGTAATGATGAGCGCAATCAAGTCGGGTGTATCGGAGATTTACCTCAGTGGAGAGGTTGAGTTGGACGGCTCACGCGGCAACTTCATCACCGCCGGCGATAACTTGGTTATCAAAGGTAATGGCGAGAATGCTAAAATCTTGGGTGTAGGTTCTACCGGTGAACACCAGGTACAGTCGATGCTTGAGTCGGGCAATATCACTTTTGAGGGTATCACTTTTAATGTTCCCGCTTTGAGCAGTGGTTGGGCTATGAGCTCCAATATCTCGAAGACGGCAAAAGTAAAATTCATAGGATGTACCTTTGTCGGTGTTCAGTGCCCTATATATCTGTCGGGTGGCGACACTGTGGTTGAAATCGAAGGTTGCAAATTTAACACCGAGGGTTGCGCCATTCAAGCCGAGGTTTACAGCGGCGACTTCCAGCTGGGTCAGGATTTAATCATTACCAATTGTGATTTCGGCAATTGCGCAGATGTTCTGCACATCTACGATTACGACAAGGACCCTTCATCGGAGGCTATCGTAGCATATTTGACTGAAAACGGCAATATCTTCAAAGGTACCTGCAAACAGACATGTGACAAATAATCATAATCTGTTAATCCGAAAAAGAACTGCGCCCAATATTTCAATGGGCGCAGTTCTTTTAAGTATGCAGCTGGTAATTTTTTACATCGTATTGCCGCTGCAATCTCCATGACTTTCTTGATAAATGTGTTGCTCTGCATCCATAAGGTAGAGACGCTTACGATGCGCGATACCTGTAGCGACAATCTTTGCTACCTGCTCAGGAGTCATCATCTTGCCCTCTTCTTGTGGTGTTGAGCCTTGCTGAGAGCCATCTGCGGCAAGGATGACGAAACGGACATCGGATGCGGTAAAACCGGGACAAACAACCGTGCTGTATGGATGCAAAATGCCAGCAAAAAAATGCAAATATCGGTAAGTTGTTTGTCAGCGAGGGCGTTCAAGTTAATGGATTTGTATTTTTAGATGTTACCGAAGTCTCTTCAAGTCGGAATGTTGTTATACCTGAGGAGTAACATCTGTTTATACTCAAAAACCAACCGTCGTGGTTTTATTGCCCGCGGGAGCAGTAAAACCGCACCTTTTTTATCTATTCCTGTATTCTTTGGCTTTTCTCAAAACTTTTACTATATTTGCAAAAACATTATACGCAATATGTTTCTTGGTCTTATACAATATAACTCCATATACTGCCTATGAAAAAAAATGTTGTGGTTTATGTTACTCATCATCAGCATAAGCAATGTAGCTGCGAAACCCGAATATGATATATATCATGATTTCAAGGGCAAAGTTCTGCTTATCGAAAACACGATAGATGGCTGCACAGAGAGAATATGGTATGACGAGCAGGGGTACAAGCTCTACTCTGAGATTGTCCAACGAGGGCATAAGGAGAGCTATGTTGCTGCTGCAAACAAGTGTATGTACGAGCAGACTACAGAGCTGCCTCAGATAAAGAATAAGGTTATCCTTCATCGCTACTATGGCTCGCCATCGGGCAAAGAGGTGCTGTTCTACGAAGTTCGCAACGGCGGACACAATTGGGCAACAGACTCTTTTGACTCCTGCCGAGTTATAATGGAGTTCTTCGAGAAATACACTACAAAATAAGATTTGGGGGTGGCTAAAATTAGCCGCCCCCAATTTGCTAAGGTATGTTAAGGTTTTGCCACCTTGTTTTGTAGAATCCACTTTTTTTTATAACTTCGCAGTAGAAATACTGTTTTGGGGCATGTTTAACTTAAAACGAACAAAATTATTACTAATTTATAGACCACGCCTTTAACAAAACCTAAATACTATGATAACCTTTTTAATTTGTCTTGTTCTGCTCGTGGCGGCATATTTTCTCTATGGTCGCTATTTAGAACGCGTTTGCAAAATTGACCCAAAGGCATCAGTGCCAAGTCAGAGCCTTTATGACGGAGTGGATTATGTTCCGATGCCTCGCTGGCGAACATTTCTTATTCAGCTACTCAATATAGCCGGCACAGGTCCTATTTTTGGAGCAATCTTAGGTGCATGCTATGGTCCTGTAGCCTTTCTTTGGATTACCTTTGGTGGAATCTTTATGGGTGCTATGCACGACTTCCTCTCTGGTGTTATGCTTGTTCGTAACGACGGACTGAGCATTACAGAGATTGTTGGTCGCCACCTTGGCAAGGGTGCAGGTGCTTTTATGCGCGTTTTCTCAGTAATTCTGCTACTTTTGGTGGGCGTTGTCTTTGTTGTCAGCCCTGCCGATATTCTCTGTGCAAAGTTTGACGCTATCTCAAGAAATTGGTGGTTGGGAATTATTATCGCCTACTATTTTATCGCCACTCTGCTGCCTATTGACAAACTTATTGGCAAGATTTACCCACTCTTTGGTGCGGCACTTGTATTTATGGCTGTAGGTCTGCTGGGCGTATTGCTCTTTGGCGACTACACAATCCCAAGTATGACTCTTGAGAATCTGCACATCAACAAGGCAAACCTGCCATTAGTACCAACACTCTTTATCACAATTGCCTGCGGTGCAATCTCTGGTTTCCACGCCACACAGTCGCCACTTATGGCACGCTGTGTGAATAATGAGTCTGAGTGCCGCATGGTATTCTATGGCGCGATGATTTCAGAGTCTGTTATTGCACTTATTTGGGCTGCTATAGCCATGGCGTTCTTCTACAACGACGGCGGAGTATCAACTGTTATGGCAAGCCACACCCCAGCATGGGCTGTAAATGAGATTGCCAATACAACACTCGGTCTTGTGGGTGGTATTTTGGCTATCCTTGGCGTTGTAGCTGCTCCTATAACCTCTGGAGATACCGCTTTCCGCTCTGCACGACTTATCATTGCCGATGTGTTCCACATTGAGCAGCGCACAAAGTGGAAGAGACTTGTAATCTGCATCCCGCTCTTTGCTGTAGGTATTGTTCTTACTTTTGTCGATTTTGATGTTGTCTGGAGATACTTTGCTTGGACAAATCAGGCTCTTGCAACAGTAATTCTCTGGTGTATAGTTGTCTATCTGAATCAGCAACGCAGCAATATCTGGGTTGCCCTGCCACCTGCTGTATTTATGACCTATATCTGCTCATCGTTTGTCTTTGTGTCAAATCAGTTCTTTGGCATGGGAACAACCGCAGCTGCATATATCCTTGGTGGCGTAGTTACCATTGCTCTGACAGCTGTAATGTGGGTAAAACTTCGCCGAGATAGTAAATTGCTGCCACTAAAGTAGAGTTACTGCATGCTAAATATCCTAAGCCTACTATTACTCTTTGTAGCCACTGTGCTACTCTCTGCTCTACAGAAGCCTATTTTCCTTATGCGGTATGCCGATTTGGTTACCCAGGCAGAGGTTTCAGAGCTCTTTGGGGTGGTCAGTCACGGTCTCTACTTAGATGTAACCATGGCGGGATATGTATGCGCACTACCTATCCTCTTTGTGCTTGTGGCAACATGGTTGCCTAATCCTATCTGGAAGAGACTCTGCCAAGTTTTCACAACGCTTGCTGCGGCACTTATAGCTATAACATTTGCGGGCAACCTCGGTCTTTATGGTTACTGGGGTTTCCCGCTTGATGGCTCTGTGCTGCAATATCTCGCCTCGCCCAAAGAGGCAGCGGCAAGTGTGACAGCAAAAGAGGCTGTAGCATACACCCTTACGGCTGCCGCCTACTTTACTCTGCTCTACCTTACCTACAGAGCCTGCCTAAAGCCTCTTAATACTAACTACCGCACCGGGTGGCTCGCAAAGTTGGCAGTCACAGTGGTTATGCTACTTGTGGCAGGGTTGGACTTTTTGGCTATCCGCGGAGGGGTTACTACCGCCGTGGCAAATGTCTCAAAGGTCTATTTCAGCGACAAAGCTACTCTAAACCACGCCGCGGTAAATCCCACCTTCTCGCTTATCTCCTCTATCTCAGATAGCAACGAGTTTGACAACTACAATTTTGCCCCAGAAGAGCTCTGTGCCGAGCGTTTTAGCGCGACTAGTGGCGACAAATCGCTCAAACCAAGTGCTCAGCTGCTTAACTGCGACAGACCCAATATTGTGCTTATTATTGCCGAGAGTTTCGGTCGCTCAACCGTTGATGAGACTGTCGGCGGCGAGGCTGTAGCACCAAATTTCCAGAGACTTAAGGGCGAGGGAGTCTGGTTTGAGAATCTTATCGCCTCCTCTTTCCGCACCGACCGCGGAGTGCTTGCCACGCTGAGTGGTCTGCCCTCTCAGCCGACAATGTCGCTGATGAAGTACCCTCAGAAGGCATCCGCACTGCCATCTATCGCAAAATCGCTCAGCAAGGTTGGCTACTCAACAACATATATCCACGGCGGCGATTTGAACTTTACAGATATGGCATCATATCTCTACAACACAGGCTTTGAAAAACTTGTTGCACTTAAAGACCTCAAGTTTGACTCTCCAACCTCTAAGTGGGGCTATGCAGATGACCTATTGGCAGACTACTTTGTAGAGTCTATTGCCACACTATCCGCCTCTTCAAAGCCATATTTTGCCGTATGGCAGACCCTGTCAAGCCACGAACCATTTGATGTGCCGACAACTAAGTTTGCAGACAGAATGCTCTGCTCAATGCACTTTGCCGACAGCTGCATTAACAGCGTTATAGAGCGACTTAAAGCATCTGAAGAGTGGGATAAGACCCTTGTTATCATCATTGCCGACCACGCATACAACTACCCGTATGGCATTAGCGCAAGCTCTGTTACCCGCCACCGAATACCTATGCTCTGGCTCGGCGGAGCGGTCAAAGAGCCTACTGTGGTCACACAATACTGTTCTCAGAGCGACACTGCCGCCACGCTGCTCTCTCAGTTGGGCTTGCCACACAGCGACTTTCCAATGAGCCGCGATATATTCGCCCCTCAGAGCCGTGATTTCGGCTACTACACCTTCAACAACGGTTTTGGCGTTGTTGATAGCTCTGGAGCTACTATTTTTGACTGCACACAGGGCAAAACAATCTCTTCGACCCACTCCGAGGAGCAGAGTGTTATTGGCAAGACTATGCTACAGACAACTTTCTCTATAATAAAAGAGCTATGAAACCATTTTTGACCTTAGAGCCAACTATAAACCAGACCTTCCGCCTTATCGGTAACGGCAGACGCGGCAACCTTGCCTCTCGCCTTGAAGAGTCCTATCGCGCCGAAAGTAGTGGCGAGATTGAGAGAGCATGCAGCCTAAGATTTGAGGCTTTTCAAGATATTGTCTCTGTTCTGCCCGACGACGATAGCAGCACAACAGAACTTGACCGCAACCACCCTAACACCCTTGCGGCTATGGAGATTATCCTCGCCTCAGCTGTAGATAACTACCTTGTCGGCGACTATGAGCTATCTGCTGCACAGGCAGAGTTGCTTATTGACCTTGACAGCGAGGACCCACTTGAGGCAACGCCGCTGCTTGCACTCTGCTATATAGCTTTGGGCGAGTGGGAGTGCCTTGAGGAGGTTGAGGCGGACTTGGGCGAGAAGAGTGCTATCAGACCTTTGGTTGCTCTTATATCTGACTTTGCGCATAATAGACCTTTTGATACTCAGAGCATTAAATCCCTGCGCCGCTTTAGAGAGTTTGCGGCAGAACTATGCCTAACATCCCACCCTACAGACGAAAAGTATCTGCAAAGCATCTCCTCTGACCGCCCATCAAAAGAGGCTGTCGCCAGAGAGCTATACCTGCGCTGCGAGCCCGTGCTGCAACTCTTCCCAGACCTGCTACCTGCACTACAGAGTGCGATATCCGATGCGCGTAGCTATTAGGGACTTTTCGATATATAAGATTTAGCACCTATATTCACACATTATGGAACTACAGGTTATTCAGAATAAGATATACGAGATTCGCGGACAGCGAGTTATGCTTGATAGGGATTTGGCAGAGCTATATGGCGTTGCTACCAAAGTTTTGAATCAAGCTGTAAAACGCAATATTAAGCGTTTCCCTACAGATTTCATGTTTCAACTAAGCAAAGATGAATTTAATAACTTGAGGTCACAAATTGTGACTTCAAGATGGGGTGGTACGCGAACTATGCCCTATGTTTTTACCGAACAAGGTGTTGCTATGTTGTCAGGATTACTTAATAGCGATAGGGCTATACACGCCAATATCGCTATTATGCGAGACTTTGTAACTATGCGCAACTATATTACAACTACTTCGACTGTTACAGCAGAACTTGCAGAGATTCGTGCGAAATTGGCACTCTTAGAGCGAAGCAACGAGGATAATATTGAGACTGTAAATGACCTATCGGAAGATATGCGTAAAGAGTTGGATAATATCTATGATGCTATCGCAGCCCTATCTGTCAAGCCCTCCTCTACAACTCAACCACGCAACCCTATCGGGTTTAAGACGGGCAGTAAATAGAGCGGCGCGGTTTAATAGCAGAGAATAGCGGCGCGCAAAATTAGGGATAGATAGAGTTATTAGCGTTGTTAGAGTTAATTAGGGTTGCGCGCTATTATACCGTCCCCTAACAACCTTAGAATCTCCTAATAACCCTCTAAAAATCTGCGTTTTACCACTTAGCCATTAAGGGCATAGCCCGCTGTCATTAAATGTTATTCAATGTCATCTTGCCTTTTTTGCGATATTTTTACTAACTTTGTAAAAAATATGAAATTATGAAGAGGATACTTGCAATATTTATCGCAATTTTTGCAATCTCTATAGCCGCTGCGCAGTCTGAGAAGAGTATTGTTATTGAGCAGCAATCTTTCCGTCCTGTGCAGACCGATGCGCTTACGGGTGTGAATATTGACCCGATTGGTTTGGACCACTCAAAGCGACCATGTGCGCGACTGAAAGTGAGGATAAACCGCATGACAAAGGAGGATATCAACGCCTTGCAGGTTAAGATTATCACAAACAATCAGCTCACAAAGTGCAAGACGGCGGAGTATGACAACGGTCTGATTATTGAGATGACCGCCAAGCCGCAGACCCGTTTCTACTTCCAGCACGACCTTCTCGGCTACTCAAACGAGGTCTGTCTTGACCTTGAGGCTGACAAGGAGTATCGTCTTGATGCCTACCTAAATCAGCAATATCCTGTAACCATTATGACCGATGTCGAGGGCGCGGATGTCTATATTGACGATATGTTTAAGGGTCGCACCACCTCAACTCTCCGCCTTGTTGCCCACGATGTTGCCCCCGGAAAGCATATTCTTAGGGTCGAGTATTCAGGAAAGACAAACGAGCAGATTGTAAATGTCAGCAGCGACAACCTTGTCTTTGTCCAAAACCTTCTCTCACAGCAAAATACCCCTGCACAGCAGCCTACAATGGCGCAAACAAATAAGAGCTATAAAGTAGGCGACTACTATTATGATGGAGTAAAAGCGGGTGTTGTCTTTGAAGTTACCCCTGATGGCAAACACGGTAAGATTGTAAGTTTAGAGCAAAGTGAATGGATTCAATGGACAACTGATAAAGTTGAGAAAAAGCGCAAGATAGGAGCAAACAATTATGCTAATGGCGCACATAATATGCAGATTGTAAAGAGTGTCGCAGATTGGCAGACAAAATACCCTGCTTTTGCTTGGTGCGCAAAACTTGGCGAGGGTTGGTATCTTCCAGCGATTAACGAGATTAAGAAACTTACTCTTGACCAAACAGTACACGCTATGGTTAATAAAACACTTGCAGAGAGAGGTGGCACAAGGTTGTATAACAGTGGCGAAGAAGCCCAATATTGGTCATCAACAGAGTATAGCAAGGTTTACGCATGGTGTATCCTTATGCATAGTGGCTACAACGGAGGTTTTTTCAAGAGTCATCATCGCGTTGTTCGCGCCGTAGCAGCCTTTTAGTCTTTAAGATAACCGATTGTCTATGAAACGGTTGGTGGTTATATATTGTTTGGCAGTGCTGTTGTGGCAGATGGCATCGGGGCAAGAGATAACCGACTACCGTTACTACAAACTCTTTGAAGATACAGTTGATGTTGAGCCTCTGAAGGATGAGGCTGCCGACTCGGTTGTTGTGTTACCGAAGTATCGCAAGTTGCGAAGGTCACTTTTTGAGGGCATTTCTGCTGTAGCAAACGACCGTCGCGGCACTCCATACTACAATGAGCGCGATATTTTTCGAGGTGTCTCTCTTCCAAAAACTATTCGGGGTCGTGGCTACAGGTTAGGGCTTGAGACTGAGCAGCTATCTGGCACGACAGATAATATCTACACCTCAGCACCTTTCAGAGACCAGACAGATGTAGGTTTTAGTCTCTCTACGCGAGCCTACATGGGCGGCGTGATGGCAACAGTAGCGCACAACTTCTCTAAACTATCTATTGCGGCAGATATATCGGCTAAGGCGGGCAGTGATTCGCACATCAAGGGGGTCTATACAAATCAGTTATCTCTTAGCGCGCTTATGAGCTACAAGGTCGATTCGCTAAGGAGTCTGACGCTTATATTTTCAATCTCTCCAACAGAGAAATCACAGCGAGGAGCCTCAGCCTCAGAGGCTTTTACCCTTATATCTGACAACTTCTACAACCCTACTTGGGGTTATCAGGCGGGGAAAGTGCGCAGCGCGAATATCCGCAAATCGCTACTCCCAACTGCTGTTCTCTCATACGATGGTGCTATTAGTCCAAAGACCAAACTGACAACCACCCTTGGCGTTACAGCGGGCAGTAGTAGCTACACAGCCCTTGATTGGCTGAATACGCTCAATCCGCAGCCCGACTACTATCTAAATATGCCGAGCTATGCCAAAGATAGCCATATAGCCACTCAGATAGCCCAGAATTGGGTAGAGAATAACAGCCGTTTTACGCAGATTGACTTTGATGAACTCTACCGCATAAACTCAATGTTACCAGAGGCAATATATGTTATGGGCGAGCAGGTTGTAAGAAGTCTTAATTTGGAGTTTTGTGCAGTTCTAAGCAGCAGTCTATCATCAAAATCAACACTTATCTATGGCGTTGATGCTCAGTACAATAGGAACTGCAACTTCAAGCGCATGGCAGACCTACTTGGCGGAGGTGCGATTGAGAATATAGACTACTTTTTAGTCGAGGATGACAACTATATAAACGCTCTGAGGAACGATATTCGCAGTGGCGACAAGAGGATAGAGGTGGGCGACAAATACAGCTACCACTACGCCATGACAAATTGGGCAGCCTCTATTTTTGGGCTTTGGCGGGGCAAATTTACAAACCTCGACATAGAGGTTGGAGCAAAGATCTCGGCTGCCCAAGTTCAGAGGCGCGGATACTTCCAGAAAGAGCTATATTCGGGTAACTCCTACGGCAAATCTGCCGCTCTAAACTTCGCGCCACTTAAGTTGCACGCCGCAATGGCGTACAGGCGTGGAGTACACACCCTCTCGGCGGCAGCAGCCTTTAGCAAGGAGCTACCAGAGGTGGAAAATCTATTTATACAGCCGCTATACAACAACCGAAATATAGTCTCCCCTGCCCTCTCCAACAGGCTTAGGGCGACAGTTGGCTATCAAGCCTCCTGGAGCGCGTTATGGCTAAGGGCGAATATTTTTGCCAACTACTGTAGCAATCAAGTAAGCACATTGCAGATGTACGACGATATTGCAGTAGAGTATGTCGATGTGGTCGCAAGAGGAATCTCTACCATAGCCGCGGGCGTAGAGGTAGAGGCTGAAGCGGAGGTTGCTCGCCACCTAAGACTCTCAGCAGCGGTGAGTGCAGGGCAGTATGCCTACCTTACAGACCCAAAGCTGACAATATATGTTGACAGCAGTAACGAAGTGGTCGCAACAGATGTTATAAGCCATATTTCGGGGTTATCTACGGGCAGAACACCTGCAATAAGGGCATTAGGAAAGGTCAGCTACTACAACCGCGGCTGGAGTGTCAGCCTCGGAGCCGAGTATAACGCGCTGAGGTATGTTGTCCCATCACTTGTACGCCGAACAGACCGCGTAGCAGAGAGGTGTGCATCAGCTGAGCAGTTTGAAAATATGATAGCACAACAACGACTGCCAGATGCCTTTACAATGGACTTTATGCTCTCAAAAAGGGTCTATCTTGAGCGATTTTCAAAGAGAATATACCGCACAAATGTCGCCCCAAGATTTATAGACCGCAACCCAAGAGCAAATATATCGTTTATGATAGCTATCGACAACCTGCTGGGCAGCAGAGATATAATCTATCGCGGCTACGAAACTACCCGCCTCTTCAAAGATTATAGCGGCAGTAACAACTATACCGTCCGCGCCCACCCATCACGATACCTCTACGCATACCCCCGAACAATATACTTCCAAGCTAAGTTCTCGTTTTAACGCGTTGCTACAGTACCGTCCCTTTTCTGAAGAAAAGTGACCCAAAAGACTTTCGGAGAAACTTCGTTTCTCTTGTGGCTGATGCGGATTTAGGATAGCCTGCAGCTATTACGATAAAAGAATAGAGACCTTTCCCTTTCAAGCGAGCTTGAGTGAGGTCTCTATTCTTTTATCGTACCAACTCCGTTGGTAGTCCCTAAATCCGAGTACAGCGAAACTTAGTTTGTATCGTTTTACAGGGTATCTGCTTCTACGCGCTCCTTAGCCTCCCTAAATTCACTAAACTCCTTAAACTCCCTACAGAATCGCGCGCAGACCCTACTAAACCGCACGCAAAAAAAATAGCGATGGGCGGTACTCTTAGTACAGCCCATCGCCATTTTATGTCTGCGGAAGCAGGTTATCCCCCTTCGCGCTAAAATTACATCTTCTTACCTACATTAGTACGCTTAGCACCCTTAGCTGCTGAAGCCTTTGCTGCGGTATTCTTTGGTGTTGCGCTCTTAGCAACCTTCTTCTCCTCACCATCTGACTCGGTTGACTTCTTGCGTGAACGACGAGTCTTTGGTTTTGCCTCTGCTGTTGCAGCTGCACTTGGAGCTACACCGGTTGTGTATGCCTCGTTGAAGTCAACGAACTCGATGATGCACATGTCTGCGCCGTCACCAAGACGGAAACCTGTCTTAAGGATACGGGTGTAACCGCCCGGACGCTCTGCAATCTTTGGTGCAATGGTGCGGAACAGCTCGGTTACTGCCTCCTTCTGCTTGAGGTATGAGAATACTACACGACGAGAGTGAGTAGTGTCCTCCTTTGAGCGTGTTACAAGTGGCTCAACGAACTGACGAACAGCCTTCGCCTTTGCAACAGTAGTCTCGATACGCTTGTGGAGAATCAGGGACGATGCCATGTTAGACAACATTGCCTTACGGTGGCCTGCCTGTCTGCCAAGGTGGTTAAAATTCTTATTGTGTCTCATTTGATTTAATCTTTATCAAGTTTGTATATAGATACATCCATGCCGAACTTCAGGTCGAGTGATGCGAGCAGAGCGTCGAGCTCTGTGAGCGATTTCTTACCGAAGTTACGGAATTTAAGCAGCTCGCTGCGGTTGAGCTTTACAAGGTCGCCGATTGTCTCAACATCTGCTGCCTTAAGGCAGTTGAGTGCGCGAACACTCAAATCCTTATCAACAAGCTTTGTCTTAAGCAATTGACGCATGTGCAGCTCTGGCTCGTTAAGATCGTTTTCTGCACTTGTATCCTCAAGGTTGAAGTTCATCTTCTCGTCTGAGAAGAGCATAAAGTGCTGAATAAGAATCTTGGCTGCCTCTTTCAACGCATCGTTAGGTTTGATTGATCCGTCAGTGGTAATCTCAAGGTTGAGCTTCTCGTAGTCTGTACGCTGCTCGACACGGTAGTCCTCACGGGCATACTTCACATTAACGATAGGTGTGTGAATTGAGTCGATAGGCAGTACGCCGAACTCGCAGTTCTCAGGAGTATTCTCCTCAGCCGGTACATAGCCACGACCTTTACCGATGGTAATAGTCAGCTGCATCTTTGTATCCGGAGCCAAGCGGCAGATTACCAAATCTGGATTGAGTACCTTGAACGATGTAAGGAAGTTCGAGATATACCCTGCAGTAAGCTCTGTAACACCTGCAACATTGATAGAAGCCTTCTCGGCATCCTGATTCTCTACAGTACGGATGAAACGAACTTTTTTAAGGTTCAGAATGATGTCAATCATTCCCTCCATCACGCCCGGAACAGCGGCAAACTCGTGGTCAACGCCTGCTACCTTTACCGTTGTGATGGCGTAGCCCTCCAACGATGACAGAAGCACGCGGCGCAAAGCATTACCGATGGTCATTGCATAGCCAGGCTCCAACGGGCGGAACTCAAACTTGCCGAAAGTGGCTGTGGACTCCAGAATGCAAACTTCATCAGGTCTTTGAAACGCTAATATTGCCATAATTTTACTACAGTTTATTTGGTTAATTACTACTTAGAGTACAACTCGACGATCAGCTGCTCTTTGATGTTCTCAGGAATCTCCTCACGCTCTGGCTTCTGGAGGAACTTACCGCTAAGGGTAGCACCATCCCACTCAAGCCATGCATAACGGCTGTGGGAAGTACCAAGAAGTGATGAAGTGATAACCTCAAGAGACTTTGACTTCTCACGAACTGAGATTACATCACCCTCACGAAGTGAATATGAAGGGATATTTACCACATTGCCATTTACGCAGATGTGACGGTGTGAAACAAGCTGACGAGCTGCTGCACGGGTTGGAGCGATACCGAGACGATACACTACATTGTCCAGACGGCACTCAAGGAGCTTAAGGAGGTTCTCACCGGTAATACCACCCATACGAGATGCAGCATCGTAAGTACGAGCAAACTGCTTCTCAAGGATTCCGTAAGTATATTTAGCCTTCTGCTTCTCTGAGAGCTGTACGCCATACTCGGTCACCTTCTTGCGCTTGCGCGCAAGACCGTGCTGTCCTGGTGGCACATTACGCTTGTCAAGACTTTTGTCTGCGCCATAAATAGCCTCGCCGAATCTTCTAGCGATTTTGGTCTTTGGTCCTATATATCTTGCCATAATTGTTTTAACTTTTTGATTTTGTACGATAAAATGTTTACTCTACACCGACATTATACACGACGGCGGTTAGGAGCGCGGCAGCCATTGTGTGGCAGTGGTGTTACATCGATAATCTCTGTAACCTCAATACCTGCGCCGTGGATAGTACGAACTGCACTCTCACGACCCTGACCTGGACCCTTTACATAAACCTTTACCTTACGCAAGCCCATATCGAAAGCAACCTTTGCGCAATCTGCAGCAGCAGTCTGTGCTGCATACGGAGTGTTCTTCTTAGAGCCACGGAAACCCATCTTACCTGCTGAAGACCAGCTGATAACCTCGCCTACCTCGTTGGTAATGGTTACGATAACATTGTTGAAGGTAGAGTGTACGAAAGCCATGCCGTTTGCACCAACTTTAACAACCTTCTTCTTAACTGTTCCTGTTTTCTTTGCCATAACTCTACAATATTACTTAGTTGCCTTTTTCTTGTTTGCTACAGTCTTCTTCTTACCCTTACGAGTACGAGCGTTGTTCTTGGTGCTCTGACCGCGAACTGGAAGACCGATACGATGGCGGATACCACGGTAACAACCAATATCCATCAATCGCTTAATGTTCAACTGAACAAGTGAGCGGCACTCGCCCTCTACCTTGATGTCCATCTCGGCAATAGCAGAACGGATTGCACCTACCTGCTCGTCTGTCCAGTTCTCAACCTTAATGTCGTAGCTGATGCCACACTTATCGAGGATTTTCTGAGCGGTGCTACGACCAATTCCGTAGATATAGGTCAAACCGATCTCGCCTCGCTTATTTTTTGGTAAATCTACACCGACTATTCGTGCCATAAATTTTCTTTTTCTTAGTTGTTAATCGTTTATTATTTACCCTTGGCGCATTTTGAACTTAGGATTTTTCTTGCAAATCACATAGAGCTTGCCCTTGCGACGAACAATCTTGCAATCCTCACTTCTTTTCTTAATTGATGCTTTTACTTTCATGATTAAGCAATCTTTTGTGTTTGGTAAATTTTTATTTGTAGCGGAAAGATATACGACCCTTACTCAAGTCATAAGGGGTCATCTCCACCTTTACTTTATCTCCTGGAAGAATCTTTATGTAGTGCATACGCATCTTTCCGGAGATGTGAGCGGTAATTACATGACCATTGTCAAGCTCAACGCGGAACATTGCATTTGACAACGCCTCGATAATAGTACCGTCTCTTTCAATAGCAGTCTGTTTTGCCATAGAACTTTGCTTTCTACTTAAAAAGTTACTGTTCAATGATGCTGAAGTCTGTCAGCACATCTGGTCCATCTTTGCGGATGGCTACGGCAAACTCGAAGTGTGCCGCAGGCTTGCGGTCGCGGGTCCTGACGGTCCAACCGTCCCTCTCAAAAACAACCGCTCTGCTACCCATCGTAATCATCGGTTCTATGCAGAGTACCATACCCTCTTTGAGCATTGGTCCTCTACCACGCAACCCGTAATTTGGAACACCTGGAGACTCGTGCATCTTTCGCCCCAATCCGTGTCCCTCAAGTTCGCGCACTACGCCGTAACCGAAACTCTCGACATAGTCCTGCACAGCTGCTGAGATATCGCCTACGCGATTTCCAGCCTTCGCCTGTGCTGTACCTCTATAAAGAGCCTCTTTGGTGACCTCAAGCAGCTGACGAACATCGTCGGCTACCTCTCCTACGGCAAACGTATATGCCGAATCACCAACAAACCCCTTCATAAATGTACCCAAGTCAACCGATACAATATCGCCTTCCTTTATTACGATTTTGTCTGACGGAATACCGTGAACTACCTGCTCGTTTACTGAGATGCAAGCCGAGGCAGGATAGCCCTCGTATCCAAGAAAAGCCGGAGTTGCACCGTGTGAACGGATAAAATCCTCTGCGATTTTATCCAACTGCTTCGTGGTTACGCCTGGTTTGATATGGCGACCAACCTCGGCAAGTGCTTTACTTACCAAAAGGTTGTTCTCACGGAGCAACTCGATCTCTTCGTCTGTCTTCAGATATATCATTTAGACTATTGGCTAAACTTTAACGGCGACCCTGAATGCGTCCGGTCTTCATCAGACCGTCATAGTGACGATTCAAAAGGTGGCTCTCAATCTGCTGGAGAGTGTCAAGAACAACACCTACCATGATGAGCAGTGATGTACCTCCGTAGAAGTATGCAAATGCCTGCTGAACGCCCAAGAACTTCATTGCAAGTGCTGGAAGAATTGCAACAATAGCAAGGAAAATTGAGCCTGGAAGGGTAATTCTTGTGATAATGTTGTCGATATAGGTAACTGTTGACTTACCTGGCTTAACGCCTGGGATAAAGCCGTTGTTACGCTTCATATCGTCAGCCATCTGCTGAGGGTTGATGATAATCGCTGTGTAGAAATAGGTAAACAGGATTACCAGCACCGCAAGCGTAAGGTTGTACCACACACCTGTCATGTCGGCAAATGCGCCAGCAAACTTAGGTGCTACATTAGCAAAGAGCATAGGGATAAACATCAGTGCCTGCGCGAAGATAATCGGCATAACATTTGCCGCGTTCATCTTGAGCGGGATGTACTGACGAACACCACCATACTGCTTGTTGCCAACGATACGCTTTGCGTACTGTACAGGCACCTTGCGGACTGCCTGCACTACTGCGATAGTTGCCATAAATACCAGGAAGAGCAGTACCAACTCGACAATAATCATGATAAGTGAACCTGTCGATGTATTAAGGCGCGCACTAAGCTCTGCCAAAAGAGCGTGTGGAAGGCGTGCAACGATACCAATCATGATAATCAGTGACACACCGTTACCGATACCCTTGTCGGTAATCTTCTCGCCCAACCACATTACAAACATGGTACCAGCGATAAGGATAATGGTCGCATAGATTGAGAAGATAACAGTGTTGCCATAGACAAACGACTCTGGTACCTGATGGTAGAGGTTTGCCACATAAGCAGGACCCTGAAGTGCAAGCACACCGATAGTGAGCAGGCGAGTCCACTGATTCATCTTTCTACGACCGCTCTCACCCTCTTTCATCATCTTCTGAACGGCAGGAACCATCATGCCGAGCAGCTGGATAATGATAGATGCGGTAATGTACGGCATAACTCCGAGTGCAAAGATTGCTGCGTTGGCAAATGCACCACCAGAGAATACGTTAAGCAAGCCTAAAAGACCATTGCTGTTCATCTGGTTTGCCAAAGCCGAGCCCTCACCAAGAAGGTTAGGGTCGATACCCGGAATTACTACATAACAGCCCAAACGATAGATAAGAATAAGGAGGCAAGTGTAGATAAGACGCTTGCGAAGGTCCTCAATCTTAAATATGTTTTTAACTGTCTCTACAAGTTTCTTGTTGGTTGCGAGCAGTGCGATAATAATCAGAAGCAACGCACCAACAATCAGATAACTTTTCATTTTCGTTAGGTTTTAGCCTGTTTTACAATTTTACAACGCTACCACCAGCTGCAACAACAGCTGCCTCTGCGCTCTTTGAGAAAGCGTGAGCGGTAACTGTGAGAGCCTTGGTAAGAGTACCGTTGCCCAGAATCTTCACACGGTCGTTGCCAGATACGAAACCTGCTGCAACAAGTGTGTCGATATTAACCTCTGTAAGAGAGCTCTTTGATGCAAGCTCCTCAAGGATTGAGAGGTTGATAGGCTTAAACTCTACTCTCTTCAGGTTGGTAAAACCGAACTTAGGAAGGCGACGCTGGAGTGGCATCTGACCACCCTCGAAGCCCAACTTGCGCGAGTAACCTGAACGCGACTGCGCACCCTTGTTACCACGGGTAGAGTAACCACCGTGTCCCGAACCTGCACCGCGACCTACTCGTTTGTCGTGATGTGTAGAACCCTTTGCGGGTTTAAGGTTATTGAGTTCCATTTATAAATCCTCCTTCTTATTCGTTAACTTCTTCAACTTTTACAAGGTGCTTTACGCGCTCTATCATGCCGAGAATGATAGCAGAGTCGCTATGCTGAACGCTCTGATTCATCTTTCTCAGACCCAGAGCATCAAGATTTTTGCACTGCTGTGCAGTAGCACCGATGCGGCTCTTGATCTGTGTAATCTTCAATGTTGCCATAATTGCTCACAAATTAACCGTTAAACACCTGATTAAGGGAGATACCACGGGTCTGAGCCACTGTGTATGCATCGCGCAACTCGCAAAGTGCTGCTACGGTAGCCTTTACAAGGTTGTGTGGGTTAGAAGAGCCCTTGCTCTTTGCCAACACATTTTTCACACCTACCGACTCAAGCACTGCACGCATTGCACCACCGGCGATAATACCGGTACCTGGAGCTGCTGGGCGAATCATCACCTCAGAGCCACCAAAGCGCATCTCCTGCTTGTGTGGAATTGTTCCGTTGATAACTGGAACCTTTACCAAATTCTTCTTAGCATCCTCTACACCCTTAGCGATGGCAGAGGTAACCTCAGCAGCCTTACCAAGACCGTAGCCTACAACGCCGTTCTCGTTACCAACCACAACAATTGCAGAGAAGCTGAATGTGCGACCACCCTTAGTTACCTTAGTAACTCGGTTGATTGCTACCAAACGATCTTTCAAATCGCCGGTTTCGCTTGTGCGTACTTTGTTATTTATATTTGCCATAATCGCTTAGAATTTAAGACCGCCCTCACGAGCTGCGTCAGCCAACATTTTTACTCGACCGTGGTAGAGGTAACCATTACGGTCAAACGATACGGTTGCAATACCCTTCTCAAGAGCCTTCTTGGCAGCAAGTGCGCCAACAAGAGTTGCAACCTCACACTTATTCTTTCCGGCAGTCTGATCTGCAATCTCAAGTGAAGATGCAGTTGCTAAAGTAACGCCGGCAAGGTCATCGATAAACTGTACATAAATCTGCTTGTTGCTACGGAATACAGTCATACGAGGACGCTCAGATGTTCCGCTTACAATCTTGCGGATACGCATCTTGATTCTCTCTCTTCTTTCAATCTTATTCAATGACATAACTTACTCTGTTTTACTATTTAGCATTTGCAGACTTACCTGCCTTACGACGAATTACTTCGCCTACAAACTTAATACCCTTACCCTTGTATGGCTCTGGCTTACGCAGTGAGCGGAGCTTTGCTGCTACCTGACCTACAAGCTGCTTGTCACAGCTCTTAAGAGTTACGATTGGGGCACCCTTCTTCTCAGTAACTGCTGTTGCAGTAACCTCAGCTGGCAAACGGAAGTATGTATCGTGTGAATAACCAAGGCTCATCTCAAGGACATTGCCCTTTACCTCGGCTTTGAATCCTACACCTACAAGCTCCTGCTTGATCTCGTAGCCCTTAGATACGCCTACGACCATGTTGTTGATAAGTGCGCGGTACAAACCGTGCATTGAACGGTGGCGTGGCTGGTTGGTAGGGCGGGTAACTATTACAGCTGCTACCTCAGCACCATCCTTTGTAGTGGTGGTACCTACGGTTACTGTAATATCCGAATCAACCTTCTGGCTGAGTGTACCAAGAGGACCTTTCACGCTTACCGTATTGTCAGCTGCTACCTCTACGGTAACGCCGGCAGGTAAGATTACAGGTAATTTACCAATTCTTGACATTTTGTTTCGGTTTTAGAGATTAATAAACATAGCACAATACCTCTCCTCCGACATTTTCGCGGCAAGCCTGTGTGCCTGTCATAATGCCCTTAGAGGTTGATACGATTGCAACACCCAAACCGTTCTGTACGCGTGGCATGTCTGCTACAGACGAATACTGACGCAGACCTGGACGAGATACACGCTTCAGATTCTTGATAGCGTTTGTCTTGGTTGCTGCGTTCCACTTGAGCGCAATCTTGATTACAGGATGACCCTTCTCATCCTTGTCGAACTTGTAAGCCAGGATATAACCCTGCTCGTAGAGAATTTTAGTGATGGCTTCTTTAATTTTTGAGCCAGGAGCTTCAACCACCTTGTGGTTGGCTTTCACTGCGTTTCTAATTCTCGTGAGAAAATCCGCAATTGGATCAGTCATAATTGTTAAGAATTAAAAGTTAAAAATTAAAAATTAGTTTGTTTATTCGCACCAAAAGCGCAACCCCGTTCCCACCTCGAATATGCCCTACAGGCACTTCTGAGCAGGTTTTGGGTGCGACCCTTTGGCAATTTTCACATTTTTAAGCCCGCAAAGATAATGATTTTTTGTAAATTCTCCTAATTTTTTGAAATTTAATTACTTGAATACAACTCAATCATCAAACAAGGGGACTATTAAAACCAATATAGGGAGAGGTGTTTTGTGCCTCTCCCTGATTGGTGATTTACTACCAGCTTGCCTTCTTTACGCCAGGTATCAATCCTGCCGATGCCATCTCACGGAACTGGATACGGCTGATACCAAACTGACGCATATAGCCCTTCGGACGACCGGTAAGCTTGCAACGGTTGTGCTGACGGATTGGATTTGCGTTGCGTGGCAACTTTGAAAGTGCAATCCAAGCCTCCTCGTGGTCAATCTCGCCTGCCTTAAGCTGAGCTGCAATCTCCTCGCGCTTATGAGCATAGCGGGCTGCAAGTTTCTCGCGCTTTACCTCGCGAGCCTTCATTGATTCCTTTGCCATAGACTATTGGTTCTTTTTAGCGTTTTTGAAAGGCAGACCAAACTCACGGAGAAGTGCATAAGCCTCCTCGTCGGTCTTTGCCGATGTTACAAATGTAATCTCCATACCGAAGATTTTGGTAATCTTGTCGATATCGATCTCAGGGAAGATAATCTGCTCGGTAACACCGAGGGTGTAGTTACCCTGACCGTCGAAGCGATCGTTGATACCCTTGAAGTCGCGGATACGAGGAAGAGCTACTGCAATCAGACGCTCCAAGAACTCGTACATACGATTCTGGCGAAGGGTTACTCGAACACCGATAGGCATACCCTTACGGAGTTTGAAGTTTGAGATATCCTTACGCGACTTGGTTTGAACTGCTTTCTGACCGGCAATCACGGTAAGTTCCTGCTGTGCAATGTCGATAAGTTTCTTATCGGCTACTGCCTGACCCATACCCTGATTGATGACGATCTTCTCGAGCTTAGGACACTGCATAACGCTGCTGTATCCAAACTCCTTCATAAGGGCAGGAACAATCTGCTCCTTATACTGTGTCTTGAGTGATGGAATATATGCCATTATTTAATCTCCTCTCCCGATTTTTTAGCAAAACGAACTAATTTACCTTCTGCATTTACCTTGCGACCTACGCGAGTTGGCTTGCCACTCTTTGGATCGAGCAACTGCAGGTTAGAGATGTGAATCGGAGCCTCCTGCTCTACGATACCTCCCTGAGGATTCTTTGCGTTTGGCTTTGTAGCCTTCTTGACGAGGTTTACACCCTCTACAATCGCACGCTGCTTAGCAACCTCGACCTTCAGAACTTTGCCCTGCTGACCTTTGCTATCGCCGGCGATTACGCTTACCGTATCCCCTTTCTTAATATGCAATTTAACTGACATATCTGTAACTGTTTTTAATATTACAATACTTCAGGTGCGAGGGAGATAATCTTCATATACTGGTCACGCAGCTCACGAGCTACAGGACCGAAGATACGAGTACCACGCATCTCACCCTGATTGTTGAGAAGGACTACGGCGTTGTCGTCAAAACGAATATATGAACCGTTTGCGCGACGAATCTCCTTCTTTGTTCTTACTACGACTGCCTTTGATACGGCACCCTTCTTCACATCGCCTGAAGGGGATGCGCTCTTAACAGCCACTACGATTTTATCGCCGATAGATGCGTAGCGACGCTTTGTGCCGCCAAGCACGCGAATACAAAGAACCTCCTTTGCACCGCTGTTATCAGCTACTACGAGTCTGCTTTCTTGTTGTATCATAACTACTTCGCTCTTTCAATGATTTGTACTAATCTCCAACGCTTCGTTTTGCTCAACGGGCGTGTCTCCATAATGCGTACTGTATCACCCTCGCGTACGGACTCGTCGAGGCACTCTGCCACAAACTTAGTGGTTTTGTTTACGAACTTACCGTAGATTGGATGCTTAACCTTACGAGCGACAGCTACCACGATAGTCTTTGCCATCTTGTCGCTGACAACTACGCCGATACGCTCTTTTCTAAGATTTCTTTCCATAATCGTCTCTTACTTTTGATGCAGAATTGTCAGCATTCGAGCTATATCTCTGCGAGTTTTCTTAATATTGGAAGGATTTTCTACTGGAGATACGGCGTGCTGCACCTTCATTGATGCCAGATTAGCCTTCTCCGCTGCAACGCGCTCCTTCAAGTCCTGTGCGGACATCTCTCTAATTTCAGATGCTTTCATTTCAAATCCTCCTTATTTTACAATGCAGTTGCCTCGTCATAGTCACGACGAACAATAAACTTAGTGGTAATAGGCAGCTTCTGTGCGCCAAGACGCAGAGCCTCCTGAGCTACTGCCATTGGTACGCCCTCTGCCTCGAAGAGAATACGACCTGGGGTTACAGGTGCTACGAATCCCTCTGGATTACCCTTACCTTTACCCATACGCACCTCTGCAGGTTTCTTTGTGATTGGCTTATCAGGGAAGATACGAATCCATATCTGACCCTCACGCTTCATGTAACGAGTAATCGCCTGACGGGCTGCCTCAATCTGGCGACCGGTAATCCATGAAGACTCCAGTGCCTTGATGCCAAACGAACCGTATGCAAGTTGGTTACCTCTCTGAGCAACACCCTTCATACGACCTTTCTGCATTCTTCTAAATTTGGTCTTTTTTGGCTGTAACATAACTGTTATTTGCTTTTAAAAGGTACTACTTGTTGTTATTTCTTCTTTTCTTTGGTCCGTTACCGCGACGAGAGCCCTGCTGCTGGTTACCGCCCTGCTGTGAAGCTGCGCCTGCAATCTCGAAAAGATCGCGCTTGCCATAAACAGTGCCGTGGCAAATCCATGTCTTGATACCAAGAACACCTACCTTTGTGATAGCCTCTGCCAAGTGGTAATCTACATCTGCGCGGAAGGTATGAAGTGGAATACGACCATCCTTTATAGTCTCTGAGCGAGCCATCTCGGCACCGCCTACACGACCTGAGATCTGAACCTTGATACCCTCTGCACCGTTACGCATTGCGTTGCCGATAGCGGTCTTGATTGCTCTACGGTGAGATACACGACCCTCAAGCTGGCGTGCGATTGACTGACCTACGATAGTTGCATCGATGTCAGGACGCTTTACCTCGAAGATGTTGATCTGAACCTCTTTACCTGTGAGCTTCTTCAACTCCTCCTTGAGTTTGTCAACCTCTGCACCACCCTTACCGATGATAAAGCCCGGACGAGCTGTTGAGATGGTTACAGTAACGAGCTTGAGTGTACGCTCGATGATAATCTTTGAAATACTTGCCTTTGCCAAACGGACATTCAAGTACTTACGAATCTTTGCGTCTTCTACCAATTTCTCTGAGAAATCTTTACCACCAAACCAGTTGGATTCCCAACCTCTGGTAATACCGAGACGGTTTGCTATTGGATTAACTTTCTGTCCCATTTGATTACTTGTTTTCTTCGGTTACCATTTTATCTACTACGATCGTAACATGATTGGAACGCTTGCGAATACGGTGTGCGCGACCCTGTGGGGCTGCCTGGATTCGCTTAAGCATACGACCACCGTCAACGGTAATCTCCTTAACGCAGAGCTTAACATCCTCAAGACGCTCGCCCTCGTTCTTTGCCTCCCAGTT
>CAZIPR010000007.1:35475-72272 GCA_964541245.1 uncultured Alistipes sp.
AGTTAGCGATTGCTGACTTGAGGAGCTTCTCCAATCTGATTGATGCCTCCTTCTTTGAGTAGCGAAGGATTCCCAATGCCTTATTGATCTCAACACCGCGGATGATGTCTGCTACCAGACGCATCTTGCGTGGTGAGGTTGGGCAGTCACGCATAATGGCAATCGCCTTCTGCTTCTTCTCAGCCTTTAATTTCTCGGCTCTTATTGCTTTTCTTGATCCCATTGTTTAATCTACTTTTTCTTGTTACCTGCGTGACCACGGAAGTTACGGGTAGGAGCGAACTCGCCGAGTTTGTGACCTACCATATTCTCTGTTACATAAACCGGAATAAACTTGTTTCCGTTGTGGACAGCGATTGTCTGACCTACGAAGTCAGGCGAAATCATACTTGCTCGCGACCAAGTCTTAATTACAGACTTCTTTGTGCCTTCTGCCTGTGCAATTACCTTTGCCTCAAGCTTTGGGTCAATAAATGGTCCCTTTTTTAATGAACGGCTCATTATGTACTCTTTTTAATTATTTTTTTCTCTTTGAAATAATAAACTTAGCCGAAGTCTTCTTAGGGTTACGAGTCTTCTTACCCTTAGCCAACAGACCCTTGCGGGAACGAGGATGACCTCCAGACGCACGACCTTCACCACCACCCATTGGGTGATCTACTGGGTTCATTACAACACCACGGTTGTGAGGACGACGACCTAACCAACGCTTACGACCTGCCTTACCTGACGACTCAAGGTTGTGATCAACATTTGATACAACACCTACTGTCGCGCGACAGGTTACGAGTACCATACGAGTCTCACCAGAAGGCAACTTGATGATGGCAAACTTGCCCTCACGAGCCAACAGCTGAGCATACGAGCCGGCTGAACGCGCCATCTGCGCACCCTGACCGGGGTAGAGTTCAATGTTATGGATAAGTGTACCGAGTGGAATCTCAGCAAGTGGCAGGGTGTTACCTACCTCTGGAGCTACGCCAGAGCCGCTAACAACTGTCTGACCAACTTTCAGACCGTTAGGAGCGAGGATATAGCTCTTCTGACCATCAGCATAGACTACAAGTGCAATACGAGCTGTACGATTTGGATCGTACTCGATTGTCTTTACAGTTGCAGCTACACCGTCCTTTACTCGCTTGAAATCAACCAAACGATACATCTGCTTGTGACCACCGCCAATGTAGCGTACGGTCATCTTACCGGAGTTATTACGACCACCGGTGCTCTTCTTTGCCTCAAGCAAAGACTTCTCCGGCTTATTGGTTGTTACCTCATCGAAGGTACCGATAATCTTATGTCTTGTTCCGGGAGTTACCGGCTTAAACTTTCTTACTGCCATCTCTGTTAGATATTACTGTAAAAATCAATCTGATCTCCATCCTTCAAGGTAACAAT
Source organism: uncultured Alistipes sp. (assembly GCA_964541245.1). Taxonomy (GTDB): domain Bacteria; phylum Bacteroidota; class Bacteroidia; order Bacteroidales; family Rikenellaceae; genus Alistipes. Next base: position 36,874 of record CAZIPR010000007.1, read on the forward strand.
TGCCTTCTTGAAGTTGTTTGCACGACCCTCAAGCAAACCTGCCTTTGTGTAGCGGCTCTTCTGCTTACCCATGTAACGGATGGTGTTTACATCTGTTACCACTACATTGTACATCTGCTCAACGGCGTTACGAATCTGCAACTTGTTAGCCCTTACATCAACGATAAAACCGTAGCGATTCAACTTTTCGCCCTGAATCGTCATCTTCTCGGTTAAAACAGGCTTAATAATTACTTCCATTTTCTTTCCGATTTTTAAGCTAACATTACATTTAATACATTTTCTGCACCCTCAACCATAACTACTGCTGATGCGTTCATAACCTCATAAGTGTTAAGGTTAGATGCAAGAACAGTCTTTACATAAGGGAGATTGCGGCAAGAGAGCTGGAGGTTTACATTGGTCTCCGGCAGGACTACCAACACCTTCTTGTCAGATACCTTGAGAGCTGATGCAAGTGCTACAACACTCTTTGTCTTTGGAGCATCGAGAGCGATGTTCTCTACAACAGTGATTGCGCCTGCCTGTGCCTTATAGGTAAGTGCGCTACGACGAGCGAGTCTCTTGAGCTTCTTGTTAAGTTTGAAGCTGTAGTCGCGTGGTACTGGACCGAAGATACGACCACCTCCTGGGAACAGAGGACTCTTGATGCTACCACAACGAGCACCGCCTGTACCCTTCTGTCTCTTCAACTTACGGGTTGAGCCTGCTACCTCATTGCGCTGCTTTGCCTTGTGAGTACCCTGACGCTGATCTGCAAGGTACTGCTTTACATCGAGGTAAATAGCGTGGTCATTAGCCTCCACGCCAAATACTGCGTCAGAAAGAACAACGGTACGACCTGTCTGCTGACCCTGTGCGTTCAATACTGCTAATTCCATACTACTTCTCAATTGTTAAATAAGAACCCTTTGCACCTGGAATTGAACCCTTTACCAAAATAAGGTTGTTCTCAGGTATTACCTTTAATACTTTCAGGTTAAGAACTCTAACCTGTACGCCACCCATCTGACCAGGCAAACGCTTACCCTTGAAGACGCGTGACGGATAGGATGATGCACCAAGTGAACCTGGCTTACGCTGACGGTTGTGCTGACCGTGGGTCTGACCACCTACGCCAGCAAAGCCGTGACGCTTTACAACACCCTGGAAACCTCTACCCTTAGAGATCCCTGTTACATCTACCCAGTCCTCCTCAGTGAAGAGATCTACGGTAAGAACATCACCAAGATTAACCTCTGGCATACCCTGGAACTCAGCCATCTTGCGTTTTGGGGTAGTACCAGCCTTCTTGAAGTGACCTAACAAACTGTTGCTGGTGTGCTTTTCACTCTTGTCGTCATAGGCAATCTGAACTGCCTCATAAGAGTCCTTCTCAGCAGTCTTGATTTGCGTAACCACACACGGACCAGCCTCAATTACAGTGCATGGAATATTTTTTCCCTCGGCACTGTACACGGAAGTCATTCCGATTTTTTTACCAATTAGTCCTGACATTTTTCTGTCTAATTACGGTTTGTTAATAAATAAGTGAACTTGTTTTGTTTTTATACCTATATAAAATTTATATACGCGGTAAGTTCCTTGGCGAAACAGGTAGCGGACTACCCGCTTCGCCTCAGAAGTGTTATCTTTCGCCTCTTTCGATTAGCACTTGATATCAACCTCAACACCTGAAGGAAGCTCAAGCTTCATCAGTGCATCGATAGTCTTTGGTGTCGAAGAGTAGATGTCGATAATACGCTTGAAAGTGCAGAGCTGGAACTGCTCGCGTGCCTTCTTGTTTACGAAGGTAGAACGGTTAACAGTGAAAATCTGCTTGCGTGTTGGGAGTGGTACAGGACCGCTAACAACTGCATCTGTGCTGCGTACTGCCTTTACAATCTTCTCAGCCGACTTGTCAACCAAGTTGTGGTCAAAAGACTTCAGCTTAATTCTAATTTTCTGGCTCATATTCTTTACTTTTACTCTAAATCCTTCTTTTTACCCGATTTCTCGATAATTTCCTTTGCAAGGTTTGCAGGAACCTCCTCGAAGTGAGAGAACTCCATTGAAGATGTTGCACGACCTGAAGAGATAGTACGGAGTACGGTTACATAACCGAACATCTCTGAGAGTGGCACCTTAGCCTTAACTACGCGAGCAGTACCCTTAGACTCCATGCCCTGGATCTGACCGCGACGCTTGTTAAGGTCACCGATAATGTCACCCATGCTCTCCTCTGGAGTTACAACCTCAACTGACATGATTGGCTCCATGATTACCGAGCCTGCCTTTGGAGCAGCCTGACGGAAACCGTTGCGTGCGCAGATCTCAAATGAGAGCTGGTCAGAGTCAACTGGGTGGAACGATCCATCCTTGAGGGTAACTTTCATTGAGTCGATAGTGTAACCTGCGAGTGCACCGTTAGCCATAGCAGACTCAAAGCCCTTCTGAACTGCTGGGATATACTCCTTAGGTACATTACCACCCTTAACCTCGTCAACAAATGTAAGACCTGGTTTGTCATCATCAGCAGGACCAATCTCGAAGATGATATCTGCGAACTTACCACGACCACCGGTCTGCTTCTTAAATACCTCACGGTGCTGAACGGTCTGAGTCAGAGCCTCCTTGTAGTTAACCTGAGGTGCACCCTGGTTAATCTCTACACCGAACTCACGACGAAGACGGTCAACGATAATATCGAGGTGAAGCTCACCCATACCGCTGATGATAGTCTGACCGCTCTCCTCGTCTGTACGAACAGTAAAGGTTGGGTCCTCCTCAGCGAGCTTAGCAAGGGCGATACCGAGCTTGTCAAGGTCTTTCTGAGTCTTAGGCTCAACAGCAAGACCGATAACTGGCTCAGGGAAAGTCATCTGCTCAAGGATAATTGGAGCATTCTCAGCGCAAAGAGTATCACCAGTGTGAATCTCCTTGAAACCTACTGCTGCGCAAATATCACCGGCAGTTACAGCCTCCATAGGATTCTGCTTGTTTGCGTGCATCTGGTAGAGACGGCTGATACGCTCACGCTTACCGCTACGCGCGTTGTAAACATAAGAACCTGCATCGAGCTTACCAGAGTAAACGCGTACGAATGCCAGACGACCTACAAATGGGTCGGTTGCAATCTTGAAGGCAAGACCACAGAATGGGTCGTTCTCGTCTGCCTTACGCACCTCAGGCTCCTCAGTCTTAGGGTTAACACCCTCAACAGCAGGAACATCGAGTGGAGATGGCAGGAACGCCATGATGTAGTCAAGCAACTTCTGAACACCCTTGTTGTGGAAAGATGAGCCGCAGAGCATTGGTACAAGCGACATGTTCATTGTAGCTGTACGGATTGCTGCGATAAGCTCATCTGGAGTAATTGAGTTAGGATCCTCAAAGAACTTCTCCATAAGAGCGTCGTCAGTAGCTGCAACCTCCTCGATAAGCTTGTTACGCCACTCCTCAGCCTCAGCCTTAAGATTCTCAGGAATCTCACGAAGCTCGAAGTTGTCACGAACAGTCTTGTCGTCGTAGTAGTAGATTGCATTATTATAAATAAGGTCAATAAGACCCTCGAACTTATCCTCAACACCGATAGGCAGAACTACTGGAAGAGCAGTTGTGCCGAAGTGCTCCTTAATCTGAGAGCAAACTGCGAGGAAGTCAGCACCTGTACGGTCCATCTTGTTAACATAACCGATACGAGGTACATTGTACTTATCAGCCTGACGCCATACGGTCTCAGACTGAGGCTCAACACCACCTACAGCACAGAAAGTTGCAACTGCGCCGTCAAGAACACGGAGTGAACGCTCTACCTCAACGGTAAAGTCAACGTGTCCTGGGGTGTCGATAAGGTTAATCTGGTACTGATGATCCTTGTAGTGCCAGAAAGCGGTAGTAGCAGCAGATGTGATGGTGATACCGCGCTCCTGCTCCTGAACCATCCAGTCCATGGTAGCGGCACCCTCGTGGGTCTCGCCGATTTTGTGGGTTTTACCCGTATAGAAGAGAATACGCTCGGATGTAGTAGTCTTACCAGCATCAATGTGAGCCATGATACCGATATTTCTTGTGTATTTAAGATCTCTTGCAGCCATTGTCTGTCTCTCCTATAAATTAAAATCTGAAGTGTGCAAATGCCTTGTTTGCCTCTGCCATGCGGTGCATCTCCTCCTTACGCTTGAAGGCAGCACCCATAGAGTTGTAAGCATCTACTATCTCGCCGGCAAGCTTCTCTGCCATAGATTTTCCGGAACGCTTACGCGCATAGAGTACAAGGTTTTTCATCGAAATAGAAATCTTGCGCTCCGGACGAACCTCCATTGGTACCTGGAAAGTCGCTCCACCGATACGCTTCGATTTTACCTCGACCTGCGGAGTGATATTCTCAAGGGCTTGTTTCCAAACCTCAATTGGAGATTTATCAGCATCCTTCATCTTCTTGCCTACCAACTCTAACGAATCGTAGAAAATGGTGTAGGCAATACTCTTCTTGCCATCCAACATCAAGTTGTTCACGAAGCGGGTTACTGCCACATCGTTGAACTTCGGATCAGGAAGTAGAGTGTGCTTCTTTGGCTTAGCTTTTCTCATTTTGTTTTCTCTTTCTTAGAATAAATTTTGTAACTGTTTAAGGCTATTTCTTTGCGCCTGCCTTAGGACGCTTTGCACCGTACTTAGAACGACGCTGACGACGACCATCTACACCTGCGGAATCGAGTGCACCGCGAACAAGATGGTAACGAACACCTGGAAGGTCCTTTACACGACCTCCACGAACAAGCACAATTGAGTGCTCCTGCAAGTTGTGACCCTCTCCTGGGATGTAGGCGTTGACCTCCTTGCCATTGGTCAATCTTACACGCGCAACCTTACGCATAGCCGAGTTAGGCTTCTTAGGGGTGGTGGTGTACACACGAGTACAAACGCCACGACGCTGAGGGCACGCTGCCAGAGCTGGAGACTTAGACTTGTCCTCCATCTTTGCTCTGCCGTTTCTTACTAACTGTTGAATAGTTGGCATTTTAAACCTTTAATTTGTTAAACTTGCGGGGATTTTCCCCATTAAACTTGCGGGGGACTCTCCCCCATTTCTATTTCGTTTTGCCGTTAGGCGGGTGCAAAGATAGGCAAAATTTTTGATTCACAATATATATATGGCAAAATTCGACCCCGATTTAGCCCATTTTTGACCCCTTTAGAGGGTGTTTCTTATTCTTTTTTCTTATTGTTTTTATAGCAAAATAATATTTGTTTATAGTTAAAAATATAACTTGTTGATTTACAAGTAATTGTATATTTGCACTTTGCGAAAATTAGTGAGTTGTGAAAATTTTTCAAAAACTCAAAAAAATCTTGATTTTACCCCTAAAAGTTTGATTTTTGAGGCAGTTACAAGGGTAAAAGCTCCAAATCCGAAAAGTAAAAATTCGGCTTTGGAGCGACTAAAAAATTTATCGTTTTTCGATAAGATTAAGGGCGCGCATTTTTACAGTCTTTAGTGACTCCAGAGTCTATAGTGACATAGGGTCTGCGCGCTAAAGTTCAAGGGGACCCGATGCCCCGCAGAACTTTTTGTTCCGCTCCCTAAATCCCTAAATCCCTTAATCTCCCTAAGCTCCCTTCTGCAAAGCAGAAATCCAGCGTAGGCTCGATGCCTGCGCTGGATTTTAGTGCGCTTTCCTTTACTGACGGACGGTACTGCGTAGCCTACTTAGCTGGGAACGAGAACTCAAGGATTAGAGGCAGGGCTTCGCGCCAGAATTTCCAGTTATGGACACCGTCGCGGACGCGGAACTCTACGGCTACATTGGCGCGTTTCATCTCGCTGAAGAAGTCGAGGTTTGTCTGGATAAGGCTATCGTCGTCGCCGCAGTCTAACATCCAGCGCACGGTATGCAATTTCTCTATCTGCTCGTGTGTTGCGTGGCGCAGAAACTCTACGGGCGAGGTCTCTGCCACAGACCAGAGCCACTCCAACTCGTCCAACTTAGGGGTTATTGCGCGGTAGCGATGGTCAAGCAGACCGCTTGTGGAGTAGCAGGCGCAGAACATCTCTGGGTGTCTTTGAGCATAGACTACCGAGCCACCACCACCCATAGATAATCCAGCAATGGCGCGACCCTCTTTTGTCGCTATTGTCCTGAAATTCTGGTCGATATAAGGGATAAACTCTTGGAAGAAGAAGTCTTCATAAGCCCAATTGCTGACATTGAAGTAGCCCATATTTTTACCACCTCTTTTCTCGCCAAGACCTGTTGCATCAGGCATTACAACAATCATCTTTGCCACCTTACCTGCTGCAATCAGCTCGTTGGTAATGCGAGGTTGTTCACCGCCACCGTCACGATTCCACGACTTGTGATTTCCCCACGCTCCGTGGAGCAGGTAGAGGACTGGATAACGCTCTTTAGAGCTGTCGTAGCCGTCTGGCAGATAGATTGAATAACTCTTCTCCGCGCCGAGGATTTCACTCTTTACGGTCAGATGCTCAAGGCGACTTTGGGCATCAGTTGTTACACCTACAAAAAGGAGCAACAGAGCCAGAACAATAAATCTCTTCATAAGGTCTGTTTTTTAGATTTAGGTTTAGTTTATTTTTTGTCAATATCAATAGTTATCTGAGGATGTTTGTCTGCACCACACCACATATTAAGCACCGTACACAAGATTGGCTTACCAACTCTTGCAGAGATAATGGTTGACGACAGCGGACGCAGTACAACAGGATTACCCTTGCCAATACGCAGCGTATAAGGCAGTGAACTACAGTTGGTTATCATCACTCGACGACTCTTTTTCTTCTTATCTACAGCAAGTGATTTTGTGGTAATTGATGCCTCAAAAAAATCTTTTAGAAGACTCTCCTCACCACCTATAGTGCCAAAGGCATAACAGAGCGTACGATGAGCCTCCAGAGCCTCACGAATGCTACTCAACGACAACTCTTTGGCAAAAATAATGGTCATATTGCGCATGTGTCCATTTTCACGATACTGTTGCGCCGTTGTTGCGTGAATATCAGTGTTGGAGGTCATAAACAAATTATGCTTTTCGGCAGTTGCAAATGCTCCCGGATAGAAGGCGGCTCCGTTCATCAGCTCTATGCCATCAATAAGCCCCTCAGCATATACAGCCTCCTCAAATTGTGTCATATCCAGCGTAGGATGTCTCCACCCCGGATGGTTGTGCATAATAAGTGCGCCCTGCTGTCGAGCATTGCGGATACTCTGCATTGCGTCGTAGTCGTAAAGCACGCTGTTATCTGTGGTAAATAGTGCGTTAAAATGCCCCTGTGTTTTAGCATCGCCCGTCAGCTCGACTCCGGGGATAACCAGCAAACCGAAGGTCTCTGCTATCTTTGTCGCGCCATCCACAGCCTTAACTGCATTTTTGCCACGCTTTAGCTTTGCGCTCTCAGGAGTAACCTCTCCCTCCTTGTCAGGTACAGGTCTAATGGATAGATGCTCGGTAGTTGCAATAACATCCAAACCATCACTCCATGCCTCCTCCATACGACCCTTGATATTTACCACACCATCGGTAAAAGTGCTATGGATATGCAAATCCGACTTGTAGGGGTTATACCCATTAACACTTGGAAGGATAATCTCTCGACGAGATAGGCGCACATAGCCTTCCGGAAGAAGAGTCTGCGGCTCTGTTGCGCTCTGATAACGAGTTTGATACTCCTGAGCCTCCACCGACATTACCACAAACAACATTGAAACAAAAACAGCAAATCTTTTCATATAACATGATTTTAGGTTATTCTGATGACAAAGTTAAGAATTTTTGATTATCTTTGCAAATCAGACGCCCGCGTATGCGATGCGCGAGCGCGTAAAGAGCTGATAAACAGAGGAGCAATAAACAGAGGAGCAATAAACAGAAACAATAAAATAAAAATAAGAAAATTATGGAATACAACTTTAGGGAGATTGAATCCAAATGGCAAAAAGAGTGGAAAGAGCGCAGAGTCTATCGCGTTGATGTGGATAATTCGCGTCCAAAATTTTATGTGCTTGATATGTTCCCATACCCATCGGGTGCGGGTCTGCATGTGGGTCACCCTCTCGGCTATATAGCCTCAGACATCTATTCGCGCTACAAGCGACTCTGCGGCTACAATGTGCTGCATCCTATGGGCTACGACGCCTTTGGTCTGCCAGCAGAGCAGTATGCTATCCAGACAGGACAGCACCCAGCAGTAACCACAGAGCAGAATATTGCCCGCTACCGTGAGCAACTTGACAAAATCGGTTTCTGCTACGATTGGGAGCGTGAGGTGCGCACCTGCCAGCCTGAGTATTACAAGTGGACACAGTGGGCGTTCCTCAAGATGTTTGCTCACTACTACGACCGCGCAGCACAGAAGGCAAAGCCTATTGAGGAGCTTACTGCACACTTTGCCGCTCATGGTACTGCCGGTATTGACGCTGCTTGCACTACAGAGTTGAACTTCACAGCCGCTGAGTGGGCTGCAATGGACGAGGAGCAGAGGGAGCAGGTGTTGCAGAACTATCGCCTCGCTTTCCGTGCAGATACAATGGTTAACTGGTGCCCTAAGTTGGGCACTGTGCTTGCCAACGACGAGGTAAAAGATGGTCTATCTGTTCGTGGTGGCTACCCTGTAGAGCAGAAGCGCATGAAGCAGTGGTTGCTGCGCGTTACAGCCTACGCACAGAGGATGCTTGACGGTCTTGACTCTTTAGAGTGGAGCGACTCGCTGAAGGAGATTCAGAGAAACTGGATTGGTCGCTCTGAGGGTGCGCAGGTATTCTTCGATGCTAAAATGGCAAATGGCGAGGTGCGCAAACTTGAGATATTTACCACTCGCCCTGACACAATCTTTGGTGTTACCTTTATGGTTGTAGCTCCAGAGCATGAGTGGCTTGCAGATATGACCACCCCAGAGCAGAAAGCTGCCGTGGAGGAGTATATCGAGCAGACTAAGAAGCGTTCTGAGCGCGAGAGAATCGCCGAGACAAAGCGTGTGAGCGGTGTATTCACAGGTGCATACGCAACAAATCCGTTCACAGGCAAGCAGATTCCAATCTACGCCTCAGACTATGTGCTTGCAGGCTACGGCACAGGTGCTATTATGGCTGTTCCTGCACACGACTCACGCGACTACGCCTTTGCCCGCCACTTTGGGTTGGATATTGTCCCCGTTGTAGAGGGTGGCGACCTGAGCGTGGCATCGTACGATGCTAAGGAGGGTGCAATGATAAACTCTGACTTCCTCAATGGCACAGATGTCAAGGAGGCAATCTACAAGATGTTTGAGGAGGTTGAAAAGCGCGGTCTGGGTAAGCGACTTGTAAACTACCGCCTGCGTGATGCCATCTTCTCTCGCCAGAGATATTGGGGCGAGCCGTTCCCTATCCGCTATGAGGGCAATATTGCACGCCCTGTAGCAGAGCAACAGTTGCCTATTACCCTGCCACCTATCGAAAACTTTGGTCCTACAGAGCAGGGCGAGCCACCACTTGCACGCGTAGAGGGCTGGGAGTATGAGCTGTCAACCATGCCAGGCTTTGCAGGCTCGTCAGCATACTATCTGCGATATATGGACCCACACAACGACAAGGCTCTTGTCTCAAAAGAGGCAAACGAGTATTGGAGAAATGTTGACCTCTATATCGGCGGTATCGAGCATGCAACAGGTCACTTGATGTACTCCCGTTTCTGGAATATGTTCCTTTACGACCTTGGCTATGTGTGCGAGAGTGAGCCGTTCAAGAAACTCGTTAATCAAGGCATGATTCAGGGCCGCTCAAACTTTGTATATCGCGTTGTGGGCACAAACAAGTTTGTATCTCTCAACCTCAGAGGCGAGTACCAGACTCAGGAGATTCATGTTGATGTAAATATTGTCAAAAACGACATCCTTGACCTTGATGCCTTCCGCGCTTGGAGACCAGAGTTTGCAGATGCCGAGTTTATCCTTGAGGATGGACAGTATATCTGCGGCTGGGCTGTAGAGAAGATGTCAAAGTCTATGTTCAATGTTGTCAACCCAGACTTTATCGTTGAGCAGTACGGTGCAGACACGCTGCGTATGTACGAGATGTTCCTCGGACCACTTGAGCAGTCTAAGCCATGGGATACAAACGGTATTGACGGTGTGCATAAGTTCTTGCGCCGCTTCTGGAGACTCTTCCACGACCGTAACAACGAGTGGGTTGTAACCGACGAGCAGCCAACAGATAAAGAGCTTAAGACTCTGCACAAGACTATCAAAAAGATTCGTGAGGATATCGAAAACTTCTCTTTCAACACCTCTGTTGCAGCCTTTATGATATGTATCAACGAGCTTGGCGAGTGCCACAAGAGGGCTATCCTTGAGCCGCTCTCAGTGCTGCTTGCTCCATTTGCACCACATATCACAGAGCAGCTGTGGAGCATGCTGGGTCATACAGAGACTATCTTCAACGCCTCTTACCCTGTTTGCGAGGAGAAATACCTTGTTGAGAGCAGCTTTGAGTACCCAATTATGATTAACGGCAAGCTGCGCCACAAGCAGGTATATCCGCTTAACGCAACCGTTGCCGAGCTTCAGGCAGATATTGTCACAAAAGAGGAGGTACAGCGTTGGCTTGAGGGTGCAACTCCAAAGAAGATTATCGTTGTGCCTGGTAAAATCATCAACATAGTAAAGTAATCGATTATGAAACAATTTTTAACCATCGTTTTTGCTTTTGCTTTTGCAACAGGAGTCTCGGCTCAAAATACAGTATCTCTCGAAGGAGCCGATGAGACTGTGCGTTTGTGGGATAACACCACAGCCAAGCACTCCAACCATGAAACTCGTGATGAGGCGTGGCGCAAAGGCAAAAAAACTTCGGTACAATGTACCTCATCGTGCGAACTCTATATATTCAAAGCTGACCCGGAGAAGAATACGGGTGCAGCAATACTAATGTATCCAGGCGGGGGCTACACTTACCTCAATTTCGCAGTTTCAACAGCTCGTTGGTACGCATCACTCGGCATAACAGCCGTGTTGGTAAAGTATCGTCTGCCAAATTACGGACACTACCAGGCAACAATCGAAGATGCAGCGGGAGCGGTAAGGTATATCCGTAGCCGTAGCGATTTGGGTATTGACCCTGCAAAGGTCGGAGTCAGTGGCTCGTCAGCAGGAGGACACCTTGCTGCATGGGTATCAAACGCAATGACAGATGACGAGAAACCAGCCTTTGCTATTCTGCATTTCCCATGGATTAACTTAACAAAGTGTGTTACCAATACCGAAGGCAAAGCGATGTTCCAACTTCTTGGCAAAAACTACTGTTATCAAGATGCTCTCAATCTGTCGGTAAACAACATGGTCAGCTCTACAACTCCGCCAACACTGCTGATGCTATGCAACGATGACAATGTTGTTCCTTCGGTAAGTTCGACAGCCTACTACAAGGCTTTGACACAATATGGAGTCAAGGCGTCGCTACACATCTACCCAAAGGGTGGACACAGCCTTAGAAACCACACAAAAGAGTACAAGACCGCTATTATCGATTGGCTCGATTGGCTAAAAATAACCGCTAACGACTAAAAAAATACTATTATGAAGCGACTTTTTATTACACTCACATTAGTTGCAACATTGATATTCTCGGTCTCGGCTCAAAAGACCATTGTTGAGGTCCCTTGCAATGCCGATAAGACCATCAAACATTGGAACAACACAAAGTCCCCTCACTCAAATGAGGAGACCAAAGACGAAGCTCGTGATAAGAACGGACATTTTATAAACACCTCACAAACAGTATTCTATCTCTTTCAGTCCGAGGCTGAAAAGGCTACAGGTCAGTCTGTAGTAGTATTACCGGGTGGCGGTTACGGCACGGTGTGTATTGAGAAGGAAGGTTTTGCGCTTGCTGAATATTTTAAGAGTATCGGCATCACGGCTTTAGTCGTAAAGTATCGCCTGCCTAACAACGGACACAAAGAGGTGCCGCTTGAAGATACGCAAGCCGGATTAGACTATCTGCGTATCAATGCCAAGAAGTTGGGCATCGACCCAACAAAGGTTGGTATTGCCGGCTCGTCAGCAGGTGGTCATCTTGCAGCCTACACCTCAACTTTTACAGAAGATGCCAAAAAACCTGCATTTTCTATTTTGTTCTACCCTGTTATCTCAGGGTCAAGTTGTATGACTCACCAAAATACATTTGCTCGACTGCTCGGCAAGACACACTCCCAACATCTGCGCAACTACTACTCACTTGAAAACAGAGTCTCAATAACAACACCTCCGACTTTGTTACTATTGAGTAACGACGACAGTGTAGTGCCTCCAATCAACTCCATACTCTACTACGAGGCACTCAAATACTACTCTGTAGAGGCATCGATGCATATCTATCCCGAAGGTGGACACGGTTGGGTAGGCCACGATGACTTCCGCTACGACAAGGAGTGGAAAAAGGCTATCAAAAAGTGGTTGGAAGGGTTAAATAAGGGTGAATAAACTTTCTAAACATCAAGCAATTATGATTCGCCAATTACTCATAGGATTTGTAATGCTTTGTGCAACATCTGTTGCCTCTGCACAAAAGACGGTGCTTCTCTCACTTGAGACAAGTGGTGCCGACTATATTGTAGAAAACTTCTGGAACAACACCACCGCACCACACTCTAACGGTATTACAGCCGACGAGAGCATCAACCATAAAATGGAGTTGTTCAACACTTCGCAGACAGACTTCTACCTCTACAAGGCAGACCCGGCAAAGGCGACAGGTCAGGCGGTGCTTGTAGTGCCTGGAGGTGGTCTTAGAAAGGTCTGTATAGAGTATGACGGCTTTGCCTTTGCGCAGTATCTGCGTAGCATAGGCGTAAGTGCGCTTGTGCTGAAGTATCGTCTGCCAAATGGCAACCGCGAGGTGCCTCTTGAGGATATGGAGGCGGCACTGAAGTATCTGCGCACCGAGGGTCAGGCATGGGGCGTTGACCCTAAGCAGGTGGGTATTGCAGGCAGCTCGGCAGGCGGTTATCTTGCCGCATACGCCTCTACATTTATCCCAGATGAGCGTAAGCCTGCCTTTGCGATACTTGTCTATTCTGTAATCTCAGGCGTTACTCGCAGCACACACCACGGCACATTTGGCAATCTGCTTGGTAAGGCTCGCACAAATGCCGAGCAGGAGTATTACTCGCTCGAAAACCGTGTGACCCCAACCACGCCACCAACGCTGCTGCTGCTTGCTGATGACGACCTTACAGTGGCATCAATCAGCTCAACACGCTACTACAAGGCACTGCGCAAGTATGGTATCCCAGCCGCTATGCACATCTTCCCGTCGGGAGGTCACGGCTGGTCGGGTCATGACGACTACCACTATGCTGAGTCGTGCAAAAAGGCAATCAAAGATTGGCTACAGATACAACAAAACCCACAAAAACGAGAATAGACTATGAAAAGGGCACTTATTGCAATTGTTGCAGCACTTCTTACCCTCTCTGCTTCAGCGCAGAAGACTGTAAAGATTCCATCCTCTGCGGATGAGATTGTACTCCTGTGGGATAACACCACAGCAAAACACTCCAACTATATGGAGAAAGACGAGCTTCTTAAGGGCAAGTCAAAACTCTACAACACCTCCTCGGCTGAGCTGTACATCTACACCGCTCCAAAAGAGAAGGCTACGGGCTACGCAGTGGTTATCTACCCAGGTGGCGGCTATCGTTACCTAAGTATCCCGCACTCCTTCCCAGAGTGGCTACGCGAAAATGGTATTACCGCCGTGGTTGTAAAGTATCGTCTGCCAAATGTTGGTCATCCAGAGGCTACACTCGAAGATGCCATTGGTGCAGTGGAGTATATGCGCGCCAATGCTGAGAAGTACAACCTTGACCCTAAGAAGGTGGGTGTATGCGGTAACTCGGCAGGTGGTCACCTTGCCGCTTGGGTATCTAACGCCATGGAGGATGGCAAAAAGCCTTGTTTCTCAATTTTGGTCTATGGAGCAATGGCTCGCAACAGATACTACAACACCTACAACGCAGCTTCGCAGATGTGTGGCAAGTACACCACTGTACACGAGTTTGCAAAGTTCTCCACCCCAGAGATGGTAACAGCAACAACGCCACCAGCACTGCTGCTACTCTCTGACGACGATATAGTTGTGCCTCCATACAGCTCAACAGCATACTACAAGGCACTTAGACGCTACGGCATCCCTGCTTCTATGCACATCTACCCTTCTGGCGGTCACGGCTGGTCGGGCAAATTGAAGTGGGAGTACCGTCAGCAGTGGTTAGGAGCTGTGAAGGATTGGATTTACAACTTCGAGGAGCATACAAATCGAAAATAATCAAAAAAAATAGAATCCTATGAAAAAGTTATTCACACTTATTGCCTTAGCGGCAGTAGCACTTGTTGCAAATGCGCAGCAGAGTGTAAAAATTGAGAGTAGTGCAGACGAGGTTGTTACCGTATGGGACAACAGCTCGGCTCCACACTCAAGCAATCAGACAAAACCAGAGGTAATTAAAAAGAGCGGCAGCGGATACAAGGTCTCTCGCTCGGCTGAGACTGTCTTCTACATCTTCAAGCCTGAGAATCCGACAGGTCATAGCCTTGTCATCTTCCCTGGTGGCGGTTATAGCACTGTAAATATCGGCTTTGGCATGGCAGAGTGGCTCAAGCAGAACGGTATTACTGCTATGGTTGTAAAGTATCGTCTGCCAAATGGCAACCGCGAGGTACCCCTTGAGGATGCAGGCGCGGCAGTAGAGTATCTGCGCAACAACGCCTCTCGTCTTGGCATTGACCCTCAGAAGATTGGTGTAAGTGGCAGCTCAGCAGGTGGTCACCTTGCAGCTTGGTCGTCTGTTGTGCTTGAGGGCAACCAGAAGCCAAACTTTGCAGTTCTGCTCTATCCTGTAATCAGCGGCAAAATTTGGAGTGCAAAGGCTCAGTGGAGTACCTTCCATGAGCTGCTTGGCAAGTGGCGCACCCCTGTGGATGTTGAGAATCACTCTGTGGAGATGCTTGTAAACCCACAGACCCCTCCAACACTTATTCTGCACAGCGACGACGATGTTGTTGCACCATCTTACAACTCAACACTCTACTACAAGGCACTTAAGCACCACGGCGTAAAGGCTTCACTCCACTTCTACCCATCAGGCGGTCACGGCTGGAGAGGCAGCACCAAGTTTGAGTATCGCCAGCAGTGGCTTGAAGCTACAAAAGAGTGGATACTAAGTTTCTAAATCCCAAAAGAGTAAAAACAGATAAAAAAATAATAAAATTATGAGAAAGTTATTTATCACTATCGCAGCAGCAGCCGTAGCTATCAGCGCATCGGCTCAGAAGACCATTACCCTATCTAAGGAGGTTAGCGGTGCAGACGAGATTATCACAAACTTCTGGAACAACTCTTCTGCTCCACACTCAAACTATGAGACTCGTGACGAGAAGATTAACGAGCGCATGCACTTCTCTCAGACCTCTCAGACCGACTTCTACATCTACAAGGCAGACCCTGCAAAGGCAACAGGTCAGGGTATTGTAGTCCTTCCTGGTGGCGGTTATAGCAAGGTTTGCATCGCTCATGAGGGTTTTGAGATTGCAAAGTATTTCCAGAGCCTTGGCATCACAGCAATTGTTGTGAAGTATCGTCTTCCAAACCACGGCAATAAAATTGTACCTCTTGAGGATGCTCAGGCAGCCCTTAAGTATATGCGCAAGCAGGGCAAAAAGTGGGGTGTTGACCCTGCTCAGGTTGGTATCTGCGGTAGCTCAGCAGGTGGTCACTTGGCAGCCTACACATCTAACTTTACCGAGGATAAGGACAAACCTGCCTTCTCAATCCTCTTCTACCCTGTAATCACAGGTACAACTTGGGAGACCCACCAGAACACCTTTGAGTACCTGCTTGGCAAGAAGCGTACTCACAACGAGCAGAAATACTACTCTTTGGAGAATCGTGTAACCCCTACAACACCTCCAACAATTCTGCTCCTCTCTGATGACGACTTGGTTGTACCAACAATCAGCTCTGTTCTCTACTATGAGGCTCTGAAGGCAAACGGTGTACCTGCAACTATGCACATCTACCCTTCTGGCGGTCACGGCTGGTGCGGTCACGACGAGTTTAAGTATTCAAACGAGTATAAGGATGCACTGAGCGACTGGTTGAAGATTCAGAACAAGGCTGCAAAGGCAAAGAAAAAATAATTAACATGCAAGGCTGAATAAAAAGAGCTATTTTTAGGCTTGCGAAGCCCGAAAAAGCGGAGTTTACTTAGGCGTAAATGAGCATTTTGAGGGTAAGTGTAACGACAAAAGAGCCTTTTTATTCAGCCTCAAAGTAAAACGATTTATAGAATACATAGATGGCAGAAAATTCAATTCTGATGCGTCTTGATGGTCTGAAAATCAAGTACGAGGAGCTTGGTCAGAAGCTGACCGACCCAGATGTAATTGCAGATGTCAAGTCGTTTGTACAGTACAACAAAGAGTATCGAGAGTTAGAGCCTATCATTGAGACCTCTGACCGCTACCGCAAAGCTCTCTCAGACCTTGCTAATGCCAAGGATATACTTGCAACAGAGAAGGACGAGGAGTTCCGCGAGATGGCGCGCCTTGAGATTGCAGAGCTTGAGCCTGCAATTGTGCAGATGGAGGAGGAGATAAAGTTGCTACTTATCCCTAAAGACCCTCAGGATGCTAAAAATGCAGTCCTTGAGATTCGAGGTGGAACAGGTGGCGACGAGGCGGCTCTGTTTGCTGGCGATTTGATGCGTATGTACACCAAATACATCGAGTCAAAGGGTTGGAAGTATGAGATTACCTCCTTCTCTGAGGGTGCAGTTGGTGGCTACAAAGAGGTTATTATGAAGGTTACAGGCAACAATGTCTATGGAACGCTCAAGTACGAGTCTGGCGTTCATCGCGTGCAGCGAGTACCTCAGACCGAGACTCAGGGTCGCGTACACACCTCAGCAGCATCTGTTGCGGTGCTACCAGAGGCTGACGAGTTTGATGTTGAGGTTTCATGGAACGATATTCGCAAGGATATATTCTGTGCCTCAGGTCCAGGTGGTCAGAGTGTGAACACAACCTACTCTGCAATCCGTCTGACCCACATCCCAACAGGTATTGTGGTGCAGTGTCAGGACCAGAAGTCGCAGATTAAGAATACCGAAAAGGCTTTTGAGGAGCTTCGTACCCGAATCTTCAACCTTGAGTACCAGAAGTACCTTGACGAGATTGCCTCAAAGCGTAAAACCCTCGTCTCTACAGGCGACCGCTCGGCAAAGATTCGTACCTACAACTATCCGCAGGGACGAATTACCGACCACCGTATCAACTACACAATTTACAATCTCGGAGCATTTATGGATGGCGATATTCAGGACTGCATTGACCACCTGATTGTTGCCGAGAATGCCGAGAGACTTAAGGAGTCAGAACTTGCATAATGAGAAGGCTGCTAATACTTATGGGACTTGCTGTGCTGTGGCTCTCTGCCACGGCACAGAGTAACCATGAGCCACTCTACATAGTAAATGGGGTGGAGAGTAGCAGTGTATCTGATATTCCTGAGAAAAATATTGAGACAATTGAGACCCTGCCAGCTGATGAGACAACGGTGGCGAAGTATGGAAGCAGAGCCAACAATGGCGTTGTGCTAATCACGCTCTGCTACGACAAGGCAGCTGTTTTTTCAGGTGGGGAGAGTTTTTCTAAGTATATCGCCTCACAGGTTAAGTGGGGGCAGAACGAGGCGGCAGCGCGTTTTGTGGCACGATATACCGTAGAGGCAGATGGCTCGTTGACTTTAGGCAGCGAACTACAGAGTACAGACAAGCGTTTTAGGAAGCGTGTGCTTGAGGCTGTAGCAAAGGCTCCAGCTTGGCAGCCTGCAACAAAGGCTGGCAAAGCGGTGGCAAGTGAACATCTGCTGACAATTCAGTTGCCAAAGGGTAAAAGACTGCCGCGTGAGCCATATATCATCCTACTATGAGAGAGAGCCTTTCGCTATACGAACTTCAGAGAATCATCTCTGCCGCCGTTGAGCAGGCTCTGCCGCTACCTATGTGGGTTACGGCAGAGATTTCGGAGCTTAAGGTCAACTACTCTGGTCACTGCTACCTTGAGCTTATTGAGCGCGAGGAGAGGAGTGGCTCTGGCTCAGTAGCAAAGGCATCTGCGCGCGCTGTGATATGGAAAAACAGGGTAATGCAGGTTTTTGGAGCCTTTGAAGGGGGCACGGGCAAGAGTCTTGCTGCGGGGATGAAGGTGCTTGTGGAGGTGCTGGCAAATTTCCACCCTCTCTATGGGCTGAGTCTGCAAATTATGGATATAGACCCTACCTACACCGTAGGCGATATAGAGCGTCAGAAGCAGCTGACAATAGAGCAACTGAAAAAAGATGGGGTGTGGGACCTAAATCGCGCAGTGGCTCTGCCAAAGGTGCTACAGCGCATAGCCGTTATCTCAAGTGCTACAGCTGCGGGCTACCGCGACTTTATGCAGGAGATTAGCAGCAGCCCATATAGAGTTGAGACAACACTTTTTGAGGCTATAATGCAAGGCGAGGCGAGCCAGACAAGTGTTGTGGCAGCACTAACGGCAATAGAGGAGCGCAGCGGCGAGTTTGATGCCGTGGCGATAATTCGCGGCGGAGGCTCAACCTCTGATTTGGAGTGTTTCAACTCCTACACCGCAGCCCTCTATGTGGCACAGTGTTCACTACCCGTACTGTCAGGCATCGGGCACGACAAGGATACAAGTGTTGTTGATATGGTTGCCTGCCTACCACTCAAGACCCCGACTGCCGTGGCGGCGTGGATTTGTGACAGGGCAGCAACCTTTGATTCAGAGTTAGAGTATGCCGCGGTATTGCTCAGAGAGTGTTGCAAAAAGGTCACTTCAAACGCCTCAACGCTCCTTGAACAATATTATCGCTCACTTTTTGAGACGGCAAAAGGTGCCATTACAAGGCAGCAGGAGAGGTTAGATTCCTACGCAATGGTTGCCGAGAATTTTGCGCCCTCAAGATTGCTGCAACTCGGTTTTGCCGTAGCAAGGGGTAGCAGTGGTGTTATTAGCAGCACAAAGCAGGTAGTAGTTGGCGAGCGTATTACCATAGAGGTTACAGATGGCAGTTTTACTGCCGAAATTATTGAAAAGGATGGCAAAGAAGAGTGATATTTCATACACCGAGGCGATGGCGGAGATTGAGGCAATACTCAAGCAGCTGCAAGCCTCAAATTGCGATGTTGAGAGTCTGGCAACAAAGGTTGCACGCGCCTCAGAGTTAATTGCCCTCTGTCGCACAAAGTTGCGCAAGACAGAGAGCGAGGTTGAAAAACTGTTTGAATAATGAGTTTTGTAGGTAAAGTTGTCCGTTTGGCACTCAATATTGTGCCTCGTACCGCACTCCAGCGTGTGGCGGGGTGGGCTGTGCCTATGGTTGGGCTCTTTTACCGAGGAAAAGGGCGAGTGTGCCCTATATGTGGCAGCAGTTACCGCCGCTTTATGCCGTACGGCTACGGCAAAACAAGAGAGGATGCGCTCTGCCCGAAGTGTCTCTCCCTTGAGCGTCACAGGCTACTGTGGCTCTATCTGACAAACAACCACAGCAGTCGCATCAAGGAGCTGCCAACAATACTACATGTAGCCCCAGAGGTCTGCCTGATGCGCAAATTCAAGGAGCTATACGCCTCCAAGCCACAAAGCTACATTACAGCCGACTTAGAGAGTCCTCTTGCCGATATGCACTTTGATATTCAGAGTATCCCAATGGAGGAGAACAGTGTGGATATTATCATCTGCAACCACATCTTGGAGCATGTTGAGAGCGATAGCAAGGCACTGAGCGAGATGTACCGCATTATGCGCAGTGGTGGCATGGGCGTTATGCTTGCGCCGATAGATTATTCGCGCGATACAACTTTTGAGGACGATACAATTACCGACCCAAAGCAGAGGGCAACGATTTTTGGGCAGTATGACCATCGCCGCATATATGGAAAGGATTACCTCAACCGCCTATCTGCTGCGGGCTTTGAGGCTGAAGAGATTGACTATGCAGCACAGTTTTCAGATTATGAGCGTACTCAATATAGTTTCGGGTGCGACAAATTATATATAGTTAGAAAGGTATGAGTAGTGTTTTAGACAGATATTCCGTTTTTCGCAGGACCATAGCTGATATGTTCTCCGTAACTACCCAGCAGATGGTTGACCGCGCTTTAGAGTTTGCCGCCCAGCACATGGAGGGCACGGTGCGCTATGATGGTAGCCCTATGCTCGACCACGCTGTAAATGTTGCCCATATTGTAGCAACAGAGGTGGGACTTGGCAGAAACTCTACCGTCTCGGCAATTATTCACGATGTTGTGCGCCTGCAAGCTAAGCAGGAGGATGAACAGGCTCTTGATACCCTGCTTGAGGAGTGTAAAACACTCTTTGGCGAGGAGGTTGTGGGTATTGTGAGCGGGCTTGCGAACATCTCAGAGCTGCAATTTAACACCCACAAAGAGCAGGCATCCTCGTTCCGCGATATGATTGTTGCCTACTCAGAGGACCCGCGTGTAATTCTGATAAAACTTGCCGACCGTCTTGAGGTTATGCGCTCAATTGCAATCTTCCCAGAGGCAAAGCGCAAGAAGAAGAGCTGGGAGAGCATGAATCTATATGCGCAGATTGCCCACAAGTTGGGTCTTTACAACATAAAGAGCGAACTTGAGGACCTTGCCCTATCACAGCTTGAGCCTGAGAGCTACAAGCACATTGTAGGCAAACTTGCCGAGAGCGAGCAGGAGCGACT
Organism: uncultured Alistipes sp.; assembly: GCA_964541245.1. GTDB lineage: Bacteria > Bacteroidota > Bacteroidia > Bacteroidales > Rikenellaceae > Alistipes. Next base: position 57,651 of record CAZIPR010000007.1, read on the forward strand.
TGCTTTTATCGAGAGTTTTCTTGTCCCTATTCGCAAGGCACTTGATGCGGCAAATATTTGTTACCACATCAAGAGCCGTACAAAGTCTGTCTATTCTATCTGGAACAAGATGCGCAAGCAGGGTGTGCCTTTTGAGGGTGTCTATGACATCTTTGCGCTCAGAATAATCATAGATTGCCCAAAAGAGCTTGAGAAGATGCAGTGCTGGACAGTCTATTCGATTGTCAGCGACTTTTACACCCCAAATACCGAGCGTATGCGCGACTGGATTACAATCCCTAAGTCAAACGGCTATGAGTCTCTGCACACAACCGTATCTGCGGGCGAGGGACGATGGGTTGAGATTCAGATTCGCACGCAGCGCATGGATGACATTGCAGAGCTTGGTATTGCAGCCCACTGGCGTTACAAGGGTGTCAACCAAGGCGCACAGACCTCTGAGCAGTGGTTGCAGCGTCTGCGTGAGCTGATGGATGAGACCAAAGAGGATATTGCCGAGAGATTTGACGCCAAACCCGCTTCGGGCGAGATTTTCGTCTTTACCCCAAATGGTGATATTCGTAAGCTGCCAGAGGGGGCAACAGTTCTTGACTTTGCCTTTGACATCCACACCAACCTCGGCTCAACATGCTCTGGCGGAAAGGTCAACGGTCGCGCTGTGCCTATCCGTGAGGCTTTGAAAAATGGAGATATTGTAGAGATTCTCTCGCAGAAGAATCAGCAGCCAAAGGCAGATTGGCTCAACTTTGTTGTAACGGCAAAGGCTCGCCAGAGAATCAAGGCATTTATCCGCGAGGAGCAGGCAAAAAATGCCCGTCTGGGTCGTGAGGAGCTTGAGCGCAAGCTGAAGAATTGGAAACTGACCTCAAAGAGCATAGACGAGGTGGTTGCCTACCTATGTAAATATTATAAGCAGCGAACAGGTACGGCACTCTATGAGCTTATTGCCACCGAGAAGATAGAGCTTACTGTTGTTAAGGAGCTACTGACCCGCTGGCTCTCTGGCGAGGCTGACGAGGAGCGCAGACGAGCTGAGGCGGCAGCCGAAAAGGCTCGCAGGGAGGCTTCACAAGAGGAGAGTACAAAGAGCAGCTCAACAGATGCACTTATTATAGACGAGGGTATCAACAACATTGTCTATAAACTTGCCAAATGTTGCAACCCGATAAAGGGCGATGATATTTTTGGTTTTGTGACAATCAACACAGGTATTACAATCCACCGCACAGATTGTCCAAATGCAAAGCATATCCGCCAAAACTATCCATACAGAATTATGGAGGCGAAGTGGAGAGAGCAGGCTTCGGGCTCGTTCCGCGTGACAATATCAATCACTGCGCAGGACTCTGCGGGGCTTGTAAACCAGATTACAGAGACCGTGAGTCGAGACCTGAAGCTGAATATCAGAACAATCAACATCTCCTCGCGTGGCGATGGTACGGGCGTGGGAACAATCAGCGTAGAGGTGCCTTCGACCGCTGTTGTGGATGTTCTGCTGCACGCCATAATGCGAATTAAGGGCGTGCAGAGGGCTGTTAGAGTGAATAATTAAAACTAAATAACCAACCTAAAATGAGAAAACTTTTAACATTAACAATTCTGGCACTTGCTACACTGAGTGTGGCTGCCCAGAGTACATTTAACTCTGCACTACCTGCGAAGGCGGCAAAAGGCGCGACCGTATATGGTGTTGTGGAGTGCGATGGCAAACCGCTTGCAGGCGTTGCAGTCTCTGACGGTTACTCAATTACAACAACCGACAAGAGAGGTAACTACAGCCTCACTTCAGAGAAGAAAAACGGCTATGTATTTATCACTATTCCAAGCTGTTACGAGGCACTGACCGAAGGAGATGATGTTGTACCGCAGTTCTGGGCAACACTTACAGCCGAGCCAACTGTAGCAGAGCGTCACGACTTTGCTCTTAAGGCAGTTGACAACTCTCGCCATGTAATTGTTGCAGCTGCCGATATTCACATCTCAAACCACCACAACGACCTGAAGTGTTTTAGGGATGTCTTTGTGCCAAAACTCAAAAGTGAGATAGAGCAGTACAGAGCAGCTGGTATTCCTGTCTATACCCTCTGTTTGGGCGACAGTTCGCACGAGATATATTGGTATGACTACCTGACCGATATTGGTTGCTTCCGCAAGACCCTTGCTCAGATAGGCTACCCTACACAGTTTTTCAACATAATGGGTAACCACGACAACGACGGTGCAACCCCATACGGCGAGAATACTGACTTTGAGGCTACAGCAAAGTACCGCAAGGCTTTTGGTCCGACCTACTACTCTATAAATATAGGTAGCTGCCACTATGTAATGCTTGACAACATCCGCTACATCAACGCTCCTGGCGGAAAGAAGGCAAAGGGCATTGTTGGCTCTCGCAACTACAAGGTTGACCTGACTAAAGAGCAGTTAGAGTGGCTTAAGAAGGACCTTGAGATGGTTACTGACAAGAGTACACCTATAATTATATGTGGTCACTCCCCAATGTTCCAATACAAGAACGGAATGAACGGAGTTGTTGTCTCTCGTCTTCAAGAGCAGAGCGCAACAGAGCTTAAGGCACTGCTTAAGGACTTTACAACAGTACATATCCTTGGAGGACACACCCACCGCAATCGCGTAACTACCTGTAGTACAGATACAACCCAGCCTGAGATTGCAAATATCACAGACCACAATATTGTTGCCGTATCTGGCTCACTGTGGTACTCTTCAGGCTTTGGCGGACCGATGCTCGGCTCACTTGGCGAGCCTGCGGGTTGCAAGATTTTCACAATTAACAACAGAGATATCAAGTGGTACTTCAACCCTACACAGTTTAGCACCGATACCCAATTCCGCTGCTTTGATATGAACACTGTGCGCGACTACTTTAAGAAAAATGGCGAGGTAAAAGTGTTCCTCGACCACTTCCCTAAGCGTACAAACTATGCTGATTGGCAGACAGACAACGCTGTTATGATTCATGTCTGGGACTGGGCTGAGGGCTGGAAGATAAAGGTTACAGAGAACGGCAAAGAGCTGGATGTTGTGCGCAAAAAGGCTGAAAATCCGCAGATGATTGTGGGTCTTGATATTCCAAACTCACTCTGGAGAATAAAGTTCTCTTCAAGCAACAACAAGGTAAAGCAACACCCTCACATGTTCCATGTTGTAACCTCCTCGCCAAATTCGACCCTTGAGGTTACTGTAACCGACAGCTTTGGCAGAGAGTTCCACCAGACCATGATACGCCCAAAACCTTTCTCAGTAAATATTAAATAATCGAGCAAACTATAACCTATGAAACGAGTATTAAACCTTATTATCGCTTTAGCAGTTGCTGCAAGTGCAACGGCTCAAAGCACTTTTGTCTCTAATCTTAAAGCAAAGGCAAAAAGAGGGGCAACCATATATGGCGTTGTAGAGTGCAACGGAACTCCTGTCGAGGGTGTTGCAGTCTCAGACGGCTACTCAATTGTAAAGACCGACAAAAAGGGTGTATATAACATTGTATCAGAGAAGAGAAACGGCAATGTATTTATCACAATACCAAGCGGTTACGAGGCACTGACCTCTGGCAACGATGTTGTACCGCAGTTCTGGGCAGAACTCTCTAAAGAGCCTGCTGTAGCTGAGCGACACGACTTTGCGCTAAAGGCTGTTGACAACTCGCGCCATGTGATTGTTGCTGTAGCAGATATTCATCTTGCAAATCGACTAAACGATGTTAGCCTGTTTACAAACTCCTTTGTTCCAAGCCTGAAAAAGGAGATTGAGCAGTATCGCAGCCAGGGTATTCCTGTATATACCGTAAGCATGGGCGATAGCAGCTTTGATATCTATTGGTACGACTACCTCTATGATATTGGCGACTTCCGCAAGTCACTTGCCGAGGCAAACTACCCTACACCGTTCTTCAACACAATGGGTAACCATGACAATGATGGAGCCACACCTTGTAACAAGGATACCGACTTCAACGCTGCGGCAAAGTATCGCAAGGCTTTTGGTCCGACATACTACTCAGTCAATATCGGCAAGTGCCACTATGTGATGCTTGATGATATTATCTATCACAATGAGCCACTTAAAAATGCAAAGAAAGGCAAGGGTATTGTAGGAGCGCGCAACCACTCAACAGCCCTTACCCGCGAGCAGCTTGACTGGCTGAAAAAGGACCTTGCAACAGTTACAGACAAGACAACCCCTATTATTATTGCTGTTCACAGCCCTATCTTCCGCTATAAGAACTACATGGACGGCGAGATAGATTTTCGTCTGCCAGAGTCTCAGCAGCAGGAGTTTGCTTCACTGCTCAAGGAGTTCAAGACAGTGCATATCCTCTCTGGTCATACCCACCGTAACCGCTGCTGCCACGGCTACAGAGATACCTCCAAGCCTGATATTGCAAATATTGTAGAGCATACCGTAGCTGCCGTATCTGGAACACGCTGGCACACCACAGCCTTTGGTGGTCCACAGATTGCCGTTACAGGCGAGCCTGCGGGTTGCAAGATTTTCACAATTGATGATAAAAATATTGAGTGGTACTTCAAGGCAACCGAGTTTGAGAAAGAGGTTCAGTTCCGCTGCTTTGATATGAACACTGTGCGAGACTACTACAAGACTAACAACGAGGTAAAGGTATTCCTTGACCACTATCCTAAGCGCACCAACTTTGGTAACCTTAAGAAGGAGAACGCTGTAATGATTCATGTCTGGGATTGGGCTATTGATTGGAAAATCAAGGTTACCGAGAACGGCAAAGAGCTTGAGGTTAAGCGCAAGAAGTCTGAAAATCCACAGTATGTTGTAAGCTATGATATTCCAAAGCGTTTGTGGATGTTTGACCTTGGCTCAAGCAGTGGAAATAAAGCCCACAAGCATCCACACATGTTCCATGTCGTTGCCTCCAGCCCAGATTCAACCCTTGAGGTAACTGTAACCGACAGCTTTGGCAACCAGTACCACCAGACCATGGTGCGACCAAAACCTTTCTCAGTAAACATTGAATAATCAAGCAAACTATAACCTATGAAAAGAGTATTAAACCTTATCATTGCCTTGGCTATTGTAGTTAGTGCAACGGCGCAAAGCACATTTGTCTCCTCTCTGCCAGCAAAGGCTAAGAAGGGGAGTACAATCTACGGAGTTGTCGAGTGCGACGGAAAGCCACTTGCAGGTGTTGCTGTATCTGACGGCTACTCAATTGTAAAGACCGACAAGCGCGGAGTCTATAACCTTGTATCTGAGAAGAGAAACGGCAATGTATTTATCACTATTCCGAGCGGATATGAGGCTCTTGTTGCTGCGGGCGATATTCAGCCGCAATATTGGGCAGCACTTACAGCTGAGCCTGGCACAGCAGAGCGTCACGACTTTGCCCTAAAGGCTGTTGACAACTCGCGCCATGTGATGCTTGCTATAACAGATATACACATCTCCCATCAGCTTGGCGATATTGAGCAGCTTGAGAAAAATGTTATGCCTCGCATAAGGGAGGAGGTTGAAAAGTACCGTAGCCAGGGTATTCCTGTCTATACAATGTGTATGGGAGATAGTAGCTTTGACCTTTTCTGGTACGACTTCCTCTTTGATATTAACGACTTCAGAAACACCATCAATAAGGTTGGCTACCCAACCCCTATCTTCCACACAATGGGTAACCACGACAACGATGGTGCTACAACCCCTGATGCAAACACCGACTTTAACGCTACAGAGAAGTATCGTAAGGTCTTTGGTCCGACTTACTACTCTTTCAACATCGGTGGTGTTCACTACATTATGCTTGACAACATCCGTTACCGCAACGAGAAGACAGATACAATGAAGCCAGGCAAAAATATGGCAGGAGCCAGAAACTACGACCATATTGTAACCGAGGAGCAGCTTGAGTGGGTTAGAAAGGACCTTGCACTGATTGAGGACAAGACAACCCCTATCGTTGTAGGTATGCACGCCCCTGTATATCGTCTTTTGGAGGAGCATAAGTCAACAAAACTCTACAGCTACTTCCACGACAGCGAGGGCAACAGAACACTGCCTCCAGCACTCTACTTCTCAGAGACTTTCAAGGATTTCAAGGAGGTACACTACCTAACAGGTCACTCACATAAGCTCTACACAACACACTGCAAGGTAAATACCGACTATCCACAGATTGCCAACACTATTGACCACAATGTAGGTGCTATCTGCGGTGCTTGGTGGTTTACAGCGGCACACGGTGGTCCACACCTCGCGCCAGATGGTGCGCCTGCGGGCTTTACCGTATTCCCTATTGATGGAAAGAAGATTGAGTGGTACTACACCTCAGCAGACTGCGGCGCAGAGAAGCAGTTTAGAACTTTTGACCTCAACACTGTTCGTGACTACTACCGCACAAATGGCGAGATGAGGGTATTCCTTGAGAATAACTCTAAGCGTACAGACTTTGCAACAGTCAAGACAGACAACCGCGTGGCTATCCACATCTGGGATTGGGCTCCAGATTGGAAGATAAAGGTTACCGAAAACGGCAAAGAGCTCAAAGTAACCCACCGCCCTATGGAGAATCCGCAATACACTGTTGCCTACTGCGTTCCTAAGACCGTATGGCGTCGCAACCTTAAGAAGGATGTATATACAGACGAGAAGAGTGCTCACATGTTCCATGTAACAGCCTCTGCGCCAGATACAACCCTTGAGATTACAGTTACAGATAGCTTTGGTAAGGAGTACAAAGAGACCATGGTGCGACCAAAGGCATTTAGTAGAAACATGCAGTAATAAATCGCTTCTAAAACCTAACATAATATGAAACAGGATTTTGTTATCGGACTTGACTACGGTACAGACTCGGCGCGTGCCGTACTTGTTAACGCCCATACAGGCGAGCAGATAGCCGAGGCAGTTCAAAACTACAGCCGCTGGGCTGAGGGCAAGTATTGCAACGCCCTTGAGAGCCGTTTTCGTCAGCATCCGCTCGACTATATAGAGGCTCTGAAGAGTGTTCTGCATGGTGTATTGGATAACAACCGTGACATTGCACCCCTTGTGCGTGCCATCTCAGTTGATACCACCGCCAGCACCCCTTGCCTTACAGACGAGAATCTGCAACCGCTCTCACTTAAGGCTGAGTACAGCGACAATCCAGATGCGATGTTTGTCCTCTGGAAAGACCACACAGGCGTAGCTGAGGCTGCGGCAATTGAGGAGGCATGCCACCGTAGCGAGGTTGACTACACCCAGGTATCGGGCTACCACTACTCTGCCGAGTGCTTCTGGGCAAAGGTTATGCACCTGCTTGGTACAAACCCTGATATGCGCCGCGATGCGCGCTCTGTAATTGAGTGCAGCGACTTTATCACTGCCACCCTTACAGGCACAACAGACCCTGCTAAGGCTCGTATGGGTCACTGTAACGCTGCCCAAAAGATGTTCTGGAGCGAGGATTGGGGCGGCTTCCCACCAGAGAGCTTCTTTGAGGCTCTCGACCCTGCACTTGTGCCTATTCTCAGAACTCTCAACGCCAATAAATACACCTGCGACAAGCCATACGGCACAATCAGCCAGCAGTGGGCAGAGGAGTTGGGTCTAAACTCAGATGTTGTTATCGGCTGCGGAAATGTTGACTCACACCAGGGCGCAATAGGTGCAGGTGTGGCATACAAGACCGCTATGATAAATCTCGGAACATCGGGCTGCTGCATGTTTGTAATCCCTAATGAGGTGCTTCAGGGCAGAATTATTGACGGCGTATTTGGTCAGGCAGATAGCTGCATTATTCCAGGTCTTGTGGGTTTTGAGGTTGGTCTTTCAGCCTTCGGAGATGCGTATGCTTGGCTGCGCAGAACTCTTGCCTACCCTATAGTTGAGATTCTTGCAAAGAGCGAGACTGTTGATAGTGCAACCCGCGAAAAACTTGTAGCGGAGGTACTTGACAAGATACTCTTCAGCCTTGGCGAGGATGCTGCAAAGCTCCCTCACCGTTTAGATGCGCCATTTGCAACCGATTGGTTTAACGGTCGTCGCTCTCCAGACCCTAACCAGATGCTCTGGGGCTCGCTTATGGGTCTGAGGCTCTCTACAACCGCTCCTGAGCTATACTATGCCATTGTAGAGGCTACAGCACTTGCAATGAAGACCATTGTTGACCACCTTGCTGAGCGCGGAATTGAGTTTGACGCATTTATCGGCGTGGGCGGCATTGCACAGAAGTCTCCATTTGTTATGCAGATGCTTGCAGATGCTATAGGCAAGGAGATTCGTGTGTCAAAGACTAAGCAGTCTTGCGCCCTTGGCTCAGCAATATGTGCAGCCGTTGTAGCGGGTATCTACCCTACCATTGAGGCGGCTCAGGCGGCACTCTGTCAGCCTATTTTAAGAACATACACCCCAGATGCAGAGCATCGCGCACTACTCGAAGAGCGTCACAAGCTCTACAAGGCTGCGGGCAAATTTACAGAGAGTTTAATTTAACCAAAAACTATAAAAACTATGAAAACTATTAAGGAACCTGCACGCGAGCTTAAGGTGCGTGCTGAAGTAGATGTTCTTGTTGTCGGTGGAGGTCCTGCAGGACTGATGGCGGCTGAGGCTGCGGCACAAGACAAAAATTTGAAGGTTATGCTGCTTGAGCAGCGTGGTTACCTTGGTGGCAACCTGACAATTGGTCTGCCTATCCTCTCTTTCCTTGGTCCAAAGGGCAATCAGGTTGTAAAGGGTGGTGCACAGAAGTTTATCGACCGTATGTGGGCAAAGGGTGCTGCAAGTGAGCATAAGCCTTGCAAAAACCACATGTCACTGACAATTATCGACCCAGACCAGACTAAGACCGTTGCTTGGGAGATTATGGATGATGCAGGCGTAGAGGTGCTTCTCTATGTATTTGTTGCAGACACCATTGTTGAGAACGGCAAGGTTAAGGGTGTGATTATTGAGAGCAAGGCTGGTCGTGAGGCTATTCTTGCAAAGACAGTTATTGACTGTACAGGCGACGGCGATGTTGCGTTCCGTGCTGGTGTTGAGTGCAACAAGGGCGACGAGAACGGCGGCATGCAGCCTCCAACCCTTATGTTCCTTATGCGCGGCGTAGAGATGCAGAAGCTCAGAGATGCAATCTGCAACGAGCCTGAGAAGTACGATATGGATGTAATGCCTACATCGCAGTTCCGCGAGGGTAAGTTTATCACTGTAGGTCTGCGCGGCAGAATCCTTGAGGCTCAAGAGAAGGGCTACAAGGTACCTGTTGCCCGCACAATCCTTATCACAGGTCTTGGCGAGGATGAGATTTGGGTAAACATGACCCGCGTATCTGGCGTAGATGCTACCGACCCTGCAAGCTATACAAAGGGAGAGCATGATGCTCGACAGCAGATGTACGAGGTTATGGCATACCTCAGAGACTTTGTCCCTGGCTTTGAGACCGCTTGGCTTGAGCGTTCAGCAGCATTTATGGGTATCCGCGAGACTCGTGTAATTGTTGGTAAGTATGTTATGACTGCAAAGGATATTCTTGAGCAGAAACGCTTTACTGATGCTATTGCTGTTGCAGGTTATCCTGTTGATATTCACCATGCTAAGGGTGGCGACTGCACTATGCTCTTCTGCGAGGATGCATACGAGATTCCATACGGTGTCCTTGTGCCTGAGAAGATTGAGAGCCTGCTTGTTGCAGGTCGTTGCTCAGCTATGGACCATGAGGCTATGGCTGCAACCCGCGTAATGTCAACTTGTATGGCTCTTGGCGAGGCTGCTGGTGTAGCTGCAAGAGTTGCACTTGCTGCAGGCGTTGAGCCTTCGGCTGTAGATGTTGCAACAGTGCGTGCTGAGTTACTTAAGAACGGAGCTTATCTTGGTTAGACTATGAATACTTTTTTTGAGCCTGCACGCGAGGTTAAAGTTCGTGCAGAGGTAGATATTCTTGTCGTTGGTGGTGGTCCTGCAGGTCTTATGGCTGCTGAGGCTGCTGCCAAGGGCGGCAAGGCAAAGGTTATGCTGCTTGAGCAGCGTGGATTTTTGGGTGGTAATCTGATTCTCGGACTACCTATTCTCTCGATGCTTGACAAAAACGGCAATCAGATTATCAAGGGTGCTACAGGCAAGTTTGTAGAGCGACTCCAGCAGAGAGGCATGGCTACAGGTCACAAGCGTTGCAAGCTCCATATCTCCCTTACAATGGTTGACCCAGAGGCTGTAAAGACTCTGGCATGGGAGATTATGGACGAAAACGGCGTTGAGGTGCTTATGTACACCAATGTTGTTGACACTCTTGTTGAGGACGGCAAGGTTACAGGCGTAATTATCGAGAGCAAGGCGGGTCGTGAGGCTATCCTTGCAAAGACAGTTATTGACTGCTCAGGCGATGGCGATGTTGCCTTCCGCGCTGGTGTTGAGTGCAACAAGGGCGACGAGGAGGGTCGTATGCAGCCGCCAACCCTTATGTTCTCTATGCGTGGCGTGGATATTGACAAGGTCAGAGACAATGTTGTCAACCACTCAGACAAGTACGGCATGGATATTATGCCACCAGAGCAGTTCCGCACAGGTAACTTTACCATGGTGGGCTACCGCGACCAGCTTAAGGATGCTATCTCTCGCGGTTTTAACATCACCGTTGCCCGTACAATCTTTATGACAGGTCTTAAGGATGACGAGCTGTGGGTAAATATGACCCGCGTATCTGGTGGCGATGCAACAGACCCTGCAAGCTACACAGCTGTAGAGCATGAGTGCCGCAAGCAGATGTACGATGTTGCCCGCTACCTTAAGGAGTATATCCCAGGCTTTGAAAATGCGTGGATTGAGACCGTACCTCCATTTACAGGCATCCGCGAGACCCGCGTAATTGTAGGTAAGTATGTGCTTACAAGCGAGGATTTGCTTGAGGGACGCAAGGCTGAGGATGTGATTGCTGTTGCCAGCTACCCTATCGACCTGCACCACGAGGTGGGAGGCGACTGTACGCTGATATACTGCAAAGACTCCTACCACATCCCTTACAGAGTGCTTGTCCCTGAGAAGATTGAGGGTCTGCTTGTTGCAGGTCGCTGCTCCTCTATGGACCACGGAGCAATGGCTGCAACCCGCGTAATGTCAACCGTTATGGCTATTGGCGAGGCGGCTGGTACTGCGGCAAGAGTAGCCCTTGAAGATGGCGTACTGCCTTCACAGGTTGATGTTAAGCGAGTACAGGCTGCGCTTATTGAAAACGGTGGATACTTAGACTAAAACTACTATGAAAAAGATTCTTCTACTTATCCTTTCGATAGCTGTTATAGGTGGTGCCGAGGCAAAAAAGCCCCTTACCCCTATACACAGAGTAATGAGTGCCAATATCCGCATTACAGGTCTTGATGCCGACAAAAATACTCCAAACGAGTGGGACAACCGCAAGGAGTATATGATTGATGTAATCCGTAGCTACAAGCCAGATGTAATCATGATGCAGGAGGTTATCTACGACTCTTACGAATATTGCAAAAAGGAGCTAAGTGAATATTTCGCCCTCGGTTTTGAGGGTCCAGAGATGGACCCTTACACCGAGGGATACCACTTTATTGGCAAAAATGTAATCTTCTTCAACCGTGAACGCTATCAGCTCGTCTCAGCAGGCTGCTATTGGCTCTCAGAGGACCCCGTAATGGCAGGAAGCATCTCTTGGGAGACAAACCGCGCCCGCCATGCCAACTGGGTCAGAGTCCTTGACCGCCATACAGGCAAACAGCTCCGACTTATTGATGTACACCTCGACCATAAGTCAAAACTTGCAAAGGTCGAGCAGGCAAAACTTATCGTGCGCGAGGCTGCACAGTACCAGAGCGACTTCCCACAGATTATCTGCGCCGACTTCAACTCTCGTAAGTACGAGGAGCAGGTAAAACACTTTACCTCAAATGGCTGGACAGACTGCTACGACGCCCTGCACGACGGAGTAGAGTACGGTAGAACAGGTCACGGCTTTAAGGGCAAAAACCAACCCGAAAAACCAGGCAAAGGTCGTATAGACTATATCCTGACTAAGGGCGCAGCAAAAGCCCTCAGCTGCTCCGTTATCACCGACCATAAAGGCGATATGTACCCTTCCGACCACTTCTTCATGCTCGCCGAAATCGTCGTCGAGTAGTCAGCCACAGTACCGCAGCTTTTTGAAAAACACAATTAAAGCCAGCGTAGGGGATGTGTGCCTACGCTGGCTTTCTGCTTCGCAGAAGGGATTTTAGGGAGATTAGTGAGATTAAGGAATTTAGGAGTGCGCAACGCTAATAACCTTAATAACGCTATTAACCCTAACAACCCTACTAAATGCGCGCTGTTATTCTATGCCATTAAGAGCGTAAGCCCGCTGTTATTCACTGTTATCTCTGTTATTAAATCGCGCCCACACAAAAAACTAACCGCGATGGGAAAAACTATATTTCCCATCGCGGTTGTTTTTTGGAGTGCTAAATATTACTGGGCGTCAGTAATTGTAATAGCGTAATCCAATGCGTCAATCTTGTATGCGCTGCTCTCGCCCTGCATTACCCAATCGCCACCGCGAGTTGATACTACAAGGGTGTAGTTGCCATTATCGTCAACCTTCTCGAACATAATTCGACCGCTTGTAAAGGTAAAGTACTCAGGTGCGCCCTCAAGATAAGATACATAGCCACCTGTCATGTTACCACCCTCGCCAGCAGTAAATGCCTTGCCGTCAATAACACCATCATCGGTTGCAAGTGTGATTACAAAGTTACCATTGATGCTTGAGCTTGTAAGGGTTACAGTTGTGCCCTCAACAGTTCTTGTGAACTTAGTGTAGCCCCAATCATCGAGGTTGAAAGGATAAGCTGCAACAGATACCTGATAGCCCAATGGACCGATGTAGCTACCTACGATAAATGCCTCATTGCCAGCCTCGTCAACAACAGCGAGGTTGAAAGAGAGCATATTGTTATCCTCGTCTGGCATCACTGTAAGTACTTCAACACCATAAGGGTTGCCATACTCGTCAGTACCCTCCTTAGCAACAGGGAAATAGGTGGTATCATCAATTACAAAGTTGGTGTACATAGGGTCGCAGAAGAGGCAAGATACTGTTGGAAGAGCAGTCATAGTATCAATAGCACCTCCGACAGAAGAGTAGAAACCCTGAGCGATGTAACCTGCGTAAGGATTGCTTGCAACATCAAACAGTACAAGGTTTGCTGCAACATCTGATGTAGAAGAAGAGAGGATTGTCATAATACCTGGCATACCCATCTGGCTCAAATCCTGAGTCATCATAAGGGTATCCAATGAAATCTCAAAAACAGCTGCTGCTGGAGCGAGTGTAGTTACGCCCACAACCTCAGAGAGGACAACCTTGCCCTGGTTCTCAGCTGCAACATAGAAGTCGTAATCTGTACCAGGCTCAAGACCTGTAACCTCAACAAGGGTCTCCTTGTTAAGCTCAGTAAGAGCTGTACCATCTGTAAATACCTTGTCAGCAGTTACACCCTCAGTGTACTTAGGAACAACAAGCCAAGAAGCCTTCTGAGCGTCTGTAGTGGTTACAAACACTGCAAAACCATCCTCAAATACCATCTCCTCATCAGCTACAACCTTAACTGTTGGAGCAGGGATAGCTGCGCCTGTAGTCATAGTAATTGACTGAGCGTATGCGCTGTGAGCGAAGTTCTTTACAAGAGCATAAACAACATACTCAGTGCCTGAAGCGAGGTTTGACTTGGTTACAACCTGCTCAAATGGCAAATCGAGCTGTGGGTCAAGAACTGAAGCGTCGCTAATCTCAAGCTCCAACTCCTCAGTAGCCTCGGCTGCCTTTACAACCCAGTAGTAGCAATCCTCTGCACCTGTAACATTTACAGTGAAAGAGATTGAGTTCTCAGTAACCTCGCCTGCTGTAAGAGAGACAGTTGGCTTTGGATACTCATCCTCAAGATTTGTGCTACAGCCTGTAAACATGCCTGTCATCACCAAAAGTGACGAAACAAAAAGCAATAGTCTGATTTTTTTCATATTAACAATTTTTTAGTGAATAAAACCTTATCTTTTCGATGCCAAATAGTTATAAAGCACCGATTTGCAGTGCAAGATATAAATAAATTTTTTCAAAACAAAATCTTTAACCACTTTCCACCCCTCCGCCGAGTCAAGTCGTACTTACAAATTGTAACTTATAAGTCCCATTTTAAGACAAATATTAACCTTATTTTCTATAATTCTATTCAACGATTGAAGAGTTTTAGGGTTAGAAAAAATTTTTAATATTTTTTGAACTATCTGTAAAATTTCCGCTTAATGCACACAGAAAGGCTTTTTTTGAGGTTTTTATCAGAAACGCAATATAGAGGTTTTTGTGGTGTTATAAATTGAAAGGAGGATGCTTTGATTTGGGGGCGCGGTTTAGTAGAGCTGGGCGCGCATTTTAGTAGGGTCTGCGCGCTAACGGTACAAACTTAGTTTAGCTGTTTTCGGATTTAGGGAACGCCATCGAAGATGGTACAAATAAAATAGTCCTCACGGTCGAGCTTGCTCGAAACCGATGATGGACTATTTTATTTGTAATAGCTGCAAGCTATCCTAAATCCGCAACTGCCATTAGCAAAACGCAGTTTTGCCGAAAGTTTTTAAGCCATCTTCGATGTCTTTTCCTCC
>CAZIPR010000008.1:0-58862 GCA_964541245.1 uncultured Alistipes sp.
GGTTACTCAGCGTTTACGCCCCAAATAACACAACGCTCATTTGTTGTGAAAGTCAGTTTAGTATCTGCTGCAAGAACTTTGTTAAAAGTCTGTAAGGACCTTAGAGTCCTTAGAGTCTCTAAATCCTTTAGTGTCCCTAAACAAAAAACTACCCGACTTTTGGTCGGGTAGCTAAATAGATGAACTATAGATGGTTACTCAGCGTTTACGCCCCAGATAACACAACGCTCATTTGTTGTGAAAGTCAGTTTAGTATCTGCTGCAAGAGCTTTGTTAAAAGTCTGTAAGGACCTTAGAGCCTCTAACGCCTTTAGTGCCCCTAAAAAAACTACCCGACTTTTAGTCGGGTAGCTAAATAGATGAATTATAGAGGGTTACTCGTAAACGAGAGTTATCTCAGTGATATAAACTGCTCCGCCTACAGCACGAACCTTAATCTGTTCAGTAGTCTCAATACCTGTTAGATCAATAGTTAGAGGATCTGTAGAGCTTTTGACTGTATTTTCAGAAATAGCATAAGCCATATTTTTAGTATCAGTATCACTCTCTCCGTTATACTGATATGTTGAAGGAACAGCTATCAATACACGGTTATTAGATGTTGAAGCATCTGGAATAATCGTAATCTTAGTAGCTTTTTTCCCATTACTTAGTGCAGGAAGTAAGATGTAAGAATTAGCGGCAGCCTTTGTTGTCTCAGTGTTCCATCCAAGTTGCAACAAACCTGTATTACTTGCTGAATAACCAGACCAACTACTGCCGTCAGTTGCGGTGTATGACCAATTAGCATAGGATGTACTTCCTTTTTGGGTATGAATAGCAGCTACATCTGCAGATGTTAAAGCATACTTCAAACTGGTAGCACTCTCCTGATTGATTGTTAATTCTACAGATTCAACAGCATTCTCATAAGAGAGAGTAAGTGTTGCTTCACGAGCATCGCTGCCACTATTTGCAGCAACTGTTACGCTGATTGTCTCGCCGTCAATTGTGCCAACTGTTGCCCAAGTCTCAGAAGATGTAGCAGTAAGAGACTTGCCTGCTGTAGGATGTGTAACTGTGTACGGAATTGTAATAGTTGCACCCACTGCTGCTACTATAGAAGGGTTTGATGCAGTGATAAATGGTTTACGAACAGCCTCGCCGCAATAGTAGAGATATACAGCACCACTCTGAGGATGAGAAGCACTTGTGCTGTAATCGTAAAGATTAGTGTAAGCACGCCAATCATTTTTGGCATCGGTCTTATAAGATGTCAAGTAACGAGAGCAATTACTATCCTTTAGTGCGATAGCAGCACCACCAACAGATGTATTCAGTGATGCAGCCCAAGTATCAGATGTTGTATTAACTCTTACGCCTTGATTTTCATTTATGGAATAGAGGTATTTGTTCTCAGGGTTAGTAATGGTCAACGCATCGTATGTCCCGGCAAAAGTCCAACGCATATCGGCAGTAACCTTGTTAGTTGTTACGCTCTCTGTAGCACCGTCAAACAGTGTAGTCTCTACGCTAAGCGGGTTTGCGCTTGTTGTTGTGTTAGCCATGTAGTTGAAAGTTCCATCGTAAGACTTTGTTACGATTACATAAGTACCCTCTACAATCTGAGTTGGGTGTGTAATAAGAGACCAAGTCTCATCTGGAGCTGGTATAATAGCAGTATCATAGTTTACATTGAGGGTCTTGATGTTACCTGCAATGAAAGATATGTCAGAAGAGAGTTCAAGGGTTGAGGTGTCTGTGCCAACGCATGTTACAGACTCAGCGGTAACAGTAACAGTCAGATTGTCGCCAACCTCCATTGCGCAAGGCTTGATAGGCAGATAGAAAGATGCTGTGCTGCCCGCTGCAATAGCTTCGCCGTTCTGAACATCAAGAATAGCGGTTTTAGCAGGTAATGCATTGGTAAAACTTACAGATGGATACTCTGTAAAATCGACATAGTAGCTACCGATAATGTTGTGATTGTCTGACTCAAGGGTAATCTTTGAAACTGTAATAGCCTCAGAGAGAGAGTTCTTTACAACAAACTTTACAACGCTTGAAACATGGTGCATCTCCAAAGATGGAACACTTGTAGCAGCAACGCCCTTAGATACGCCTACAAGTGGGCAAGCTGTGCCTGCAAGGTGTGCAGTGCTGTTATTACCGTTCTGTACCAAAGAGTAGCGGTTGTCGTGACCGATAATGGTATAACCACTGCTTGTGCTAGCAGGAGTTGTGATATACTCGCTGTAAGGATAGATTGCGTACCAATCGTAGTTTGCCTCTGTAAGAGAGCCGTTGAGGGTACCTGTGAATCGACCTGCTGCAACATCCTCAGAAGCGATTGTAAAGCTGCCGTCAGAAAGATACTCAGTTCCCTCTGCTACAGCGTGGAAGAGGTTGATTGCATCGTCAGCAGCCCAAGCGGTGTTAAGACCGTCGTTTGTGGTACGGGTGTCAACATTAGCAACAATCTCAAATGGAGTAGAAACCTCAGGAGCCACAGTAAACTCCTCATTCTTAGTACAGTTTGTAAGGGTTAAGGCTGAGAGCATCAAACCCAAAATAATAGACTTCTTCATAGTTCTTTTAATTTTTAAGGTTTGAAATGTTAGAAACTCAGGGCGTCGTCTTCGCCCTCCTCTACCCATACATCAATGGAGAGTGGTGTAACAGATGCTTGAAATCCGTTTTCTACTGGAGCTGAGTACAGCTCGATTTCAGGTGCGGTGTATTTCCCCCCCCCCGAAAGCAAAATTGTTTTTCTTCATAGGATAATAATTTAAGTTATAAATTTAAGTTTGTTAATAACGCGATATAATCGCACAAAGTTAGGTATAGTTTTTTAACAATGCAATACCTTTTATAATAAAGGCAAAATTTTTCTGCAAAGACTTTTATAATTCTTGAAAAAATATTAAATTCGGGCAATATTTACCAATTTAGTATGAAAAGGTCTATTTTTGTTGTAGCTGCGCTTTGTGCAGCTCTTGTGTCGCTTCAGGCGGTGGCTCAGAATCGCGCTGAGTGGCGATTTTCAAAAAACAGGGAGAAGAAGGCGGTTAGCTCCTATCTTGAGACGGGGTATTACAACGCCGCGGTGGGTATAAAGGATGCTACTCTATCTTTTAACCACAAGGGCAAGGTTGTAAAGTGTGACATAAATGCCAAAGGTTTTCCGACAGCGCGTTCTGTAGCGGGCGACTATTGGCTCTTTGAGGTGCCTGTGGGCAAGGTTGAGCCAGGGACAGTGGTTGACCTATTTCTGCCATTTACAGGCAACGAGGGCGAGAGAAACGCCTTTGTGCTTGAGTATCTCAACGGCAAGCGTTGGGTTGAGGCTACCCCTACCCTTTCGACCACATCGCACAAGCACATGACCCGTCTGTGGCACTCTGTGCGCCTTGACAAGGGGGCGAAAGGGGGTAAAGTAGCCCTGCGTCTGCGTCAGACAGACCAGGGCGAGGTACAGTCGGCTGTTGCAGCACCATCTGCGCAAGGTCAGCTGCCGCAGGTTATTCTCTACGATGCTGCCGTTCCGCGCGACACGCTCAAAATCCTCTTTATCGGCAACAGCTACACCTACTATCACACATACCCTGTGATTTTCAAGGAGATGGCGTGGAAAGAGGGTCACTATGCCGACTGTAGCATCTTTGTCTCTGGCGGCTACACAATGCAGCAGCACTTGAAAAACAAGCACTGCATGGAGGTTGTTGACCGCGGCGGCTATGACTATGCTATGTTGCAGGACCAGAGCATCCTGCCAACCCTCAATGGCACAGCCGACGATGCGGGTATGGTTGAAAATATGGGCAAAATGGTTGACCGTGTGCGCAAAACAAGCCCTAAAAGCAAGGCACTTATAGAGATTACTTGGGGTCGCAAGTTCGGCAACAACAACTTTGGCAAGTATGAGCCATATCTTGCCAAATATCCGCACTTCTACAGCAGCTACGATGCTATGCAGAATCGCCTTATAGAGGTTTTGACAGCCGAGGCAGAGCAACTTAAGGTGGACTTAAATCCGCTTGGCTATGCTTGGCAGATTGTAATGCACGAGCGCGAGGATATTAACCTCTACCACAAAGACAACCACCATCAATCCTACGCCGGTGCTTATCTCTCAGCCGCAGTAGCATACCTTACTATATATAAAGAGCCGTTTGGAGACAACTCTGCAAATGGAAAACTCAAGCCAGAGACAGCTGCCTACCTTAGAAAAGTTGCAGAAAGAGTGGTTTTGCATGGCGAAAAGTGGGGGAAATAGTAAAAAACCGCTAAAAAGTTGCGATTTTATACAAAAATTTATACCTTTGTAAGGATAAAATATTGCACAGAAATAAGGTTTCATCTTAAAATACAGAATTATGACTATTAAAGAAAGAATGGACAAAGCGCTCGAAATGGCTGGTCAAACAAAGGGCGCGGAGATCTCTCAGGGTGCGCTTAAGAGTACCCCTGTATTGTTCAAAAAATTCTTCCCAGGCAGAAAAGCTGTGGTTATCACTGACCACTTCGTTTGGACTGCTGCAGGCGAGGATGTTTACAACATCATGAACGCTGAGGGCGTAGTGTGCGAGAAGTTCGTTATTCCTGACAAGAGTTTCCATGCAGAGTGGAAGTATGTTGAGATGATTGAGGAGGTAATGAAGCAGTACGACGCAATTGCAATCGCAGTAGGCTCTGGCGTTATTAACGATGTTTGTAAGCTCGCTTCACATCGCCTTGGTCAGCGTTATATCTGCATCGCATCTGCTGCATCTGCTGACGGCTACTCAGCTTCAGGCTCTGCAATCGTTAAGGATGGCGCAAAGCAGACCTTTACCTGCCCTGCTCCACTTGTAATCATCGGTGACTCTGATGTCCTCTGCAACGCTCCTGCACGCCTTACTACAGCAGGTTATGCTGACCTTGCTGCTAAAGTTCCAGCAGGTGGCGAGTGGATGATTGCAGACCTGTTTGGCACAGAGCCAATCCGCGACGATGCTTGGTCAGTTATTCACGATATGCTCCCAGAGGTACTTGCTGACGCTCAGGGTATTGCAGACCGCACTCCAAAGGCTGTAGAGAATGTATTTGCAGGTCTTACACTCTCTGGTGTAGCTATGCAGATTGCAAACGATACTCGCCCACTCTCTTGTGCAGAGCACCTTTTCAGCCACTATCTTGATATGACTCATCACACATTTGAGGACCGTATGGTACTCCACGGCTTCCAGGTATCTGTTGGTACTGTGACAATGTGCGCATTCTTTGACGAGTTGCTCAAGCTCGACCTCTCTAAGCTCGATGTTGACGCTTGCGTTGCAGCATGGCCAACAAAGGAGGCAGAGGTTGCTCGTGCAACAGAGCTGTTTAAGAACTTCCCTGTACCTGAGCTTGGTCCTACTGAGATTGCTAAGAAGTGGCAGAGCCCAGAGGAGGTACGCGAGCAGCTTAACCGCGTAAAGAATACTTGGTCAGAGTTCAGCCAGAAGCTCCGCAAGCAGGTTTACTCATTTGAGAAGATGCGTGACCTGTTCGTAACCGCAGGCGCACCTGTTGCTCCAGAGCAGATTGGCGTTTCTCGCGCTCAGTGGAAGAATATGACCAACTTTGTTCAGCTCATGCGCTGGAGAGTAAACCTCTTCGACCTTGCTAAGCGTACTCAGACCTTCGATACTCTTGTGGGTAAGGTATTTGGTGCTGGCGGTGCGTTAGAGATTTAATCGTGATAACGCGGATACCTACTTCCGCTAACAAAAAAGTCCCAGCAATGGCTGTACGCTTTAGTACTATCCATCGCTGGGATTTTTTGTCGAGCGTTGTATCTACCGCGTTCTGACGATTAGATAGAACTTACTACTGTACTATGACGATAAAATGGACGGCGCTTTATCTACCGCACTCTGACAACAAATGAGTCCACAAAGATAGCTGAGTACTAATCTATGATACATCCATAATACAAAGATATATTATAGTGACCCCTAAAGTTTGGATCAAAATATAGAGGTCACTTCATACATATGTATATTATAGATATTACATTTTAATAATTGTTATCAATAAGTCCAATACCTCTGAGATTGGTGCTACCGCATCGTGGGCAATGGCTTGTTGTAAATGGGAGAGGAAAATGATCAAATTCTTTTACTGCACAACTATCGCAGAAGATAGTTTTACAAACATTACAAACATTAACACCTGCGTAATCTGTGTTGCCACAGTTAGGGCACATTCTATATTGTGACATAATGCATTCAGACTATTGTATGCCATTGTCTGTTCGGCCTTTTGAGTGAAATTATTATTTATTACTTCAGTCCCTTATTATTGGATACGCACAAAAAAAAGCGCGGAACAATTAGTATATTCCCACTTTGAGGTGTTTGGCGTAACCTGAACAGAAGAATAACTAAAAGCCGCGCAATACACGCAGACATTTCAACTATTATTCCTTTCTGTTGCTTTGTGAGTCGCCAAACTTTCAAAGTGAAAGAATAAAGCTAAAACGCTTTTTCCAATATTTTTAAATTGTGCGTATTATACTATACGCGATGCTTCATAGGCAATGGTGTTTTAAGTTTTATAATGCAAATGTATAAAAACTTTTATAAAATAACAAATTTTTCTACTCAAACCTATACTCCTCTGCACCACGGAAGCCAAGGAGAAGTTCGCGGATTTTGAGGCGTTTTTTGCCAGCGATTTGGATATCTTCGATATATACAACTCCGTCTGCGCAGGTAACGCCCATATATTTTTTGCCGTCGGTAACTACCCTGCCGACCTCTGCAATGCCGCTCTTTGGCTCAAAGCGCACCTCAAAAATCTTTGCGCTACCCGTCCCTGCGCCATCTTTTGTGAGGCGACTCCAGGCGGCTGGGTAAGGCGAGAGTCCACGCACGAAGTTTGTAATCTCCACACCGCTCTTGCTCCAGTCAATTAGGCAGTCATACTTGAAAATCTTTGGTGCAGGGCGCAGATTGTCGTCGCTCTGTGGCTGCTCTATAGGGGTAATATCGCCCTGAGCAATGCGATTTACGCTATCTAAAACAAGAGTTGCACCGATTCTCATCAGTCTATCGTAGAGAGTGCCTACGGTGTCATTTTCAGCGATTTTCTCGCGTAGCTGACCTATTATTGCACCCTTGTCAATCTCGTGGTTGAGTAGAAAAGTTGTAACGCCCGTTTCTGTGTCGCCATTGATAATAGCCCAATTGATTGGAGCCGCACCGCGGTATTGTGGCAGCAGTGAGGCGTGCAGATTGAAAGTTCCAAAGCGCGGCATAGCCCAGACAACCTCTGGCAGCATGCGGAAGGCGATAACGATGCCCAAATCTGGCTTAAGGGCTCTAAGGGCAGCCAAAAACTCCTCGTCTCTCAATTTTTCAGGCTGTAGGATGGTCTGAATACCCAACTCACGCGCAGCGACCTTAACATCGCACTCGTGAATCTTAAGACCACGACCTGCCTGACGGTCAGGGGTGGTAACCACACCCACAACATTATATCCACCCTCTACAAGGGCTCTGAGTGAGGGTACAGCAAACTCTGGTGTACCCATAAAGACTATTCGTATATCCTTTGGATTCATGCTATTTTTTCTTGTTCTTCTTGCTTAGTTTATCCCTCCAAGATTGCGGGATTTTGGATATTACAACCTCTTTGTAGTGCTTGTATCTGCCTATATACCAATCAAAATCGAGCAGAGCCGAGTCGTTTGTCGCCTTGTGCGTCAGATATACGGCAAGTGGGAAGAGAACGATAGATGAAATCCACATACCGAGTAGTGAACTCCAACTACCCTCTTTTGCCATCTTCTCGCCCGAAATACTGATGATATAGTAGATAACAAAGAAGATTACCGAGATTACAATTGGCATACCAAGTCCTCCTTTGCGGATAATCGCACCAAGTGGTGCACCGACAAGGAAGAAGATAAATATAGATACAGGCAGCGCAAGTTTTCTGTGCCACTCGTTTTTATTGCGGTAGAGCTGGTTGAGTGCCTCTTTAGAGGTTGATTCATCAAACGAGAAACTATTTCTTGCCGAGATGGCACTCTGACGAGCATTTGAATAAACCTTCTGCTTCTGACGGGTAGAGAGCGTAGGTATTGAGTCAAGTAGATATTTTGAGTAAATCTTCTCTGAACGGTCAACAATAATTGTGTCTGGCGGAGAGATTGCATCTGGGTCTTTGATAAATACCTGGTCGCGCAGAAGTGGGTTGTAAGCCGTTGTAGTTGTGCGGTTTACAACCATCTCTAAGGAGTCAATATTGTGCTGAAGTTCGACAATGTTAAGGGTCTGGCTACTGCCACTAAACAGATTCTCGTCTGAACGCTCAAAGTCAAAGCCTGTCATTGGAATCTGTCCGTCCTGACGCTCAAACTTGTGGCGGCGTAGAGTCGATTTTGTGTACCACTGACTGTTGCGAGTATGCTCGTAAGTCTCTCCGTTAAAGAGGGTTACAAGCAGATAACGCTTATCCTCGCTAAGACGAATATAGCCCGAATCGGCTATTGTGGTGGTCATATTTCCGTTTGAGGAGCGGTTGTCGTAGATAAGCACACCGTTGAGCAGCTTGGTCTCTGGATTTTGATGCTCTACGCGGATGCTCATATTGTCAATACCGTTGAAGAATAGCCCATCTTGGAACTCCAAAGCCTGATTTTGCTTTTGGATATCGTGGATAATGCTAAACATCTTCTTGTTGGAATACGGGGCTAAGTTGTTGATAATAAAGAAACTACCAATAGATATCAGACCCACAACAAAGACAAGCGGGCGGACAATCTGTAGCAGAGACATACCTGCCGATTTCATTGCAAGCAGCTCATAGTTTTCGCCCAAGTTACCCATAGTCATAATGGTAGCCAGCAGCACGGCAAGCGGCAGACCCATCTGAATCATGTTGACCGTTGCGTACATTATAAGCTCAATGATTACAGCCGCATCAAGACCCTTGCCGACGAGGTCCTCAATATAACGCCACACAAAGTTCATCATCAGAATAAAGATGACGATGAAGAAGGTTGCAACCATCGGACCGAGGTACGACTTGAGTATAAGTTTATATATAGTCTTCATTAAAGTCGCTGTTTGGAGTGCAAAGATAATAGTTTTACTATTATAAGCGTCAAAATTAGCACAAATATTATTGCTGGACCCGACGGAACTTCAAGATAATAGCTTATTGCAACCCCAAAAAGAGCCGATAGTGCCGCTACAATAGAGGAGACAACAGTTATTGTCGAGTAGTGCTTTGTCAGAGTGTTTACTATAACGGTTGGCATGGTCATTAGCGAGATAAGCAGAACAACGCCCATCACCCTGATAGAGAGGACTATAGTTATAGCCGTTACAACCGACATTACATAGCCAATAAGTTTTGTGTTAAGACCTGCTGAGGTGGCAAAATCGCGGTCAAAGGCGGCATACATCACAGGCTTGAGCCATAGTATAGCACCTACAACAAGTAGCAGTGTTAGCACCGCAAGGGCAATAACATCTGGGGTGGTTACGGAGATTATGTTTCCAAAGAGGAAACTTGATAAATCGCCCGAAGTGTAACCAGGCTTAAGACTCATTGCAAGCGCACCTATAGCCATGCCTACGCCCCACATAAGACCTATTGCAGAGTCCTCACGAATCTTGGCGTTGCTACCAGCATACTCAATACCAAGGGAGGAGAGAATTGCAAAAATCATTGCGCCCCAAATAGGATTTGCTCCAAAATAGAAGGCTATGCCCAAGCCGCCAAAAGAGGCGTGGGTAATGCCGCCGCTGAGAAATACCATCCTGCGCGCCACAATGTATGTACCGACAATGCCGCAGGTTATGCCAGACAAAATACAGGCAATAACCGCGTTTGAAAGGTAGCGATACTCAAATATATCAACCAAAAAATCCATATTCTGGGTACAAAAATAGACTTTTTTTATCGGATTTACACCACTCAAGCAACCTTTTTTGTATCTTCGCACGGTAATAGAGCATAAAATGAGCAAAAAAGTCAATTTTCACACCCTCGGATGCAAACTGAATTTCTCCGAGAGTTCTACAATCGCCCGACAGTTTGAAGAGGGCGGTTTTGTCCGCGTATCTCAAAATGAGGCAGCAGATATATGTATTATAAATAGTTGTTCGGTAACGGAGCATGCAGATAAAAAATGTCGTAATATTATCCGAAAACTCCACCGTCGAAATCCTGATGCTATAATAGCTGTAACAGGGTGTTATGCACAGCTGAAACCGCACGAGATAGCGGCTATTGATGGCGTGGATATAGTGCTGAGTAACAATAATAAAGGCGAAACATATCAACGAGTGGTTGAACTGCAAACTAAGGGTAAGGCAAAGGTCTATAGCTGCGAAACCGACGATATTGTAACCTTCTTCTCAGCCTTCTCAAGTGGGGATAGAACGCGAGCCTTTCTGAAGGTGCAGGATGGGTGTGATTACTGCTGTTCGTACTGCACTATCCACAACGCCAGAGGTAGCAGCCGAAATATACCTATTGCCGAGGTTGTAAAGCAGGCGGAGCAGATTGTGGCTTTGGGTCAAAAAGAGATTGTGATAACAGGCGTAAATACGGGCGATTTTGGTCGCACAACGGGCGAGAGTTTTGCAGATTTGCTTAGGGCTCTTGATGCTGTTGAGGGTGTTGAGAGATACCGCATATCTTCAATAGAGCCAAACTTGCTAACTGACGAAATAATAGCTATTTGCGCCCGCTCATCTAAATTTCAACATCACTTCCATATCCCTATTCAGTGTGGGTCGAATAAGATTCTGGCACTGATGTGTCGCAGATATACTGTAGAGAAGTTTGCCGAGCGTATCGCGGCTGTAAGGGCTGCTATGCCAGATGCCTTTATTGGAATAGATGTTATCACAGGTTTTCCTGGCGAGACAGATGCCGATTTTGCAGACTCAAAACACTTTTTGGAGAGCATAAATCCTGCCTTTCTACATATCTTCCCTTTCTCGGAGAGGGCGAATACTCCAGCAGTAACTATGCCAGGTAAGGTGCAATCGTCGGTATCTACGGCGCGAGTAAAAGAGTTGGAGGCTCTAAGTGATAGGTTGCACTATGATTTCTGTAGCAAAGCTGTGGGTACAACCGCGGATGTGCTGTTTGAAAGCACCGAAAGAGGTGGTTTTATGACAGGTTTTACGGGTAATTATATCAAGGTTAAAGTTCCGTATAATCGCAAGTATATCAACAAGATAGTAAGTGTTAAGCTGTTGAAAATAGAATCGAAAAACGATATTATAGGTCAAATTGTAGAATAATTCCAAAAAAATAGTTATATTTGCCAATTAAAGTATAGGTATGAAAGGTATAGGCAAAAGAGTAACAACGGGTTTTCTGAGTATTGTCGGGTTGCTGTTAGCATCTGGCATAATCTCGTTGTTTGAGCTTGGCAATATGAGTAACGACACGGAGAGCATCCTCTCTGCGTCTCGTAGAAATATGGAGATTGCGAAAGATATGCTAAAATCTGCCCACGAGCATAGTCAGGCGGTTTTGCATATCGCGCTATTCGACGAGAACTCTTACAGGGATGTGTGCCGCAAGGCTATGGGCGACCTTGAGGGGCGAGTTGCCACAATTCGTAGTGAGGCGGTGGATGCCAAACAGTTGGACTCTCTCTCCTCTGCTGTAGCTACGCTTAGGGAGGTGGCAGATAGTTTTCTACTTGCCCCTGCAACCCCTACTCCTGTGGCTACAATAACCCCTGTTGCACCTGTGCAGAGCGATACTCTGATGGTTGCACTGCCAATTGAGACGGTTTTACAACCCGCAGCCTCAAAGGGTGGCATGGAGTGGTATGATAGCAACTATAAGGTGGCATACGACAAGTTGGTAGATGAAATTCAGGAGTTTATGACTCACACCCATAGCTCACTTGCTCCAAGAGCCGAGCAGCTCAATAAGAATGCCTACCGCTCTGTTGCACCTGTGCTTATATCGCTTGTTGTGTTGATTGCAATAGTTCTGATGTTCTACTACTTTATCACAGTCTATTGCGTCAAACCAATTGCAAAAATCAATAAGTCACTCTCTGACTATATGAGCTACCGTCTGCCGTTTGGTATAAAAGAGGAGCTACTTGACGAACTTAAAGAGCTTGTTGACAATATCGAAAAACTTGTAGGATTATCAAAACAGAATAGGCAGTAACAATGCGTGTCAGCATAATATTGAGATATGTAGGAACTGTGATGCTCTGCTTGGCAGCCTTTATGATGGTGGCGGCGGGCATGTCCTATATGAACGGCAAGGATTCGGGCTTTTACCCCTTGCTGCTCTCTGCACTGCTGACCTTTACGCTGGGAGCCTTTCCTCTACTATTTGTCCAAAAAGCCAGTGCAATAACCAATAAAGAGGGCTTTGCAATTGTTGTAGGCTCATGGGTGCTTGCGTGTGTGGTGGGTATGTTCCCTTACCTTATCTGGGGTGGCGAGTTTACCCTTGTCAATGCTTGGTTTGAGAGCGTGTCGGGCTTTACGGCTACGGGTGCGACTATTCTAAACAATATAGAGCAGCTGCCAGAGGGACTACTATTCTATAGAACTTCGTCAAACTGGATTGGTGGCGTGGGCGTTGTTATGTTTGCGTTGGTTATTCTGCCATCTTTGGGTACAAGTAAGCTCTCGCTCTCAAATGTGGAGCTATCCTCGCTTGCAAAGGATAACTACCGCTACCGTACTCAGATGATTATCCGCATACTGCTTGTTGTCTATGTGGGTTTGACCGTCATAACTACCCTACTGCTTAAGTTGGCTGGTATGAATTGGTTTGATGCTGTTAATCATGCCATGTCAGCCTGCGCTACGGCAGGATTTAGTACCAAGAATGCAAGTGTGGCGTTCTATAACAATGTTGCAGTGGAGATGATTCTTGCCTTCTCAATGCTAATCTCAAGTATCCACTTTGGCTTGATATACGCAACCTTTTTGCGCAAGGGAAATAGCATCTTCCGCTCAGAGGTTGTCAGAACATACCTTGCAATAATTGCAGTCTCTACCATATTTATCACTATCAGCCTCTTTAATGCTGATATTTATACAAATATTTGGCAGTCTCTGCGCCACTCCTTCTTCCAGGTCGTTTCGTTTATAACAACAACGGGTTTTGCTACGGCTGATACAAATTTGTGGACTCCGTTTGCCGTTGTGATACTGATATTTGTCTCTATTGTCTGCGCTTGTGCAGGCTCAACTTCGGGCGGTATGAAGGTGGACAGATTGCTGCTCTTCTGCAAGCTACTTTGGGCGAGGATTCGTCGCCAGCAGCACCCTAACGCTGTTATTCGTATTCGTATTGACGGCGTGGCTCAGGAGGCAGATTTACTCAATAATGTGGTTGTGTTTATTGTGACATATATAGCCTTGATACTCCTTGCAACGGTTACAAATACTATGTTTGGGCAGGACCTTATGACCGCCTTTAC
This sequence comes from uncultured Alistipes sp., assembly GCA_964541245.1. Classification (GTDB taxonomy): domain Bacteria; phylum Bacteroidota; class Bacteroidia; order Bacteroidales; family Rikenellaceae; genus Alistipes. The sequence goes on from CAZIPR010000008.1 coordinate 13,439, forward strand.
ATCGGCTGTGGCTTGTATTGGCAATGTGGGTCCAGGCTTTGGTCAGGTAGGTTCGATGAGTAACTTTTCAGAGATTCCTGCAATATTAAAGCTGCAAGATTCGTTTTTAATGTTGATGGGTCGTCTGGAGATATTCGGTTTTATACAGTTGTTTTTCCTTAAATGGTGGAGATAATGAAGAGATTTGCGTTAATCTTATCGGTTTTAACTATTGCAACTACGCCCCTTGTAGCGCAGCATACATCGGTGCAGTCAATACCTCGCTACAAAGAGCTTGCAGCCCGTCTTGCCCTTGAGCGTCGTAGCTGCGACTCGCTTAATATGCTGATTGTTGAGGCGAGAAACAAGTATGCTACAGAAGTGGACTCCAGGGAGAGTATTGCTGCACAGCTTGTTGCATTGGAGAGGGAGGCTTTTGCCATGACAAAGCAGTACAATAAGACCCTCTCAACCCTTACTGCATATGAGCAGCGTTGGACCTCAGCAAATGTTACAACAGAGGAGGGCGAGCAGAATACTACCCAGCCAGGTCAGAGTGTAGTGCAGCCTTCGCGTGAGACAGCCAATCTGATTAGTAACAGGGTCTTTGTAGAGTCTCTCTCGGCAGCTGATTATAAGACTCTTCGAGAGGCTCAAAATCAGGAGAGAGGTGTAAAAGATGCTGTAGAGCAGTATCTGAGATGCTATGACAAGATGGTCTCTCTTCAGCTTGAGTATGAGAGAGTTGACACAGAGAGTGCTGCGGATAGTCTGCTGCGTGTGTTAGATACAGTGCGTACCGAGGCTCGAACAGTTGAGGCTCGCATTACCGAGAAGTGGCAGAGGCTCTATGACAACAAGGTCTATGCCTACAACCTGCTTATGGAGAAGGATGGCAGGATGGATGTTGTCTCGGCTGCGGAGAAGGATTTGTCAACTGCTATGCGACTGAGTGACGAAAATGTTGGTGCTTTTGAGTCGGATGCAATGTCGTCATACTACTATCGCAAGCATGGACTTGTGGATTATGAGACTAAGGTGGCTGCTGCGCTTGGACTCTCAAAGGCAAAAGACTCACTATTGAAGGTAAAAGCTGCGGTTAAGGAGGAGAACTTCTGCCTTCCAAAGGTCAATATTGTGCGTCGTTCATTTATCAAGAAAGAGCCTTTGAAGGTTATTAAGCCGATTATCTATACAGCGAAAAACCCTCTTCCAAAGACTCAAATCTACGAAAATGGTACTGTATATCGTGTGCGCCTTGGTATATTTACCAACAGACCTAATGTGGCTGCATTTAGAGGTATTACCCCGTTGTCATACACAAATGCCTACCATAATGGCAAGTATGCCTACTTTGTAGGTGCATTTGGCACAGAAGAGGAGGCTGCTGAGGCTGTTAAGTATCTGAAAAAGATTGGCTTTAGAGACCCTATTCCTGTAATGTGGGTTGATGGCGAGTATATCTCTAATATTGCCGAGTGGAAGAGCAAAAATGGTGGTTTTAATATTGAGATTACTGGTGTAGCTGCCCTCTCAGACGAGGTTAAGACCCATATCTCTATAAGGAACGAGAATTGCAACTTCTCTCGCGTGGGAACAACATTTATTGTTGGTACATTTGCTTCTAAATCTGAGGCAGAGCTTGTTGCATCGGAGATTGTGGCTATGGATGGCAATATTAAGACTGAAATCAGAGAACTTGGAACTAAATAAATTTTAGCTATGTGGTACATTATTGCGCTTCTTCTGTTAGGCATCCTATTTCTTGTAGTAGAGATGCTGTTGCTCCCTGGGGTCTCTGTGGGTGCAATTTTAGCGATGGCTTGTTATGGTGGAGCTATCTATTACGCCTTTGATAGTATTAGCACCACGGCAGGCATTATAACAATCGTTGCAGTGGCTATTATATCGCTTATAACAGTGATTGTCTCACTGAGAGCTAAGACCTGGCAACGCCTTGCTCTGAAGCAGAATATAGACTCTACAAGCATGAAAAGCCCAGCAGCAGAGCTGACTGTCGGCGCAAAAGGTATAACTGTGTCACGCCTCTCTCCGATGGGTAAAGTTGAGGTTGGCGGCAAGTTCTGTGAGGCTAAGTCTGTGGATGTCTTTATTGACCAGCGTACAGAGGTTGAGGTTGTGGGTTTTGAGAACTTTACAGTTATTGTGAGAAAATTAAACTAAACCAAGCTAAACCAAAACTTCAAATAAACCATGAAACCTATTGTAAAAGTTGCAGTTGCGATTTTTATCGCATGCTTGTATCCGTCTATGGTTGTCGCGGCTGACTCTATAGACCCCAAGGCGGATAGCAGAGCTGTTGTAGTTGCGGGCAATGCTCGTTTTACTGTGCTTACACCTCAGTTGATTCGTATGGAGTGGAGCGAGGATGGGGTGTTTGAGGATAGAGCCACTCTGACATTTGTAAATCGTAAGACAACTGTTCCAACTTTCAAAGTTACAAATAGCAAATCCAAGGTTGTAATTCGCACCCAAGCCCTCACGCTTACATATCGCAAGGGGGCAAAATTCTCGGCAGAGAACCTCTCGGCGGAGTTTATGGTTGCTGGGAAAAAGGCTGTTTGGCACTACGGGGATAAGGATTCGCTAAATTTGATGGGTACAACCCGCACCTTAGATAAGGCAGATGGCTGGAAACTAAATCCAAAAGACCCAATGGAGGAGGGTATTATCTCTCGCAGTGGTTGGAGTGTGGTTGATGACTCGTCAAGACATCTGTTTGTTCAGAGTTCTTCTCATTGGAAAGAGTGGGTAGAGTGCCGTCCAGAGCGTGATTACCAAGATTTGTACCTCTTTGCATACGGACACAACTATATGCAGGCAGTAAGTGATTATATCTCTATCGCAGGTCGTATTCCGTTGCCTCCAAAGTATGCTTTTGGCTATTGGTGGAGCAGATATTGGCAATATTCTGACAATGAGTTTAGAGAGCTTATCAGCCAGATGCGTAGTATGGATATTCCGATTGATGTGCTTATTGTCGATATGGATTGGCATGAGACATGGGGTCTGCGCCGCACAAATGCCAAGAAGGATGAGTATGGTCAGAGGGTTGGTTGGACAGGTTATACATGGAAAGAGCAACTCTTCCCATCCCCTGCTTCGTTCTTTGAGTGGAGCGAGAAAGAGAGTCTAAAGACTGCCCTAAATCTCCACCCTGCATCGGGTATTCAGCCATACGAGGAGCCATACAAGCGATTTATAGAGGCTTATGGCTGGAAAGAGGAGGACAAAAGTGTACCGTTCAAAATTGATGAACAGAGGTGGGCTGATGCCTATTTTGAGACCGTACTCTCTCCAATGGAGAAGATGGGTGTTGACTTCTGGTGGCTCGATTGGCAGCAGTGGCGAGAGAGTAAATATACCAAGGGTCTGAGTAACACCTTCTGGCTCAACCATACATTTAACCACCACGCAGACGAGAAGGGGGATGAGCGTCCCATGATTTACCACCGTTGGGGCGGTTTAGGCTCACATCGTTATCAGGTAGGCTTTTCGGGAGATATTCTTATCAATTGGGAGTCGCTCGGCTTTCTGCCGTGGTTTACAAGTACAGCCTCAAATGTGGGTTACGGCTATTGGGGACACGATATAGGCGGACATACCTTCAAAATTCGTGACTCTCAGACCGACCCTGAGCTATACCTGCGTTGGTTACAGTATGGAGTCTTTACGCCAATTTTCAAGACCCACTGTACCAAAAATAAAAATATCGAGCGTCGTATCTGGCAGTTCCCAGACCACATGTTCTTTATGAGGGATGCAATCAGGTTGCGCTATACCCTTGCACCTTATATCTATAATGCAGCCCGTCAGGCTTACGACACAGGTATATCTATGTGCCGACCTATGTACTACTACTATCCAGAGTGCAATGAGGCGTATGATATGAAAGAGCAGTATATGTTTGGTGACGACCTGCTTGTTACAGCCATTGTAACCCCTATCAACAAGGCTACAGGCGTTGCAGAGCGTGAGGTTTGGTTTCCAGAGGGACTGTGGTATGATATGGTCAGCGGTAGTATGATTGATGGAGGTCAGAAACTTACACTAAACTACACAATGGCTGAAAATCCATACTATGCCCGCGCTGGAGCTATAATCCCAATGAATCCTGCAACGGTAAAGAATTTGCAAGAGCCTTGTAGTACCCTTGTGCTTACATTTATCCCAGGTGCAGATGGTCAGCTGTCGCTCTATGAGGATGATGGAGAGTCAAAGGAGTATAAAGAGAGGTATGCAACAACAAATATCACAAAAACAACAGCTGGTAACACTATAAAGGTTGTAATCTCTGCTCGTCAAGGCGACTATAAGGGTGCTACCGCAAGCCGCAAGTATGAGCTTAGATTTCCTGCACAGATGCCAGCCAAGAGCGTAAAGGTAAATGGCGTTGAGATAGAGTACAAGAGATATGCAGAGCAAGGCGAGTGGAGCTACGACGGATACTCGCTCTCCCCTATTGTCTATACAGACTTTTGCGACTGTAACAAGGATTGCGTTGTTGAACTTACATTTGATGAGCAGCTAATCTCTCAGCAACATCGTCTCTACGGCAAGCAGGGCATCTTTAATCGCTGTCTGCAACTTACGCCAGAGTTCAAAGAGCGATATGCAGTCAGCTACGATCCATATCCGCTACTGCCAGATGAGTATATGGATGTCTCCCAGACTCCAAACTTTATAATGGAGTATCCAAAACAGATTATAAAGTGGCTTGATAGATACGATAGTAGTTTTGGCGTTTGTATTCCAGCTTTGGAGACTTCAGGCAGAGTGGATAAAGAGTTTATTGAGAAATTAAAGGTACAGTTTAAGTAAAGTTGTTAACATATTAAATTACAGAGTTATGGGTATTGATTCTATTATTATCGTGGCAATTCTTGCGTTTCTTGCAATCTGGATTGTATTCTATTTTGTGCCTGTAGGGCTTTGGTTTACCGCCCTTATATCTGGTGCGCATATCTCACTGATGCAGATGGTGCTTATGCGTTGGCGTAAGATTCCTGTTTCGGGTATTGTCTCCTCAATGATTGAGGGTACCAAGGCGGGTCTTAAGCTCAACCCTAACGCCCTTGAGGCGCACTATCTTACAGGCGGAAATTTCAAAAATGTTGTTCACGCCCTTGTCTCAGCTCAGAAGGCGGGTATAGATTTGACTTTCGAGGATGCAACAGCTATTGACCTTGCTGGTCGTGATGTGTTTGAGGCTGTGCAGATGTCTGTAAATCCAAAGGTTATCAACACCCCACCTGTGACAGCTGTGGCAAAGGATGGTATTCAGCTTATTGCCAAGGCACGAGTAACTGTAAGAGCCAATATGCGCCAGCTTGTAGGTGGTGCGGGCGAGGAGACTGTTCTGGCTCGTGTCGGCGAGGGTATTGTATCGTCAATCGGCTCGTCAGCATCGCACAAAACTGTGCTTGAAAATCCAGATTTTATCTCTCGCGTGGTGCTTGAGAAGGGTCTTGATGCAGGAACAGCCTTTGAAATTCTCTCTATTGATATTGCCGATATTGATGTTGGTAAGAACATCGGTGCGCAGCTTCAGATGGACCAGGCAGATGCTGATAAAAACATTGCTCAGGCAAAGGCTGAGGAGCGCAGAGCCATGGCAGTAGCTCTTGAGCAGGAGATGAAGGCTAAGGCTCAGGAGGCGCGTGCAAAGGTTATCCTTGCCGAGGCTGAGGTGCCACTTGCAATGGCAGAGGCTTTCCGTAGCGGTAATTTGGGCATTATGGACTACTACAAGATGAAGAACATCATTGCAGATACCCAGATGCGCGAATCTATATCAGCTCCAAAAACCGAAAACCAGAAGAAATGATAACACTTGAGATGATAACACGGGCTCTGCGTGAGGCTGTAAAGAGTTCTACACTGAACTATGTCTCGGAGCAGATGGCTCTTGTTCCAGAAGATGTCGGGCAGAGACTCTATGATGACCCAATTGTCAAAATAGGCTCTGCTGACGATGCTCTATGGGAGGAGTTGAAGGCTCCGCAGGCTGTAGGACACCTGTTTCGTACTCCAAAGGAGTGGATGGCAACAGCAAAGAGTGTTGTGAGCTATTTTGCCCCATTTAGCGACTTTGTAGTTGAGGGTAACAGGGTTAGTGACTCTGTTGTGGGCAATGGCTGGCTCTATGCCCGCGTTGAGGGTCAGGCATTCCTTACAGAGATAAACCACTTTATGGAGCGTTGGTTTGAGAGTCAGGGTGTAAAGGCTCTATCGCCATACGCAAGTAGTGATTTTAAGTATGTCTTCGATGCAGGAAGTAACGATGAGATAGAGGATAAGTCGCTCAGTTTTACAAGTAATTGGTCAGAGCGTCATGTTGCTTTTGTCTGCGGTTTAGGCACCTTCGGGCTCTCAAAAGGGCTTATTACAGAGAGAGGCGTTGCAGGTCGCTTTGGAAGCATTGTTGTAGATGCTCCACTCCAAGTAACCCCTCGCCCCTACTCAGATATTTATGAATACTGTAATATGTGCGGAGCATGTATGCACTGCCCAGGTGGAGCTATTACCCTTGAGGGTGGTAAATCGCATACAGCTTGCAGTGCCTATGTAAATACTACCAGAGAGAAGTATGCTCCAAGGTTTGGTTGTGGTAAGTGTCAGGTAAATGTGCCTTGCCAAAGAGGTATTCCAGCCAAGAAGAGGTAAAATCAATAGACCTCCTCTGGAACGGTAACACCTTCAGGAATACCTTCAAGGCTATCTCTCCACCCCGCAGCGGCGTGAGTGCCATCACAGTATGGCTTGTTTGACGATTTTCCGCAACGGCACAAAATAGTGCGGTTGCGGATTTCGTATTTATCCCCGTTTTCTCCCTCTATTCTTATCCCTCCGCGTACCCAAAGACCGCCACTTGTGGATATAATGTTGTCCTCAATAAGTCCCAGACTTGGCGGATAGTTTGGCTCGTAGGGTCTATCTGCATCGTTATCCCAAGCCATCAGCCTGCCTCCAGGGCAGAGCGACGCCTGACGAATAGCTAAACGGCGTGCAAATGGGTCGTCAGAAGCCTCTGTGAGTGCCCAAATACCTGTCGCAGCATCACAAAAGCGGGCAAAGACGCAATATTTTCTGTTGTCTGTAATAGATATTGTATCTGCTGAGGTAATCTCTACATTGTCAAGCAATCCAGCCTTAGAGGCTCTGTTTTTCGGATTCCACTCAGCTTTTATGTGGCTGTTGTCGCAGTATGGTCGGTTTTTAGATGCACCACAGCGACACAGGGCGGTAGGCTCACTGTCTGTGGAAAAACTCTTGCCCTGCTGGAAATACCAACTCTCCCCTAACGCATTTGGCATGATAAATTGCTGCGCAAAGGGAGGTCTGCCATAGACTAAGTAGGGACCTTTATCTGTGACAACAATTCTGTATTTTGGGTCTGCGGGAGTGGTGCCAATCTCTGTTTTTTGTCGTGTCATATACTAAAAGGTGTTTAATTTCGTTTACCGTTTGACAATAATTGTTCCGAAAGTGCAGAATTGATTGTTAAATATTGGAAAAATTGCAACTTTTTTGGTACATTTGCAGCGATATTTGTGTATATCTGAAATAGAACAAAATTATATATGAAAAATTTGAAATTTATTCTTCTTGCAACTTGCGCTGCTCTTCTGTTTGGAGCTTGCTCAGACAAAGATGATTATGGCGTAGAGTTTGCCAATACAGGTCTCTATTTTGAGTGGGGAGGCGAGCCGCAGACTATCTCTTATGTGCCTCAAAACCTTGCCTCTATTGAGCTTAAGAGCGCAACTACAGGCTGGAGTTGTACAATCAACTCTTCAGCTCGCACAGTTACCATCACACCTCCTGCAATGCCAGAGACCGAGAGTGCGCAGGATGAGCAGCGTGAGGCAGATATTGTCTTTACCATAACCTCAAAGAAGGGCGCAACTTCGCAATATACAATCGACTGCTATATTCTTGGCGACAAGGTTGTGCTGCTAAACTCAGCGGGCAAGCATGCCAATAGTTATGTGCTTACAAGCCCTAAGACAGCCTACTCTATTGATGTTACTTGCAATGGCGGCGGAGAGAGTATCTCAGGTATTGCCGATGCCAAGATTGTATGGCAGAGCCATGCTGCTATGGTTGAACATCTTAACTATGACAGTACCACATCTACAATTACCTTCTATATTGACGCTCTGACTGACGAGGATGACGACGAGGTCTATATCAAGGAGGATGGCAACTATGTAATGCGCGATGGTAATGCGGTTGTGGCAGTGGTTGACGGCTCTGATAATATTATCTGGAGCTGGCACCTCTGGTTTGCCAAGGCGTCAAACAATCCGCTTGAGGACTACTCAACCTACTCAAATGGTGTAACATTTATGAATCGCAATTTAGGTGCATACGGCAATAGCAATGGCGCAACCGACGATACAAACAAGATTTTGGATAGCTACGGACTCTACTATCAGTGGGGTCGTAAGGACCCTTTTCTGCGCCCATACTACCACGACTGCTCTGGCAACGAGGATGAGTATGTTTATGGCACATCGAGCAGTTCTGTCTATGTAGAGGTTGTTGAGACCTCGTCAGAGACAGGTACTGTAGAGTATGCTGTAGCCCACCCAATGACCTTTATAACCAATGCGGCTGCTGTTGATAGTGAAAGTGGCGACGGTGTTGGCGATTGGTTGCAGAGTGCAGATAGTTCGCTGTGGAGCAACACCAAGAAGAGTAAGTACGACCCATGTCCATACGGCTGGAGAGTGCCTACAGGCAGCGATTTTGATGTTCTTGCACTAACTGCTGAGGAGGATTCACTACCGCTGGAGACTGCCCGTAAACGCTTTGGTTGGTCGCTTACAGATGGCGCAAATAGTTACTTCTACCTCGGTGGAGGCTTCCGTAGCTACTACAACGGTACAATCAATAATATGAACTACAAAGAGGGCGTATATCCGTCTCAGCCAGAGCCTTGGGAGGGTTACTATTGGACCACAGGCGTTACAGCAGATGGCAAGCAGTCAACTTGTATGTACTTTGACTTGACAACTACAAGAACAGTAAATAAGTTCAATCTCAACTATCCGTCAAAGCGTGCAAACGCAATGCAGATTCGTTGTGTAAAGGTAAAATAAGGCTATGATACTCAAACTTAGAATGCTCAGTGACGAAAACGATAATTTCGTCAGAGATTTGGAGGTCTCGCATGAGATGACCCTGCTCCAGCTGCACAATTTTATTCTGGAGTCAATAGAGTATGATGACTGCATGGCATCTTTCTTCTCGGCAGATGACCGTTGGGAGCGCGGACAGGAGTTTTCGCTTATGGATATGGGCGAGGAGAGCTTTGAGGGCGCACCTATAGCTATGGAGAAGGTAACCCTTGCAGAGCTTGTTGTGGGCGAGTGTAATCGCCTGATATACCAGTTTGATATGCTTGCAGACCGTGCCTTCTATCTTGAAGTTGTCAGCGCAGGGCAGCCAAATCCCGATTTTGAGTACCCTCGCGTGGCTTTTGAGAATGCCCAGGTGCCAGACCAATACGACCCAGATGCTGTGCCTTCAGACGACGGCTCAATCTTTGAGGAGATGATGGGCGAATTTGGCGAGTTTGACGGAGACGATAACTATGACGACGAATACTAAACGACTCATAGTTGTTGTAGGTGCAACAGCGTCGGGCAAGACTGATCTGAGTGTCACTCTTGCCCGACACTTTAATTGCCCAATACTCTCAACCGACTCAAGACAGGTCTATAAGGGGCTTAATATCGGCACTGCATACCCTTCTGAGGAGCAACTGCAAACTGTTGAACATCACTTTATTGCGGAACTTGATTTAACGCAAGACTTTAACTGCGGGGAGTACGAAAAAGCGGCTCTTGAGCGTCTCGAAACTCTCTTTGAGCATCATGATACCGTTGTGGCAGTTGGTGGCTCAGGACTCTATATCAAGGCTCTGTGTGAGGGTATGGATGATTTGCCAGATGCAGATGCTGCGCTCAGAGAGTCTCTTACAGCGCGCCTTGCTGCGGAGGGTGTGGAGTCACTCGCGGCTCAGCTTGCAGAGTTAGACCCAGAGTATTACGCTGTGGTGGATAGACAAAACCCAGCTCGCGTGATGAGGGCTTTAGAGGTGTGCCTTACAAGTGGCAGAAGGTACTCTGAACTTAGAAAAGGTGGCTCAAAACCGCGTAACTTTGAGATTGTTAAGGTCGGTATAGATATGCCGCGAGAGGTGCTGTATGACCGCATAAATCGCCGTGTAGATTTGATGTTAGAGGCGGGTCTTGAGGCTGAGGCTCGCTCTGTACTACCCTATCGCCACTGTAACTCGCTCAGAACGGTGGGCTATGCGGAGATGTTCGACTATTTCAATGGCAAGATTACCAAAGAGGAGGCTGTCGAACTAATCAAACGAAACTCTCGCCGCTATGCAAAACGACAGATAACATGGTTTGGCAGAGATAACTCAATTAAGTGGTTTGCACCAAATCAAACAGAGAAGATTGTAGAATATTTGGAGAATCAGATATAAATTTGTACATTTGCACCGCAAAACAGGTTGCTCGGATGGTGGAATAGGTAGACACGCCGGACTTAAAATCCTGTGGGCAGAAATGCCCGTACGGGTTCGATTCCCGTTCCGAGTACGCAGACTCAAAGCAAAATATATGCTTTGAGTCTTTTTTTGTACTCGGACGGGAATCGTCAACCGGTGGCGGTGTGACAGAGTTGTCTTCGTCGGCAGATTTTGCTTTCGCAATTTCCGTTTTGTCAAGTGCTTAGGCTTTGAAAACAAGTTTTCAGCCCAACACTTGACAAACCGACAATCTTCGATTGAATCTGCCCTCCTCGCTCTGCTCAAACCTGCGGCGGTCGCTCGATTCTGGTCGTGCAAGTGAGGGTGTAGGGTGCTTGGTGGTGTTTTGGGCGTGTGTTGTACTCGGACGGGAATCGTTGCCTGCTGCGGTCGCTCGATTCAGGTTGTGCAAGTGAGGGTGTTGGGTGGTTGGTGGTGTTTTGGGTGTGTGTTGTACTCGGACGGGAATCGTTGCCTGCTGCGGTCGCTCGATTCGGGTTGTGCAAGTGGGGGTGTTGGGTGGTTGGTGGTGTTTTGGGTGTGTGTTGTACTCGGACGGGGAATCGTTGCCTGCTGCGGTCGCTCGATTCGGGTTGTGCAAGTGAGGGTGTTGGGTGGTTGGTGGTGTTTTGGGCGTGTGTTGTACTCGGACGGGAATCGTTGCCTGCTGCGGTCGCTCGATTCGGAGCGTGCAAGTGAGGGTGTTGAGTGGTGGTAATTTTGTGATTAAAATTTACATATCTCTCAATCATTGGTGTCTTTTTTTGAAAAAATCAGAATAAAATATCTTTATAATATTGCACCAAACATAACTATAGAGGAGGGATTCGAGCGACCGTAGCAGTTGAAATACGACCAAGAATATTGACAGATACAAAATAACTAGCCTCCCCTTGTCTCCACAAAATACCCTCAGATATCAATTTAGAGGAGGGATTCGAGCGACCGCCGCAGTAGGACAGGCAATGGTTTGTCGGAGTTGCCGTAGGCAATAAACCATTAAATGTGTGTATTGGGAGTTTACTCACAAAAAACAACACATTTAGTGGTTTGATAAATGCGTAGCATTTGCCCGACAAGCTATTGCTGCTACGCCACCGGTTGACGAATCCCGCTGCCGCAAAAGAAAAAAGACAGCCTCAATGTGCTGTCTTTTTGAGCGGCAAGCGGGATTCGAACCCGTGACCCTCGGCTTGGGAAGCCGATGCTCTACCGCTGAGCTACTGCCGCAAGTGTAGGGGTGGAGGTGGATATCTACCCCCCCCGTTACCCTACTATTTTACCAACTTCTCTAAAGAGGCGAGATTCTGCTCATTGTGAAGCATCTTACCCTCGGCGGTATAGGCGTGGTCAATACGAGCCTTGAAGTAGCTCTCGACCTTATTACGAACAACCTTCATGGTGCTGTTTACAAGACCGTTCTGCTCTGTGAAATGCTCGTCAACGATGGCAAGTGCAGCAGGCAACCAGCGGTCTGGGAACTCGTCGGCAAACTGACCTCCTGTGCGGTACTTCTCAATCTCAGCATGGAGGATATCCGCAGCAGCCTTTGCCTTGTCTGTAGCATCTGCAACAGCAGCCTTAAGAGCGTCGCCATTAGGTACTACAAGGGCGATAGTGTAAGGATTCTGGTTGTTGTAAATCATAATCTGGTCAATGTAAGGCGACTTGTCAACCATAGCCTCCTCCATACCCTCTGGGCTGTATTTCTCGCCATCAGATGCGATAAGAAGGCTCTTAAAGCGACCAAGGACATAGAGGAAACCGTCTGGTGCCATGTAGCCCATATCGCCTGTATAGAGCCAGCCGTCCTTGACTGTCTCAGCTGTGGCAACAGGGTTTTTCCAGTAGCCTGCCATGACATTTTCGCCCTTGATGACAATCTCGCCCTTCTCGCCTGTAGGTAGTTCTCTGCCCTCGTCGTCAAGAATCTTGATATCAAGAGGCTGGATGAGCTTACCTGATGAGCCGAAACGGTGCTGTTTCTTGCCGATAGAGTTTGTAGAGATAATAGGTGTAGCCTCGCTAAGACCGTAGCCCTGGTACATAGGCATACCTACGGCGTAGAAGAAACGCTGTAGCTCAGAGTCAAGCAGCGCACCACCACCTACGAAGAACTGTAGGCAGCCACCAAAGCCCTGGCGCACCTTGCTGTACAAAATCTTGTCAAACAGAGCCACAAGTGGAGCCAAGATGCATCTCCAACCACGACCCTTGCTATAGCCATCCTGATTGTACTCGTAAGAGACCTTAAGGGCAAACTTAAAGAGCTTCTCAGTAAAGGCTCCCTTGCTCTTAATAGAGGTCTCAATGCTCTTGCGGAAGTTCTTTGCAAGTGCTGGAACTGAGAGCAGGAAGTGTGGCTTAACCTCGCGGATATTACCTGGGATGTTCTTCAGAGTCTGCATAGGGGTTGAGCCGACCTGTGTTGTGGCAACAGCTGCACCGCAAGCAATCATGATATAGAAGCCGCAAACATGTGCAAAGCAGTGGTCAAGCGGCAGGATAATCAGTGTACGGTATGTTGGCGGAATGGAGATACGGGTCAGAGCCTGCTCAACATTGGCTGTGTAGTTACGGTGTGTAAGAACAACGCCCTTAGGGTCAGCTGTAGTACCAGAGGTGTATGTAATAGTTGCGTAGTCGTCGTTCTGAAGTGACTTACCGATAGCGAGGAACTGCTCACGATGCTCTGCCAGGTACTTATCGCCGCACTGCTTTACATAGTCAAGGGTAACCTCGCCCTCCTCAAGGGTAATATCATTGTGGAAAACTATAACTCGCTTAAGCAGAGGCAGTTGCTCCTTGATTTTACGAATCTTAGGCAGCTGGTACTTTGAGACAAAGATTGTGTCAACATCTGCGTGGTTAAGGCGGAAAAGAAGGTCGTTAGCCTCCTCAAGTTTGATTGAGAGAGGTACTGAGACTGCACCTGCATACAAAAGACCAAGCTCAGAGATAATCCAATTGTTACAGCCCTCAGCAAGGATAGATACGGTCTGCTTTGGCTTAATACCTAATGAAGCAAGACCTGCACCGATTCTTAGTGCCTCCTCTTTAACCTGACTATATGTTGTAGGCTCAAACTCCTTGTTGAGCTTCTCTAACAAAAAAGTTTTACTGCCATACTTTGCAACTGACTCTTCAAAAAGGTCAATAATAGTTCTTTTTGCCATTTTTTTCTAATTATTTATGTAAGTTTTATGTTTTAGTCCATCTTTAGCACTGCAAGGAAGGCAGACTGTGGTACCTGCACCTGTCCAATCTGGCGCATACGCTTTTTACCAGCCTTCTGCTTCTCCAGCAGCTTACGCTTACGGGAAATATCGCCACCGTAGCACTTTGCAGTGACATCTTTACGCACAGCCTTGACTGTCTCGCGGGCTATAATCTTTGAGCCGATAGCAGCCTGGATTGCAATATCAAACTGCTGGCGAGGGATAAGCTCCTTGAGCTTCTCACACATCTTGCGACCAAAATCGTAGGCGTGGTCTGCGTATATGAGCGAGGAGAGTGCATCTACAGGCTCGCCATTGAGCAGAATATCGAGCTTGGCAAGTTTACTTGCCTGGTAACCTGTTCGGTGGTAGTCAAATGAGGCGTAACCCTTTGAGATACTCTTCAGCTTGTCGTAGAAGTCGAAGACAATCTCAGAGAGCGGCATCTCAAAGTTGACCTCTACACGGTCTGTGGTCAGGTAGGTCTGATTCTTCATCACACCGCGCTTGTCAATGCACAGCTTGAGAACATTGCCCAAAAAGTCACTCTTTGTAATGACCTGAGCAAGGATATAAGGCTCCTCAATGGTGGCAATCTTTGTGACCTCTGGCAGACCCGATGGGTTGTGTACCTCTAAAATATCGCCTGAGGTGGTTGTGATTTTGTACGACACATTTGGAACAGTGGTAATCACATCCATATCAAACTCTCTGTAGAGTCGCTCTTGGATAATCTCCATGTGAAGAAGACCCAAGAAACCACAGCGGAAACCAAAGCCCAAAGCAAGCGAACTCTCTGGCTCAAAGGTCAGTGAGGCATCGTTGAGCTGCAACTTCTCAAGCGAGGCACGAAGGTCCTCATATTGGTCTGCCTCCACGGGATAGACACCCGCAAAGACCATAGGTTTTACATCCTCAAAGCCCGCAATAGCCTCACGGCAAGGTGTTGATACTGAGGTAATTGTATCGCCCACCTTAATCTCTTTTGAGTTCTTGATTCCAGAGCAGATATAGCCTACATCGCCAGCCTTAATCTCGGTGCGAGGCGACATCTTGAGCTTCAGAACGCCAACCTCGTCAGCGTCGTACTCACTACCTGTGTTGAAGAACTTGACATGCTCGCCCTTGCGGATTTTGCCGTTAAAGACACGGAAATAGGCAATAACACCGCGGAAAGGGTTGAAAACAGAGTCGAAGATAAGGGCTTGCAGAGGCTCGTTCTCGTCGCCCTTTGGAGCAGGTATGCGGTTTACAATAGCCTCAAGGACTGCATCAACGCCCTCGCCTGTCTTGCCTGAGGCGCAGAGAATATCGTCGTAGTCACAGCCCAAAAGGTCAACAACCTGGTCCTTAACCTCGTCAACCATAGCCGAATCCATGTCAATCTTGTTCAGTACAGGGATTATCTCAAGGTCGTTGCCAAGGGCAAGGTAGAGGTTGGAGATTGTCTGAGCCTGGATACCCTGGGTGGCATCTACAACAAGCAACGCACCCTCACAAGAGGCAATGGCACGCGAAACCTCGTAGGAGAAATCAACATGCCCTGGGGTGTCAATCAGGTTGAGAGTGTAACTCTGACCATCATTAGCCCTATACTCCATCTGGATAGCGTGGCTCTTGATTGTAATGCCTTTCTCGCGCTCAAGGTCCATATCATCAAGCACCTGATTCTGCATCTCGCGCTGATTCAGGGTGCCTGTCATCTCAAGCAGGCGGTCAGCAAGGGTACTCTTGCCGTGGTCTATATGTGCAATTATGCAAAAATTCCTAATGTTCTTCATAACGGCGCAAAGATAGTAAAAAAATTATAAAAACCTACTTTGTACCTATATAAAGTAGTATCGCACCTATAAAAATCATTGCCAAGTCAATAGCTTTAGCTCTCAAATTGCGCTCTCTGAAGAGTATTGCACCGCAGGTAAAGGAGACAAGTACACTTGAGCGGCGTATCATGGAGACCACCGAAATCATCGCATCTGGCTCGGAGAGTGCAAAGAGATATGCCACATCTGCTGCCGACAAAAACAGCGAGATAAGGGGTATAGCCCATGACCAATGGAAAGAGTCTGAACTACCCTCTTTTCTTACCTTGAAAAAGGTTAAGATGGCGATTGTAATACCCATTAACACAGCCTGATAGAGTGTGTACCAGCTCTGCACAAACATAGGCTCTAAGCTGTGCATTATATGGCGGTCGTAGAGCCCTGAGCAAGCACCCAAAATGGCAGCTAAACAGACAAATGCAACTCCCCTATTGTGGACAAAGTCAATGCCCTCTTTCTTGCCTGAGCGGCTGAGCATAAATAGGGAGGCAAGGGCGAAAAGTACGCCTGCCCACTGTGTCATGTTGAGTCTCTCCCCGAAGATAATCATTGCTCCTACAAGCGTGATTACGGGGCGTGTGGCGTGTATAGGTGCTGCGATGGTAAGGGGCAACTCCTTGAGTCCGAAGTAGCCGAAAATCCAGGAAGAGAGTACCAAAACAGCCTTTGCAAATACTGCCGTGTGGTCCTGCAATGTGCCTACTGAGACGGCAAAACGGCTACCCTCAAACCACCCCAAGTCAAGCAGTGAGTTGAGGACTACAGGCGAGAAGAGCAGCGTGGAGAAGAGCGTGTTGAGCAGCAGAACAGTAAGCACGGCATTGCCCTTGAGTGCCGTCTTTTTGGCTACATCGTACAGTCCGAGGAGGGCTGCTGAGATAAAGGCTAAAACTAACCACATAGTGCTATGCTACAATGAGTTGCAGAATTACAAAGGTCGCAAGAGTGAGGCTTGCTATGCCGTTCAGAGTGCCAAAGGCTACACCTATGCTGCGCTGCTTTTTTGGTGTGACAAGGATATGCTCAAAGGCGACACAGAGGCTGAAAAGACCCACGCCCGTCCATAGTAGCCACCCCTGAGGGCAGGTAGTGGCAAAGAGCACCAAGGCGGCAATGCTTACGATATGTAGCGCAATGCTGATATAGACCGCGCCAGCCACGCCAAAGCGTACAGGAATACTATGCAGACCCCTCTGACGGTCAAAATCGACATCCTGAAGAGCGTAGATGATATCAAAGCCTCCGCACCATGTAATTACAAGCAGTGAGAGGAGACATGGCGGCAGTGTAAGCGTGCCTGTGACGGCTATATAGGCTGCCGAGGGGGCAATGCCTAAAGCCAAGCCAAGGACCAAGTGTGCCGCTGAGGTAAAGCGTTTGCAGTAGCTGTAGAATATCACAACAGTCAGAGCTACAGGCGACAAAACTGCCGTCAGAGTGTTTATAGTGGCACTTATAGCTACAAATAGCAGTGCGTTGACTACAACGAAAATAAGTGCGTTTTTGGGCGAAATCTTGCCCGCAGGTATCTCGCGCTGAGCGGTGCGAGGGTTGTCACTGTCAATCTTCCAGTCTGCCCAGCGGTTAAAGCCCATAGCCACATTGCGTGCTGTGACCATGCAGCAGATAACCTTGAGTAGCAACCACCAACTCAGTGTAGCCTCAGTAGTTACAACGGCGAAAGTAAACGCCATCAGTGCAAAGGGCATAGCAAAGATGGTATGCGAGAACTTTACCAAGCCCATATAGTCCCCTATTCTGTCAAAAAATCGTTTCATGCCGCAAAGGTAGTGAAAAAATGGGAAAAGTTGTGCAGAATATCAAGTTCCTTGAACTTATGCATACGCCAAAATAAGTGGTTACTGGTTACCTGGTTAAAAAACCTATGTAAATAACCGTAACCAACCAAAAAATAATAAATAAATATATCATAATACCAATAATAATATCAATACTAATAATATCACTGATATATCAGGTAAACATAACCGACTTGATAAGTGTGATTATTACATCCCCAAAAAAAATATTTCACTGATAATCCACAACAATTTGGTGTTGGTTATGGTTAAAAACATAGGGTTTTTAACCAGGTAACCAGTAACCAAGCTCCGCAACCTGTTCAGCCACAGCCATTTGTTACTTTTGGGGGATGTTGGTCTGTAAGGGATAGCGCGAACAGATGACACTTAATAGCACAGAATAGCATTTAATAACAGCGGGTCTATCGACCCTTAATAGCCAAGCGCAACTGTTATTTACAGGGTATCGGCTTTTTGCGCACTGTCATTGTGTGCCATTAAGGGCGCAGCCCGTTGTTATTCTCTGTTATTCTCTGCCATTGCCGCACTCCCTCCTCCACAAACCACCTCACTCTCCAATTTCCTCTCTTCTGATTTTGATTTTTGAATATAACTGCGTATATTTGCAGCTCTGAAAATAATATAGGTATCAAAATATGAATATTTCGTTTAAGTGGCTAAAGAATTATGCTGATTTTGATTTGTCAGCAGAGCAGGTTGCCACGCTGCTGACTGATATTGGACTTGAGGTGGAGGGTTTCGAGAAGGTTGAGACTATCCGCGGCGGTCTTGAGGGTGTAGTTGTGGGTCAGGTGCTTACTTGTGAGGAGCATCCAGATTCTGACCATCTCCATATTACCACTGTTGATGTTGGTGCGGAGGCTCCGCTGAATATTGTATGTGGTGCTGCAAACTGTCGTCAGGGGCTGAAGGTTATGTGTGCCACTGTGGGTGCTGTGCTATACCCTATTGGCTCTGAGGAGGGCTTTAAGATTAAGCGCAGCAAGATTCGCGGTGTAGAGTCGCTTGGCATGCTCTGTGCTGAGGACGAGCTGGGTATTGGCAGTGACCATGCGGGTATTATTGAGCTGCCAGAGAATGCTGTTGTAGGCACACCTGCCCGTGAGTATTACAACATTGAGGATGACTACCTTATCACAATAGGTCTTACACCAAACCGTGTAGATGCAGCCTCGCATATTGGCGTAGCGCGTGATATTGTTGCCTACCTAAAGAGTCAGGGTCAGCGTGCTGAGCTCAAGATGCCGAGCGTAGAGGCTTTTGCGGTTGATAATAACGACCTTAAGATAGATATTGAGGTTGAGAACACTGCTGCCTGTCCTCGCTATGTGGGTCTTACAGTTAAGGGTTGTAAGGTAGCCCCTTCGCCAGAGTGGATGCAGAACTACCTGCGTGCTGCGGGTATAAATCCAAAGAACAACCTTGTAGATATCACAAACTTTGTCCTCTTTGAGCTTGGTCAGCCACTGCATGCCTTTGATGCAGCGAAGATTGAGGGCGGCAAGGTTGTAGTTCGCAACTGCGCTGAGGGTACACCATTTGTAACCCTTGACGGTGTTGAGCGTAAGCTCTCTGCCTCAGACCTTATGATTTGCTCTGCTACCCGCCCAATGTGTATTGCGGGTGTCTTTGGTGGTCTTGATTCGGGTATTAGTGATACTACAACCGATGTGTTTATTGAGAGTGCCTACTTTAACCCTGTCTCAGTTCGTAAGACAGCCAAGCGTCACGGTCTTAATACCGATGCCTCTTTCCGTTTTGAGCGCGGTATAGACCCAGATATGCAGCTCTATGCGGCTAAGCGTGCAGCACTACTCTTCAAGGAGATTGCAGGCGGACAAATCAGTAGCGA
Organism: uncultured Alistipes sp.; assembly: GCA_964541245.1. Classification (GTDB taxonomy): domain Bacteria; phylum Bacteroidota; class Bacteroidia; order Bacteroidales; family Rikenellaceae; genus Alistipes. Next base: position 32,710 of record CAZIPR010000008.1, read on the forward strand.
TATAACTGATATCTACCCTGCTAAGGTTGAGCCTTTCCGCTTTGAGTTCTCGCTTAGCAGAGCAAAGATGCTTATTGGTAAAGATATTGCAGACCAGACCATTAAAGATATTATAACAGCCCTTGATGTAGTGATAGAGAGGGAGGAGGATGGTGTTTTGCATGTTGCAGTCCCTCCATATAGGGTTGATGTCCAGCGTGAGGCAGACCTTGTGGAGGATGTCCTGAGAATCTATGGCTACAATAATGTTGAGATTCCTACCCATGTAAACTCCACCCTCTCTTTTGTTCAAAAGCCAGACAAGACTCGCCTTGTAAACACCGTGTCGGACTTTTTGACTGCTCGCGGATACACCGAGATTATGTCTAACTCACTCACTAAGGCGGCGTACTATGAGAATCTGAAGTGCTACAAGGCTGAAAACTGTGTCAAGATTCTCAATCCACTCTCTGCTGACCTTAATGTGCTGCGTCAGAGCCTTGTCTTCAACGCTTTGGAGGCTGTTGCGCTCAATATCAACCACAAGAACGCAGACCTTAAGCTCTATGAGTTCGGTAACTGCTACTACTACAACGCTGAGGCTCACACTGCCGAGAATCCACTTGCTGCCTACTCTGAGAACTACCGTCTTGCAATGGTTGTTACAGGTACTCAGGCTGCTCCATCGTGGAACTGTAAGGCTGCTGCCTCGTCGTTCTTTACCCTCAGAGCCTCTGTAGAGCTGCTGCTTAAGCGTTTTGGACTCAATATCTATGACCTGAAGTGTGAGAGCTGTGATTTTGATATCTTTGGCGATGCTGTCTGCCTCTATGTCAACAATAAGCCACTTGTGCAGATGGGTCAGATTTCCTCTCGCCTCTGTAAGACAATGGGTATCAAGCAGGAGGTATTCTTTGCCGAGATAGACTTTGATTTGCTCCTCAAGGCAACCCGCAAGCATAAGATTACAGCCACAGAGCTGCCTAAGTACCCAGAGGTTAAGCGCGACCTTGCCCTGCTTGTTGACAAGAGCGTAGCCTTCTCTACCCTGCGTGCAGTAGCCTTTGCCACAGAGCGTAAGCTGCTCAAGAGCGTAGCCCTCTTTGATGTATATCAGGGCGACAAGCTGCCAGAGGGCAAGAAGTCATACGCCCTGAGCTTTATCCTTGAGGATAAGAGCCAAACCCTTACCGACAAGGCAATCGAGCGCACTATGGCTAATCTTCAGGCTGCGTTTGAGAAACAGTGCGGAGCCACAATCCGATAGTTTTAGCGTGATAAGGGCATACCTGCTTCCGCTAACAAAAAAGTCCCAACAATGGCTGTACGCTTTTGTACTATCCATCGTTGGGATTTTTTGCCGAGCGTTGGCTCGCCAAAGGCGACCCTTCACCGCTCCGCCTCGGCAATTCAAGCGAGCTTGATTGCGCTCGGCTTAATCGCGGCGTTGCATCTACGCCCTTCTGACGCTAAAATTGGGAGGTGCTTTAATTGAGCGGAGGGGTACTTTAATCGGGGCGCGCGTTTTTAAGTCTTTAAGGACTCTAAAGTCTCTAGTGACTATTAAATTGCGCACTGCCATTGTATGCCATTAAGGGCGTAAGCCCGCTGCTATTATCTGTTATTCTCTGCTACTAAAGCGTAACCTCTTTTCTACTTTATCTTTAGACTTTGGATTACAATCTGGTCTTCGGCGTCGCTATTTGAGGTGGCGACTATTCTGAGGGCTCTAACTGCGGCTGTAGGCTTTATTGTGGCACCTGCAACATCGAAATCGGCAGCTTTGATAAAGTTTTTGCCGTCGTAGCTGACCTCTACACGACCCTTGAGCAGGTTGCAGCGTCTGAGGTATATATGACCCGTCATAGCCTCAATTTCGCGGCATGCTACAGGCTCTGCAAAGCGGTACTCAATCCAGTCCCCAGCCTTTGCAGCACGGGTTGTGCGGACAATGCTACGGTCGTACTTGGCTGCATTTGTGAGCGGAGTTCGCTCTGAGCAAGGCAGTGAGGTTGTCACTGTCACGGCAGGTTTAAGGCGGGCATAATACTCTTTGCTGCCTGTCTTTTTGCTTCTGCCTGTACCTCTAAAGCTCTGAATTTCAATAGAGTATGGGGTTGGTGTTGCAATTGGCTTGGTGTACTTGCCCTTTTTGCCTGTATTTAAGTCTGTGTAGTGGATTGTAGAGCCGTCTGAGACAGTGGCGTAAATCTTGCCATCTTTGTACTCTACAGTAGGAGGTTGCAACCTGTAGGTTACCCCCATGGCATCCATACGGTCATAGTGGGACTCTTTCAGGGCTGTGTAGAACTGCTCCCAGCTGCGTTTCTCCCTGCTCCATGCCACCTCGGACAGCGCACAGAGGCGTGGGAAGAGCATGTAGTCGAGGTAGCCGCTGCTCTCAGGGTTGTAGGCAATGTATATCTCGCTGAAGAACGAAGCCTCTATACCTGCCACATTTTTGAGATGCTCTGAAGTAAAGCCCTGCTTTGCAAAGTCGAAAGAGAGTACCTTCTTTGCATCAAAAATCGCAGCCCAAGTGTGCCCTGGCTCTGAGGCAGACTGTTTCATGTCAAAGTAGAAGTAGTGACCCGGCATGATGATAGTCGGATACCCCTTGGAGGTCGCTGCAAGGCACTTTTTGATACTCTCCCAGCCATGTACGCGGGTACTCTTTGGAAGTAGTCCACCCTCTATAGCCTCGTTCCAAACAGCAGGCTTTTTGCCATATTTGGTAAGTATTTTGGTTACTCTTGAGATAAAGTAGTCCTCAATCTGTTTCTCGTTCTGTAGCCCATGCTCTTTTTTAAGTCGCTGACAGTCAGGGCACTTGCGCCATTGAGCCATATTGACCTCGTCACCGCCGATATGTATGTAGTCGGAGGTAAATATGCCACTCATTTCGCGAATAATGTCATCTATAAGGGCGTAATTGCTCTCTTTGGCAGCGCACCATACATTGCGAATCTCAAGCCCATTTGTGACGCTCTTGTTAGGGGTATAGTTGCACAAAATATCGCTGCAAATAGCACCTAAAGCCTTGCTGTGACCTGGCATATCTATCTCTGGAATAACCTCAATATTGCGCTGTGAGGCGTAGGCTACAATATCTCTTAACTCCTGTTGGGTGTAGTATCCGCCCCACTTCTCGTAGAACTTACCGTAGCGCGGAAATACGGGACTATCCCCACCTCTGTAGCCTCCAACTGTGGCAAGCTCAGGGTGTGATAAAATCTCAATACGCCAACCCTCGTCGTCTGTAAGATGAAAGTGCAACTTGTTGAGTTTCAGATGCGACATTAGGTCTATATAACGCTTTACTTTATCTGCTGAAATCCAGGTTCTTGCCACATCAAGCATAAAGCCGCGGTAGCTGAACTTAGGCGAGTCTTTGATGGTGCAGCATGGCACAGAAAGTGGCAGACGGCAGCTCTTGGTATATACCTTTGGGGGTAGTAGCTGTAGCAGGGTCTGCACACCGTTGAATACGCCAGCATAGCTGCCACCTGTGATAACTATGTTCTTAGAGTTGACCTCAAGGGTATATTCCTCGCTATCCATCAGCTTGTTTACAGCCAGCCTCACATCGCCATCCATCATCTTCTGGGAGGAGAGTATCAGTTTGAAAGGCAGGTACTCCAACAGATATGTCGCCGCCTCCCTTACTGAGCTGTCATATACCAGCGTGCTTTTGTCTGTGATTGTAAAGCTGCTACCTGTGTAACTCTCTGAGACGGGTTTTGGGAGAATTGCAGCTGTGGCAGTGTGTGATAGTAAGATAAGTATAAACAATAACTTTTTCATAATATGGAATCTATTTGATACAAAATTACTATATTTGCATCAAAATAACAAATAATTATGGATAAGAAACTGAAAGCTACAGAGCGAGTTTTGGAGGTCATGGATACTCTTCGTGAGCAGTGCCCTTGGGATAGGGAGCAGACCTTTGCCTCGCTGAGAAATAATACTATTGAGGAGGCTTTTGAGCTTACAGATGCCATTTCAGATGGCAATATGGAGGGTATAAAGGAGGAACTTGGCGATGTGCTGTTGCATGTTGTCTTCTACTCAAAGATGGCAGACGAGCAGGGCGAATTTGATTTTGCTGATGTGTGTAACGCGCTGTGTGATAAGCTGATATATCGTCATCCGCACATCTACGGCGATGTTCTTGCTTCTACGCCTGAAGAGGTTAAGCAGAATTGGGAGGCACTCAAGTTGCGTAAAAAGGCTCGTAAGAGCGGCATCCTTGGTGGTGTACCTTGTTCATTGCCTGCAATGGTTAAGGCTTACAGAGTGGGCGAAAAGGCTGCCTCTGCGGGCTTTGATTGGGAGCAGAAAGAGGATGTTTGGAGCAAAGTTCGTGAGGAGCTAAGTGAGGTTGAAGCCGAGTTTAAGAGTGGTAATAAGAGTGACCTTGAGGGGGAGATTGGCGATTTGTTCTTCTCTCTGATTAACGCTTGCCGCCTCTATGGCATTGACCCAGAAAACGCCCTTGAGCGTACAAATAAGAAGTTTATAAGGCGTTTTAACCATGTAGAGTCTTGCGTTGCGGCTCAGAATAAGCTCATGAGTGATGTGCCTCTTGACCAGCTTGAGAGCTATTGGCAGCAGGCTAAAGTTGAGGAGTAATAAGAGAATAATAAATTATATAGTATGGCATACATTAAATCAGTTCGTAATCATACCCCGCAGGTTGGCGAGGGTACTTTTGTAGCCGAGACAGCAGTGCTTATTGGCGATGTTACAGTGGGTAAAGACTCCTCTATATGGTACAATGTTGTGCTTAGGGGCGATGTAAACACAATTACAATCGGTGACCGCACAAATATCCAGGATGGCACAGTTATCCACACCCTCTACGACGGCTCGCCAAAGCCATCACAGACCCATATTGGCAACGATGTCTCTGTAGGTCACAATGCCACTATCCATGGCGCAATAATCGAGGATAACTGCCTTATTGGTATGGGTGCAACAATTCTTGACAATGCTGTTGTGGCATCGGGTTGTATTATTGCAGCCAATGCGCTTGTCCTCTCAAACTCAAAGTTAGAGCCTAACTCTGTCTATGCAGGTGTCCCTGCTAAAAAGGTTAAGGAGGTCACTACAGAGCAGCGTGAGACTATAATTGCCCGTATTGCTCGCGATTACAGGATGTATGCTTCATGGTACGACGAGGAGTAGTAGTAGCTCTATGGCAATAGAACTACTATGGTAGGAAATGTAACAAAAACAGATAAAAACATGCGACTCAAACTAAACACTAAGTCCCCGATTGTATCCTATACACTTGTCAGTCTGGCAATAAGCCTTATTGTCAACTTCTCCTACATGCTGCTGCTTGTGGTAAACCAGTCGGCAGAGGTCAAGGGCAGCAAAGGACCTAATGAGCAGGGTCCGACCATTGTTGTAGAGGGTGTATTGGGCGTAAGTGTAGATGGCTTTGGCTATCTTGTTGATAGTAAGGGGGATAGTGTCTATGTTGACCGTCGCTCAGTGCGTCGTTTAGACCTTGTTTCGGGCGAGAGACTCAAGATTGAGGCTAAAAACCAGGCTCGCTATGCTGGTGCGCACCCTATGATGAGTAGGCTCTTGGAGCGTGAGGGCAAGGTGTTTGACTACGCCTCGCTCTACAACAGTTCAGACCAGTGGCAGGTTGTCATATATCAGATTATCTTCTACATGGTCTGCTCGCTGCTACTGCTGCTTGTAATGACCCTCTATAGGCGCGAAAAACAGTCGCCTTGGAGTGCCTTTACCACCAGAGCCATTGTGGCGGTGGCTATCACGGTTGCAGCCTACTTCCTCTCCCCTGTCACAGTTCATAATAGCGGTGAGACAAAACTTGTCTATCAGACAGGTCACATGCTTGAGTTTGTGGTTATGCTCAAGTGCCTGTTTATGCTTGCCGTGGTGCTGCTCTATTCGCAGGTCTATGTGCTGATATACCAGCGTCAGCAGATACTTCTTGATAACGAGCAGTTGCAGAACGAGAATCTGACAACAAAGTACAACATGCTTGTCAGCCAGATAAACCCTCACTACTTCTTCAACTCGCTAAACTCGCTATCTATGCTTGTCAGGGACGAGGAGAAGAGCCGTGCTATAGAGTATATTGACCAGCTCTCCTATACCTTTAGGTATATAACCCAGAACGGCAATAATACCGAGCTTGTGCCACTTAGTGAGGAGATTAGCTTTGCTGAGGCGTACTGCTACCAGTACCGTATTCGCTATGCTGACAAGATTTTCTTTGATATATCAATTGATGAGAGCTACAAGAGCTGGCTGCTGCCTGCCCTATCTCTTCAGCCGCTTATTGGCAATGCTGTAAAGCACAATGTGATAACCTCCAAAAAGCCGTTGCATGTGACAATACGCACAGAAAATGGCTCTCTTGTGGTCTCTAACCCACTCAGACCACTACTTGAGCCGCAGGTTGGCACAGGTACGGGTCTTAAGAATCTCAATAGCCGCTATGAGCTGATGTTGGGTAAGAGTATAGAGGTTATTAGTACGGCTGACGAATTTATTGTCAAACTTCCACTAAAAAAGGCTAAGTAACTATGAGAGTGTTGATTATAGAGGATGAGACCGCTGCGGCGCAGAATCTCAAAGCCATACTCTCTACTGTAACCCCAGAGGCTGAGGTGTTGGATATAATCGACACCGTAGTTGATGCTGTGGATTGGTTTGAGAGTAACGCAGCACCTGATATTGTCTTTATGGATATCCATTTGGCAGATAGTGAGTCGTTCAAAATCTTTGAAAAGACACGCGTTGTCTCGCCTGTGATATTTACAACCGCCTACGACCAATACGCACTTAAAGCCTTTGAGGTCAATAGTATAGACTATTTACTTAAACCAATAAAAGATGTAGAGGTTAAGCGTGCTATTGACAAGTGGCGACGACTTACGGGTGCAGACCGCAGTGAGTATATCAGCCGTGTTGACACCCTTGTTGCAGAGCAGAAGACGGCTCGTCAGTCCTTCCTTGTACGCTTTAGGGATAAGCTCATACCTCTTACCTTAGATAATATAGCCTACTGTTACACCTCGGAGGAGAGGGTCTATGCCTTTGGCTACAATGGCGAGCGTTACCCTATGGACTACACCCTTGAGGCATTACAGGGTCTGCTGCCAACTCAGAGGTTTTACAGGGCAAATCGCCAATTTATAATCTCGCGTGATGCGGTAAACGATATCTCGGTATGGTTTGGCTCTCGCCTCTCTGTCAATCTGAGGGTTGAGACTCCAGAGAAGATAATTGTCTCCAAGGCTCGTGTGCCAGAGTTTAAGCAGTGGCTGACTAAGTAAAACAGCGATATTTTAGCTGTTCTTTGGGGCGTTTCACCCCTACTTTTGGTCGTTTCACAGATATTTGGGTCTGCTGGGACGACTATTTGTTTATTTTTGCATCCGAAATAATAACAATAGAATAGAACAACCACACAATATTATGAAAAGAGTATTAACGCTATTTCTCCTGATGGCTTTTTGTAGCCTGACAGCCTTTGCCCAACAGAAGGCTAAGGTCACACTGACCCTGATTGATGATGCTACCAAGCAGGGCGTTATTGGTGCTGTTGTTGAGGTCTATCCTACTGCCGCACCGAGCAATAAGAAGTATTACACCTCCAATGTAGATGGTACTGTAACCTTCCCATCCCTTGCCTATGGCGAATATACTATGCTTGCCACCTCGCTCGGTTATGATGACCTAACAAAGAGCTTTACAGTAAAGGCTGCAAATGTCGCGCTGGGTAAGATTTCGATGAAAGAGAGTACAACCCGCATTGAGACTGTTGTCAAGGAGGTAAAGTCTCTCAGAGCCTCTCAAAATGGCGATACACTGAGCTATAACGCAGGAGCTTTCAAGGTCTCTAACGATGCCGATGTAGAGGGTCTGCTCAAGAAGATGCCTGGTATTACAATAAATGACGGCTCTGTAGAGGCACAGGGCGAGACTATTAAGAAGGTCTTTGTAGATGGCAAAGAGTTCTTTGGCGAGGATGTAAATACGGCAATAAAGTCGCTGCCAGCTGAGGCTGTTGACCGTGTAGAGGTATTCAATAAGCTCTCTGACCAGGCTGAGTTCTCTGGTATGGATGATGGCGAGGGCTATAAGGCTATCAATATTGTCACAAAGACAAATATGCGCCAAGGTCAGTTTGGTAAGGTCTATGCTGGCTATGGCTATCAGCCTGAGACTGATGATGTTACAACACACCACAAATACACCGTTGGAGGTAATGTAAACTTCTTCCAGGGCGATAGCAGACTGTCTGTGCTTGGTCTATTCAACAACATCAACCAGCAGAATTTCTCTTTTGAGGATATTCTGGGTGTCTCTGGTGATGGCGGCGGTGGTCGTCGTAGCTTTGGACAGTATATGGTGCGCCCACAGAGCGGTGTGGCACTTGTAAACTCTATAGGTCTGAACTACTCAGACAATTGGGGTCGTAAGGACCAAATTAAGTTCCAGGGTAGCTACTTCTTTAACAACACAAATACCAAAAATCTCTCTGAGAGTGATACATGGTATGAGGAGCCGTCGCCTGTAGATACTCTGCACACTGAGGGCTACTCTAAGACTCTGAATAACAACCACCGTTTCAATGCGCGCCTTGATTGGAAAATATCGCGTAACCAGTCGCTTATGTCTCGTACCTCGCTGAGCTATCAGGGTAACAACCCTTACTCGCTTACTGAGGGTTACCAGTATGGTCAGAGTGGTCTGCTCTACCAATATGATGAGAGCAAGCGCAAGAATTATGGTTTTAACTTCAGTGAGTTTTTGCAGTATCGTGTAAAGCTCGGCAAGCCAGGTCGTACACTTACAGTTGACGGTCGTTTTAACTACCGCGACAACCACAATAAGCGTTATCTGACCTCAAATGAGTCTTCTGGTATTGCGCCTTACGACTCTTCGCACATTGGTACATACTTTGGCAGTGGAGCTGATTGGCGTGATATGCAGAATAACCCTCTGCTCTACTCTCCTGTCTATCAGATGATTACTGCGCCTACAAGCGAGTATAATATCCGTGGTAATGTTACATACAACGAGCCGCTGTCTCACTACAGCCAGATAAGCCTTCAATACCGCTTCTCGTATGAGGATGAAATAAAGGACCAGCAAGCCTACTATTACGATAGCAGTGCTTTTGAGCCCTCTACCCAAAAAATCAACCAACAGATGACATCTAAGTACGAGAGCGGATATTGGACACATCGTGTAGGTCCTGGTTTCCGTTACTCAAAGAATAAGAACACCGTTGTAGCCAACCTCTACTACCAGCGTTCACAGCTTGAGGGTAATATTGTCGGAGGTCAGAGCGATAAGATTGACCGCGCCTTTAACAACTTCCTCTACTTTGCAATGGTCAATGTGGCGTTTAACAAGGAGAATAGTATTCGTATGTTCTTCCGCTCAAATACAAATGCTCCATCGGTTACTCAGTTGCAGAATATCTTTGATGTCTCAACACCGCAGTATCTGAGCATTGGTAATAGGAGCCTTGACCCATCTTTCTCGCATAGCATTAACTTCCACTATATCCACTCTAATATTGCTAAGGGTCGAACTTTTATGTGGATGTTCTCTATGCAGAATCAGCAGAACTATATCTCCTCTTCTACCCTCTACTGCCCTGCTGGCTTTGAGCTTAGCAGCTTTGGAGACAATGTTACTGTGCCAACAAACTCTAAGGGCGAGAACTACACCCCTCAGCGTATTACCTCCTATGAGAATTTGGATGGTTATTGGAATTTGAGAACTCATATCAGCCTTGGTTTGCCACTCTCATTTATGAAGTGTAACCTCAATATGATGGCTGGTGTTAACTACAGTATAGTTCCGTCGGCTATATACAACACAACAGGCAATATTGTGGATAATATCATAAACCACAACTACACAACAAACCTTGCAAAGAATATCGGCTATGATGCCTCGCTGACCTTGGGTAGTAATATCTCTGAGAACTTGGACTTTACCCTCTCTTGGCGTGGAACATACAATCAGGCATGGAATACAGCCTCAAAGGGCGGTGCTAAGAACGACTACTTCAACCACACTGCGTCTGGTAGCCTGAAGTGGGTATTCTGGAAGGGCTTTACCCTTACTGCGGCATGCTCTTACAATCAGTATATCGGTATTACTCAGGATTACAACGAGCAGTATGTTCTGTGCAATGTATATTTAGGTAAAAAGGTCTTCCGCAATAAGCGTGGCGAGATACAGATTGGTGTAAACGATATTGCAAACCAGAATACAGCATTTAGCCGCAGTACAGGCTCTGGCTATACAAAAAATATGACAAACAGTGTTATTGGTCGCTACTACAGCATACAGTTTGTCTATAATCTGCGCCACTTTGGTAAGCGTGGCTCAAAGCAGATGAGCGATTACGACTACAAGGAGTCAAAGAGCAGCGTAGGTATGAGCAATGGCAACGGAGGCGTGCGTATGGGTCCTCCGATGAGACGATAGAGATGAGATAAAAACGAACTGCACTGGTTTTTTATAGTAGTGTGTGTGCCTGCTACTCTTGTAGTGGCAGGTTGGATGTCTGGGATTTGGTAGTTCGCCCAGGCATCCGTTTTTTTATGGCAAAAAGAGCCGTTATCCCATAGAGGGCAGTCAGTCCCCAAAGCGTGCAAATCTCTTGCAACACATTGCCTACTCCTCCGCCCATGCTCTGTACACGGATAAAGGCAGGTACGGCACTACTGCTTGGAAATAGCTTTCCAAGGGTGTACATCCAGCCTGGGAACGCCTCTGGGGGCAGTGATGCTCCGCTGAGGAGTAGTACAGGTATAGAGCTCCAGAGTAGAGCTATAAGCGGTGTTGTGAGCGTTTTGAAGAGCGTAGAGAGGGTTATTGAGAGCAGCACCGTAGAGAGTATAAAGGGTAGAATAACGGCTATAATGGCTGTTGTAGAGCCGTTTGTTGGGTAGTTGAATATCTGGTAGTGGATTGCAAGAATATAGCTCGCAATCACGGCACATATTGGGACATAGAGGGTACACTTTGCCACCACAACAGAGAGTGCTGAGCGGTAGCGGTTGTAGAGCCTGCGCTCACTCCATAGTCCACCCACCATGCAGATAGCCACAAGTGCAGTCTGCTGTAGTATTACAATCAGCACAGCGGGCATAATAAAGGTGCCGTAGCCTAAATATGGGTTAAAGAGCGTGTGGGACTGATATACCACACTCCTCTTAGGGGCAAGCTCTCTATTGAGACTAAAGATAGCACCTGTAGCACCCTGCATAATCTGGCGGTACATAAGGAAATAGCCTGCATCGCAGTAGAGTGAAACAGTGCTCTGGTTGTGGCACTCAATATCAGCCTGGTAGCTCTCTGGGATATAGACAATGCCATAGATTTTACGCTCCATAAGGGCTCTTTTCGCGCTCTGAATATCTTGTAGTTCATAGGATGTGCAGATGTACGGCGAGGCATCAAGACGCCTTGTAAGCTCTCTGCTTGAGGCTGTATGGCTGCAATCTATAACGGCAATTGGTACATCAAAAAGCACCTGCTTGGCATACCCCGAAGAGTATAGCAGTGAGTAAATCAGCGGCGCAAATATCAGCACAAGCACTACCCCACCGTTTCTGAAAATATTGTCAAAATCGGCTCTAAAAACCTTTGCGAAGTCTCTCATAGAACAGTGGCAGAATAAGAAATAGCGTCATGTAGCCTGCTTGAGGTAGTGAGGTTGCAATATCTGCCCCACGCATAGCACAGTTGATGAATATATCCATGTAGTATGTAAATGGGAATAGATGGCTAAAAACCTGTAGAGGTGCAGCCATAGCCACTATGGGAAATGTAAAGCCAGAGAGGGTAAAAGCTGCCACAGAGTAGCCTCCACCAAGGGATAGCGCGGTGTGCATAGAGTCAGATAAGGCTACAAATAGCAGCCCTATAGCCTGATATGCTGCAATGAGCAGAATATTTGCCACCGCAATAGCTGTGATACTCCCCTTGAGCGGTACACCTATAACCCCGAAGAGTACAAAGAGCATTATAGCCGAAAATAGAGCCATTGTAATAGTTGTAGGCAGGCAAGCAGATATAATCTCTGTAAGGCTTGTAAAGTTCCTGCCGTAGGTAGCATATATGGTTGTGAGAATAGTGAAAATAGATATCATCAGAGCCATAAAGCACGGTGCAAGATAGTAGGCGTAGTTCATGTAGGGGTTAAACAGGGCGTGGGTCTCTATCCTAATAGGCATCGCAGTAGCCATGGCTCTGTTGTACGACACCCCTACCGCTTGCATGGTTTTAAGTGCCACCCCTACGCTGAAACTCTCTGCTGTGGTCTGTATATCCCTCTCTATAAAGCCGTTAGTGGAGATATTGGTGCCTGTGTTGTATAGCTCGATGTGTGTCTTACCTCCGCTAAGTATCTCAGCCTCAAAACCCTCAGGAATTACGACTACAGCGTAGGTGTTACCATCCAAGATAAGCTCTAAGCTCTCGCTGCTGCTTGTTGTCTGATACTCTACACTTACGGCAGCTGTGGAGTCTATCATCTCTATTAGCCCCCTTGATAGGCTGCTCTTGTCGTTGTCAAGTACGGCAATAGGCAGATTCTCTATACCACTCTTTGAGAAGAAACAGACAAAGAAAATCAGTGCCACAGCAGGTAGCACAAGTAGGGAGATAGAGTAGGTTTTATCCCCCTTTATACGCTCAATTTCGCCTATAAAACCTCTAAACATTACTCAAGTCTATTATCGCGCTCATGCCTGGTCTTAGCCCCTTGTAGCACTTCTCAGGATACATCTTCACGCCAAAAGTCCTAATATCAAAACCACCCCTTGTGCGTGTGGCGTTCCAAGTTGCAAAGTCTGCCTGAACGGCTATGTCTCCAACCCTTAGTACAATGTATCTGTCCAAGGCGGGAATATAGGCTCTAAAACTTGTTCCTAACCCTATTTTAGGCAGTAGAGTCTCCTTGATATTGAACTCTACCCAGGTGTCGTTTAGGTCAATAATAGTGACTACAGTAGCCCCTGTGCCTACTATCTCGCCCTGATAGTGTGCCACGGTGGATACCTGCCCTGTAACGGGGGCAAAGACCTTGCTGTCTGCAATGTAGCTCTCAACCTCACTTACAGCACCCTCAGCCTGCTCTACCCCAGCCGCTGCGGCAGCCTTTTGCTCTTTTGTTGCACCAGCTAAGGCGAGGGTATATTCGGCGTAGGCAGCGTTCTCTGTAGCCTTCATGGCACTGTATGAGGCTGTAGCCTCGTCGAGTTTCTGCTTTGCTACAACACCGTTTTGGTAGAGGTTTTTGACCCTCTCAAGGCTCGTCTCGGCAAGCTCTCTGCCCGCTTTAGCCTTCAGGTATATGTTCTTTGCGGCTGTAATCTGCTCTACCCTTGCCCCTGCAAGAGTCTGTTTATCCAGAGCCCTCGCGGCATTTTTGGCAGCTGTGACTTGAGCGAGTTTGGCACTTAGCTCTGGGGTGGCAAGGCGGTATAACAGCTCCCCTTTGACTACAGAGCTACCCTCTGCGACAAAGACGGTATCTATCCTGCCTGGTATCTTGGCGGCAGCCTTGTACTCTCTACACTCTACTGTGCCTTGCAGCAGTATAGGCTCTGAGGCAGAGATTCTTTTGCCTATAAATATCAGAGCGGCAGCTACGGCTATAAGTAGAAAAGTGAAGATGATGTAGTTAATATGTTTCATACTCTATTGTGATTTTATTCATGCTTTCGCAGTAGCCTATAAATGAGTCACTTGCTCCAGATGCCTCAAGTAGTTTTGCAAGTGAGGTGTCAAAGTTATATGCCGCCTCAAGCCTCTCTATTTGTGACCCAGAGAGAGACATAACAGCGTCAATAACCTCCGTGGAGGTGGCTGCACCTGCATCAAAGGCGACCCTCTTAGCCCTTAGTAGCTCTACAGAGAATGCCACCGAGCTATTCAGAGATATGGCTCTATTTAGGTGTGAAATTGTCGTGTTGTAGAGTGAGGTTACAAGCAGTGAGATGTCCTGCTTTGCGGCAGAGATAATCTGCTCTGCGCTCTTGTAGCGATTGACCGCAGCACTATGTTTATACTCTCTGCTCAGTCCGTCAAAAATCTTGAAGTTGACCCCTATACCTACAGCCCAGCGTGGTAGAATATCTGTTACCTGATGTGTAAAACCACCACCTCCCATAATGGCTATTTGTGGGAAAAAGTCTGCCCGCGAGAGGTTTATCCCCTGCCGTGCAAGCTGTAGCTGCTGCTCTGCAATTTGCAGCTGTGGGTTGTTCTCTATGGCACCACTCTGAAATCTTGTAATATCCTCTATTGCAGGGAGTATAAAGATGGGCGTTGTAAGCTCCTCTATACTCTCTAAACCCGTTGTGGTAAGTAGTGCATCAAGGGTTGTTTGACGCTGTAAAATGGCACTTTTAAGCTCGCTCTGAGCCTCTGCATACTTGTACTTTGCATAGAGCAGTTCGGCTTGCGCTATCATGCCGTTCTCTTTGAGAAGTTCAATATCTGCAAGGTGCTTTTCAATGCCAGAAGCCACTGTCTGCCTGACCTTTACCACATTGCAGGCTAAAATATAGCCGAAATATCGCTCTGCAAGCTCGGTTATTGTCTCAGCCTTTGTGGCTACGGCTGAGGTCTGAGCTGTACGCTCTGCAATCTTGGCAGCCTTGTTTGCAGCGATAATTTTGCCACCTGTAAAAATGGGTATGGTTATATCTGAGCCTATAAATCCGAAGTCGCGCTTCTGGATTGTGTATCTCCAATCTAACTCTAAAATCTGGGTTGGAAGTATCTGGGAGGCAAACCCTTTGAGCGGATTTATATCTATTGCAATATCCCTCTGGGTGCAGATATATGCCCCTCTGAGATTTATCTTAGGGAAGAATAGACCAAGTGCAGCTTGTCTATTTCTCTTTGCTGCAAGTGTTTGATACTCAGTTGCTTTTAGCTTGTGATTTAGCGTCTCTGTGGCTGTGATAGCCTCTCTGAAAGAGAGTTTTGTCTCACTTTTGGCGTGTGAGCAGAGCAGAACAAATAGAAGTAAAAGAGTCTTTTTCATTGTCGTACCGTATTTGGGCAGTACGACAACGGTGCGCACTACCTACTTAGCTCAATTACTGTCATCTCTGGCTCTGCGCCTATTCTCATATTGAAACCTACGCAGCCTATGCCGTCTGTGATGTAGAGCAGCTTGTCCCCCTCTCTGTAGAGCCCACTCCACTCTTTGTAGAGCAACATTGCAGGCGAGAGTCTTACCCCAAAGCACTCTACAACAGCCTGCGCAGCGTGAACATGACCAGAGAGGGTCAGCTCGGCAGAGTCGTTCTCACAGATGGTGTGCCACAGCTGAGGCAGATGCGATACGGCTATATTGAACATAGAGTCGGGAAGAGTAGCAAAAACCCCACTACACTCCGCCTCCTCTGAACTAAATAGCGAGTGCTTATACTCCAATAGCTCATCTGTAAAGTCTATACCCGTAACAGCAATTGAGTCTGCACCCCTAACTGCATATATCGTGCTATCTCGGAGCATAGTCCACCCTGCCTGCCTAATTTTGTTACAAAAATGTTTGGTATTCTCATGTTTAGGTAGGGCTATACTGTCTTTTATATGCTGCCCTGTGTCGTGGTTGCCTAATACGGCATATACGCCGTATGGGGCTGTAATTTTGGATAGTGTAGCAATATGCTCGCTGCTTAGCTCGGTGTGGCGGATATGGGTCATATCGCCTCCGAAGATTACCATATCTGCCCTCTGCTCTATAATTTGCTCTGTAAGACGAGCAATCTCCCTTTTAGGGCTTAGCATAGAGCCTATATGCACATCTGAGAAGAGGAGTATCCTAAAGCCGTCAAAACTCTCAGGAATAGCGTTGTGTGCAACCTTGGTATGCTTTACCCTATAGTCTATTCGGGTGTTAAGTATGCTGTTGCAGAAGATGTAAATCACTGCGGTACAGAGTATTGCACCAATAGTAGCTCCAAGGCGGCGGTTGCTAAAGGTAAACCATGCAGCATAGAAGGCTGCCCTTGCGGCGGTTGTAACAATGTATATCGTAAGTACCCACTGTAGAATACTCTGCACAACTTGCGGATTGTCGTTTGTAAAAAGGTAACTGATACCGCCCACGACATAGTGTAACGCGGCGATAGCTGCCATAGGTATAAGGTGCCATAGTCTCTGCTTGCTCTTGCAGACAAGCCTTTGGTACGCCTTGTAGTCGCACCAGAATATAGCCACAGCAACACATATAAATATAAAGGTAACCATGGTGCAAAGTTAGGTTATTTGGTTGATAAATCCAACAGATAGCCTCTTGGCATATAAGTTGCAAATTAGAGGGTTGTTGAATTAAAAACATTAGACTATGAAAAAAATTCTACTTCTTTGCATGGCGGCATCCGCTGTTTTGACCGCATCGGCTCAGAGACGCTATTTGGGGCGTGAACACAAGAAAGAGGAGCCAACAGTCTATATTATATCGGTCAAGGAGTCCGATACAATATGGAGCAACAACCCTGCCCTTGCGCAGCAACACATCACAGCCCAACGCAGCGCAGCTGCTCGGCAGGCTGTAGCGGACCACAAGGCAGCTACCAGAGTGGGCGTTCAGCAGGTTGATAGCCCAAATGTGGTCTTTGCAAACCACAAAAACAGCTTCTCTTTTGCCATAGGTGGTTATGTGGCTCTGAGGGCAAGTTACAGCTTTAATGATGCTGTGGATAATATCGACATGGTGCCCTACGATATTCCTATTGCATCAAACTTTGCATCGCGTCAGGCACTTGGTATGGATGCAACAACCTCGCGCCTATATCTGCGTGCTATTACGCATCCTAAAAGGCTTAGAGAGCCCGTTGTAATCTACTTTGATGCCGACTTTAGAGGTGGTAGCCGTGGCAGTTACACCCCTCGTCTGCGCTCTGGATATGTCTCTGTGGCGGGCTTTACCTTTGGTCGTGATGTGACAACTTTCTGCGACCTTACAGCTGCCCCTACAACCATAGACTTCCAGGGTCCAAATGCCTACAACTTCAACTTTGCAACTATGATTCGCTACGAGCTGCCTTTCCTGAATAACCACATGAAGTTTGGCGTGGCAGCTGAGATGCCGAGCGTCTCTGGCAGCTATGGTACTACCTTGCAGCCTGTACCTCAGCGAGTTCCAGACTTCCCTGTCTATCTGCAAGTTATGTGGGGCAAACATCGTCAGAGCCACTTTAGAGCATCGGCTGTCTTCCGCAATATGTACCTCTACAACGATACAAGACAGACCACTACAGACCTCTTTGGCTGGGGTGTACAGGCAAGTGGTAATATACATGTTGGTAAGGTGTTGCAGCTCTTTATGAACGGTGTCTATGGCGAGGGTATAACCCCTTATATTCAGGATTTGACAGGCTCAGGGCTTGATTTTACCCCAAATCCAGCAGACCCTACAAAGGTGCAGACAATGCCAATGTGGGGCTGGCAGGCTGCTGCTCAGATAAACCTCTTCTCAAACCTCTTTATCTCTGGAGGCTACTCTATGGTGCAGGTGCAGCATAAGAACGGTTTTTACGCTACAGACCAGTACCGCCGTGGCGAGTATGTTTTCGGAAACATCTTCTACTCCCTCTCTCCACGCTGTAAAGTTGCAGCTGAGTACCTCTGGGCTTCTCGTAAGAATATGGACGGAGCAAATAACCACGGAAATAGGATAAATCTGCTCTTTAAGTATAGCTTCTAAGCACTCTTTGGTTAGTTAGTTGATGGTTGGTTGGTCGATTTTACTATATTTTCGACCAACCAACCACTCTGTTTTATTTGTCGCAAAATAGCTATCTGGGTATGGTGGTAATAAAAATTTTACTATCTTTGCGGCTGTAAATTTTGAGATTATGTGTTTAGAGGGAATAATTATAGGCGTTTCTACATTTCTGATTATCGGAATATTTCATCCAATAGTAATCAAGAGCGAATACTACTTTGGCGTTAAGTGTTGGTGGGTATTTGCTATTATGGGAGTAGTGACACTTGCAGCATCACTTATGGTGAAAAATGTGCTTGTCTCTACACTGCTTGCCGTATGGGGAGCTTCGTCTTTCTGGAGCATCAAAGAGCTGTTTGAGCAGAGGGAACGAGTTAGAAAAGGCTGGTTTCCGAAGCGTGAAAAATAGATGTGAGAATAACTGGGGCAATACTCTATCTTGTTGCCGCATCGCTACTATCGTTGTGGTGTGGTAGTGTTAGTATGCCGAGTGTAAAACCTCAGTTTCCAGAGCCAGAACAGAGCCATAAGGCTGAGATTGTCTTTATTGGCGATGTAATGTGCCACACCTCGCAACTGCTTAAGGCTCAGAGTGTAAACGGCTATGATTTTAAGCGTAGCTTTAAGTATGTAAAGCCTATTTTTCAGAGTGCAGACTTGGTTGTGGCTAACCTTGAAACTCCAATCTCAAACAGACCTCCATACAGCGGTTATCCCACCTTTAACTCCCCTTCTGAGTTGGCTGAGGCAATGGCAGATGCGGGTGTAGATGTTGCTATTACGGCAAATAATCACGCCTTAGATATGGGTACAGAGGGGCTGAAAGCTACCCTTGCAGCACTTGATAAGTGTGGTATGAAGAGTGCTGGAACTTACTCTGGTAGTGAGGATTACGCTTGTCGTACTCCTCTTCGTATTGAGCGCGAAGGTATAAAGTTTGCCCTGCTTGCATACACCTATGGCACAAATGGTATCAAGTCTTGTGACGGTGTTGTTGTTCCAGAGCTTGACACCCTAAAGATGGCTGCCGATTTAGAGCGTTGCAATGGTGCAGACTGCACTATAGCCTTTCTGCATTGGGGCGACGAGTATGCCGCTACAGCAAATGCTACACAGAGAAAAATAGCCGATTTTCTGCATCGTAGAGGTTGCCAGATAGTTGTTGGCTCGCACCCTCATACAGTTCAGCAGGCAGAGTGTACAAAGCGCGAGGTTACGATATACTCTTTGGGAAATTTTGTCTCAAATCAGCGTTTTAGGTACTCTGATGGCGGAATTATGGCTCAGGTAGAGGTCACTAAAGATAGTGACGGTTGCAGTTTTTGCCTCAATATTATCCCTGTCTGGGTACGCCAGAGTGACTATGCCGTAATCCCCAAAAATATCGGCGACACTATAGCCCTTAACCCCGAAGAGAGGGCTGCCTACAATCTGTTTATGGAGGATACTGTGAAAAAATTTCACTAACTCTTTTAACCTTTTCCTCTTTACGGTATCTATTAAGTGAATCAGCTACAAATGCAAAGCTCACAGATAACCTCAATAATCGAGCGTCTGAAGTCGTCAGACGAGGCGACTGCGGCGTTTGATTGGATAATCGAGCGTTACAGTGAGAGGCTATATTGGCACTGCCGCCGTATAGTTGTGCTGCATGAGGATAGTCAGGATGCGCTGCAAGATACATTTGTAACGGCATTTTTGTCTGTGTCTCAATTTCGAGGTCAGACAGAGAGTTCTTTGGCGGCTTGGCTTTATAAGATTGCAACAACAGTGGCTATAAAGGTGCTTAAACGCCGCCGCAAGCATATCTTCGCCACAATTGACTCAGTTAGTGCAGAGCTTGCCTCTGATTTTGAGACTTTGGTTGCTGAAGATAGTGATACTATAGCAGCACGGTTGCAAAGAGCGGTGTTGAAACTGCCTGTAAAACAACGACTTGTGTTTAATATGCGATATTATGACGAGCTTACTTTTGAGCAGATTTCGCAAGTTACATCACAGAGCGTTTCGACCCTTAAAACAAATTATCACTACGCTGTAAAGCGTATAAAAGAGAGTGTAGCAGAGTTAGATTATGAGTAGAAAGAGTATGCCATATCGCCTTGAAGAGGGGGCAATTCAGAGGATGAAGTTCAGCTGTAAAGCCGCTGTAGCTTGCGCGGCAGCAGCTAAGAGGAGAGAGAAAAAACAACGCAAAATAGCCCTCTCGGCAGCCGTTGCAGCGTGTGTTGTTCTGGCAGTATGCGTGTTTGTAAATGCCTTACAGCCAACTAATTATGAACGCTTTATTATTCAGGTAGCCGAAGCTCCGATAGATGCGCTCTATGAGATGTCGGCAGATGTGGTTGAGTATGCAGAAGATATAAACTTATTATAAACTTAAAACTATTGAAACTATGAAAAAACTATTTTTTGTGGCACTGTTCGCAGTAGCAGCACTCTTTACCCAGGATGTTGTAGCTCAGTCAAAGAAAGCACCTGCTTCTGAGGCAGATAAGGCAAAGCATGAGCTGCTTATGACTACCCGCTTGCAGATGCTTAAGGACGAACTTAAACTCACTGATGCTCAGTATGTTGCTTTTGAGCCTGTATATTGTGAGTATCGCAAAGTTTTAGGCAGGGTGGCAGACTCAAAGGGTGCAAGAGTAAAGCGTGAGGAGCTTACAAACGAAAACGCACTCAAGGTTGTAGCTACACGCCTTGCAAATACAATCAACACCTCTTCTGTAAAGCAGAAGTATCTCTGGATATTCTCAGAGGTAATTGAGCCATTGCAGATTGAGAAACTCTACCGCATTGAGGACTGTATCTCTAAGGAGGCTCGTAAGGTTGTACAGTACAAGTAGGCTTTTATAGCAAGTAAACTTTTTATAGGAACTTTTAGGTTTTATTAAGTGGTTGGTTGGTCGATTTACCTATCTTTTCGACCGACCAACCAAGTTTTTTTAGCGTACACCCCTAACTAATAATTCTCTTTCATTGGCTTGAAGTAGGCTTGTGGGTGCAGGCATGTTGGGCAGATGTCTGTTGTATGGTCATGTCTGTAGTGCGAAGGAGCGTTTTGTCTTGTAATTTGTTGCCAGAACTCTAAAAAAACTGTCCGAAAGATTATTTACTTTAATGCTTGAGGATTGATCAGTAGCTCCAAAAACTTTTTCATACTCAGAGATAATTTCCAAGATAAGTGCGAAAAATGTAGTGCGAATTATCTCCATACGGTGTTCGCTACTCTCTTTTGATACCTTGTACATAAATTGGTAATAGCTCTGAATTTCTTCAAACTTGTCGTAGGCAATTTTTATTACCGATATAGAACGAGAGTAACTAAAAATGTTTGTATCTATCGGAAATTGCATTTTACTTGTATGTATAAAAGCGATTTTTTGGTATATAAAAAGCGATTTTTGGTAAATATATTTGCCTAAAATAATAATAAACATCATTGTCTATTGCAGTACATTTGCACTATAAACAACTTGTCAAACACTTTAAGTTTATTTTCGTACTCAATATCTCGTTTATGAAAATTTTGATTCTATCTTGCAATACTGGTGAAGGTCATAATTCGAGTGCCAAGGCTATTAAAAAATATATGGATAATTTGGGGATGGAGGTTGAAATAAAGGATGCTCTGTCTATCGCAAGTCCTACCGCTTCCGCCCGAATATCAAAGGCTTACAATTTTTCTATTAGAGGTAGGCTGTTTTACTATCTTTACAATATTGGAGATTTTGTTAGTAGATATTTTACAGTTATAAAATCACCCGTCTATTTTGCAAATAGACTCTATGCAGATAAACTTTTCCAATACATTGACTCGCATAATTTTGATGCAATAATAGCAATGCACCTCTTTGCTGCAGAGGCTTTGACTGCAATAAAGAGAAATTATAAACTCTCTGTGCCAACACTTTTTGTAATGACAGATTACACCTGCATACCCTTCATCAGCGAGACTGAACTGAATATGTATGCTATTGCTCATCAGGACCTTATTAGCGAGTTTGAGAGTAGAGGTGTCCCTTACGAGAAAATTATAGCGACTGGCATACCTGTAAATAGTGCGGAGATATCTTTATCAAAAAGCCAGGCGCGGCACTTGATAAACTCTGCTTTTAGCTGGACAGAATCTTGCGGCTATTGGTTTATGATTATGGGGGGATCTATGGGGTTTGGAAGTATGGAGTTGTTAATTTCAGAACTTTGCAAAAATATCGCGGAGTTTGATAGAATTATCTGTATATGCGGGCAAAATAAGGAACGCGAAGAGACCCTCAATAAGCAGTTCGCAGATTTGCCACAAGTGAAGGTTTTGGGTTATACTGACAGAATACCGCTTCTTATGGATTGTTGCGATGTCCTCTTCTCTAAGCCGGGTGGGATAACAAGCACCGAGGCGATAACAAGAAACATACCTCTAATACATACAGCACCAATCCCTGGATTAGAGGATAAAAATGCACAATTCTTTCACGCTCGTAATATGTCGTACTATACGACAGAACCGCATAAGCAGGTTGAGATAGCTATAAGGCTATGTAACGATTTGCCGTTTAGAGAGCAGATGCTTAAATCTCAACGAGAGAATGCAAATAAAAGAACTTGCGAAATGATCGTAAATCTTATAATTGAAATGGACCGATGACTGATTATAGACAAACACGATTTTCAAAAATTATCTTAGTCCTTTGCACTGTGATATTTCTCTGTGGTACGCTATCTATACCTTTTATAGACGATAGTGCGATGGTCAGCATCCGCGCATTTCAGATGTTTGAGACGGCACTGATGATGCTGATTATATATCTCCCAATGATTTCAAATCGGGTGATGCAAATAAAAATCTCCCCCTCATTGGAGATTGTATTTGTAGCCTTCTGTTTTGCAAGTTTAATATTAGGAGATGTAGCAAACTTTTACAGCCGTTTTACTTGGTGGGATACTATCTTGCACGCTATATCTGGTGTGTTGATGGGTATTGTGGGCTATGCTATAATCAATACATACAACAGAGTAGATGATAACCGATTGCGATATTCTCCTCCGTTTATGGCTACTTGGATTATCTGTTTCTCCGTTGCGGTAGGCACAATGTGGGAAATATTAGAGTTTGTAACCGATGGACTTTTCGGGTTGAACTCTCAGGAGTTTTTGTCGAGCAGTGGCACATTTGATATGGTTCATCCTCGTATAGGGCGCGATGCTCTGTGGGATACTATGGTTGATTTGATATTAGATCTTCTTGGGGCAATTGTTGTCGCTATTGTTGGATATTTTGATGTCTGTAAGCAGAAAAAGCGAATATACAAAGCAACGAGTGATAAATAATAGTTAGTAAATCTAATATACCTCCTCTAAGCAGCATAAAAAGTGGCGTATGTCTGGTACTTAGATCCAATCATACGCCACTTTGTTAATAGTTCTCTTTCATTGGCTCGAAGTAGGCTTGTGGGTGCAGGCATGTTGGGCAGATTTTTGGGGCGTCTGTTGCCTTGCAGATATAGCCGCAGTTGCGGCACTGCCACCAAATGTCGTGGTGGCGATGGAAGAAGTCGCCATCTGTAATTCGGCTCAGCAGTTTGAGGTATCTGCGTTCATGCTCCGCCTCTACCCCTGCGATGTGGTTAAAGACCCCTGCAATATTGCTAAAACCCTCCTCTATAGCTTGCTGGGCAAAGGTTGGATAGAGTGTGTCCCACTCCTCTTTCTCTCCCTGTGCTGCGGCGAGTAGGTTTTCTGGTGTTGTACCTATTCTGCCTGCTGGGTAGGTCGCCTCGTAGATGTTAGCCTGTCCGCCCTCAAGTAGCTCAAAAAAGCGTTTTGCATGCTCTTTCTCCTGCTCTGCCGTCTCAAGAAAAATGGATGCAATCTGTTCATAACCCTCTTTTTTAGCTACCTCTGCAAAGTAGGTGTAGCGGTTGCGTGCCTGACTCTCTCCTGCAAATGCTTTGAGTAGGTTTTGCTCTGTTTTAGTACCTTTGATACTCCTCATATTTGTTGTTTTTTAGATTTTCGGTGTGTAGGTTACAAAAACTTTGCAAAACAGCTTTGGTATTGCCTAAAAATTTGTATCTTTGCCCAAATTGGAAAATTGTAACAAAAAACTATATGGCAGACGAAAAAATTATCTTCTCAATGGTTGGTGTCTCAAAGACTTTTACCAACCAGAAAAAGGTGCTTAACAACATCTATCTCTCTTTCTTCTACGGTGCAAAAATCGGCATTATCGGTCTTAATGGCTCAGGTAAATCTACCCTGATGAAGATTATCGCAGGCATTGATAAGAACTTCCAGGGCGAGGTTGTCTTCTCTCCAGGTTACACTGTGGGTTATCTTGAGCAGGAGCCTCAGCTTGACAACTCAAAGACTGTTCGTCAGGTTGTAGAGGAGGGTTGTGCCGAGACTGTAGCCCTGCTTAAGGAGTATGAAGATATAAACATGAAGCTGTGTGAGCCTATGTCTGACGACGAGATGAACGCCCTTATAGAGCGTCAGGGTGTTGTCTATGAGAAGATTGACCAGGTCAACGGTTGGGAGCTTGATAGCGTGCTTGAGCGTGCTATGGATGCGCTTCGTTGTCCAGACCCAGAGCAGAGTGTGGCTGTACTTTCGGGTGGCGAGCGTCGCCGTGTGGCACTGTGTCGTCTGCTCCTTCAGCAGCCAGATGTGCTGTTGCTTGACGAGCCTACTAACCACCTCGATGCCGAGAGTATTGATTGGCTTGAGCAGCACCTTCAGCAGTATAAGGGTACAGTTATCGCTGTAACCCACGACCGTTACTTCCTTGACAATGTTGCAGGCTGGATTTTGGAGCTTGACCGTGGCGAGGGTATTCCATGGAAAGGCAACTACTCAGGCTGGCTTGACCAGAAGACCAAGCGCATGGCACTTGAGGAGAAGCAGGAGAGCAAGCGTCGCAAGACTTTGGAGCGCGAGCTTGAGTGGGTTAATATGGCTCCTGCGGGTCGTAGAGCAAAGAGCAAGGCGCGTCTTTCTGCATACGATAAGATGCTCAATGAGGATACTAAGCAGAAGGAGGAGAAGCTGGAGATTTACATCCCTAACGGACCTCGTTTGGGCGATGTGGTAATTGAGGCAAATGGTGTTTCAAAGGCTTATGGCGACCGTGTACTCTATGAGGGTCTTGATTTCAAGCTCCCACCTGCGGGTATTGTGGGCGTTATCGGTCCTAATGGAACAGGTAAGACTACCCTATTCCGTATGATTATGGGTTTGGAGCAGCCTACAAGCGGTACTTTCACTGTAGGTCAGACCGTAAAACTTGCCTATGTTGACCAGCAGCACGCCTCTATAGACCCAGAGAAGACCGTCTATGAGGTTATCTCCCAGAATAGCGACCTTATTACCCTTGGCAACCGTCAGGTTAATGCTCGTGCCTATGTGGCTCGCTTTAACTTCACAGGCGCAGACCAGGAGAAGAAGTGCGGCGTACTCTCTGGTGGAGAGCGTAACCGTCTGCATCTTGCCCTTGCACTTAAGGAGGAGGGTAATGTTATCCTGCTCGATGAGCCTACCAATGATATTGATGTAAACACCCTGCGTGCTTTGGAGGAGGGTCTTGAGAACTTTGCAGGCTGTGCAGTTGTTATCTCGCACGACCGTTGGTTCCTCGACCGTGTTGCAACCCATATCCTCTCATTTGAGGGCGACTCAAAGGTTGTCTTCTACGAGGGCTCTTACTCAGAGTATGAGGAGTGGAAGAAGGCTCAGGGTCTTGATACAGCTCCTAAGCGTGTGAAGTATCGTAAACTAACAGAAAATCAGTAGAATATACTATCTTATGGCACAGAAACCATCTATTCCAAAGGGCACGCGAGACTTCTCTACTGTAGAGATGATGCGCCGTGACTATATCTTCAATACTATCCGTAGCGTCTTCCGCCTAAACGGTTATTCGCCTATTGAGACCCCTGCAATGGAGAATCTCTCTACTCTGCTTGGTAAATATGGCGACGAGGGCGATAAACTGCTCTTTAAGATTCTCAACTCAGGCGACTATGCCTCAAAGTTGCAGCTTGAGGAGCTTACTGAGGCGTCTAAAATCTGCGAGAAGGGTCTCAGATACGACCTCACAGTCCCATTTGCGCGCTATGTTGTTCAGCACCAGAACGAGATTGTATTCCCTTTTAAGCGTTACCAGATTCAGCCTGTTTGGCGTGCAGACCGTCCGCAGAAGGGTCGCTACCGTGAGTTCTACCAGTGCGATGTAGATGTTATCGGCTCAAAGTCTCTTATGAACGAGGTTGAGCTTGTGGGCATTGTGCAGAGTGTCTTTGAGAAGTTGGGCATAGCTGTTACCCTTAAGATGCCCCCCCCCCAGCCTCTCTCCCCTCCCCCCGAGGCTCTCGGTCATGCCGACACGACGCTTGATCTTACCGCG
>CAZIPR010000008.1:58872-72190 GCA_964541245.1 uncultured Alistipes sp.
CTACGGTATTGCAGGGGTTATGGGTCATGCGGATAAGGTGGTTGATATTACCGTGTCTAGGGACAAGAGTGAGAAGATTGGTCTTGATAATGTAAAGGCTGAACTCTCTGAGCGCGGTATTGAGGATGAGGCAATTGCTAAACTTCAACCAATACTTGAGTTAAGCGGCACAACTGCCGAGAAATTAGATACTTTGTCTTCTATCCTTGCCGATTCAGAGACAGGTCTTTTGGGCGTTAGCGAGATGCGTACAGTCTTTGACTGTGTAGCTGCTGCGGGCTATAGTGTGGATATTGAGCTTGACCTTTCGCTGGCTCGCGGACTGAATTACTATACAGGTGCTATCTTCGAGGTTAAGGCAAAGGATTTTGCCATTGGCTCAATCTGTGGCGGTGGTCGTTACGACAACCTTACAGGCATCTTCGGTCTGCCAAATGTCTCTGGCGTGGGTATCTCGTTTGGTGCTGACCGTATCTATGATGTTATGGTCGGTCTCGACCTCTTCCCTGCTGAGATTGGTTGCTCTACAAAGGTACTGTTTGTTAACCTTGGCGATAAGGAGGCTCTTGCCTCACTCTGCGCGGTAAATGCTCTGCGTGGTGCAGGTATCTCGGCAGAGCTATACCCAGACAGTGCTAAGATGAAGAAGCAGATGGAGTATGCAAACCGTCGTGCAATACCGTATGTTGCCATTATCGGCAGCAACGAGCTTGAGCAGGGTGTTGTAACTCTTAAGAATATGAATACTGGCGAGCAGAAAACTGTTGCTACAGCAGAGTTAGCAGAGAGTATAGAGTAAAAGCTAAGTAGGCACACACTAACACACACATTATAAACTTATTGTACCATGTCATCTTTTGCAACTCAGATTGAAAATGAGGATTACGGCGACCAGATTGTCTCAAAGGTAATCAAGGCAGGTCGCAGAACATATTTCCTTGATGTTAAGGCAACTCGCGGGGACGACTATTTTCTCACTATTACCGAGTCTCGCAAGGTCAGCCGTGCAGATGGTAGCTACTCCTTTGACCGTCACAAGATTTACCTCTACAAGGAGGATTTCGCCAAGTTCACAGATGGTCTTAACGAGGTCATAGACTTTATCAAGGAGCACAAACCAGAGTTCTTTGAGAAATAACCCGTTCTACCCCACTCTTAAGGCTGTTGACAGAAAATGTTAGCAGCTTTTTTTGTGCTGTAACAGCAATGTTATATGCAGAGTTGCTTGTTTGAAAAAATATTTCTACTTTTGTAGTGCCGTGAGTAATTTCCACGCGGTGTACATATTTACGAAAGTGTTTTCGCAGTCCTGAATAGAAAATCTGACAGTTTTCAAGAAGAAAGGATAACGAATAGCACTCATTTCTTGTATAGCTATGTGGCTATGCACAATTTGTGTATTTACCCCATACTATCAGGTGTGGGGCTGTATCGTTTATTTTCTTCGGGTTTTGTCAGAGCCTCTATTCAGTAAACGGAAAGTAACTCCACACTTTCTGTTTTTTATAATGTCCTTTTGGGGTTGGAGGACACAAGAAAAATCAAAAGTATGAAAAAGATTTTTTCGATTCTTACGGTGGTAGCGACACTGTTTGCTATCAGTTGTAGCAGTGAGTACGACGACACTGCTGTTTGGGATGAGTTCAAGAAGCATGACGAGCGAATCTCAAAGCTCGAAACCCTTTGCGGTCAGATGAATACCAATATTTCATCGCTGCAAGCAATTGTAACAGCTTTACAGTCAAACGATTATGTTACGGGCATTGCACCAATTACCCAAAATGGCGTAGAGGTTGGCTACACAATTACTTTCTCAAAAAGTGGCTCAATTACCATCTACCACGGCAAGGACGGTGCTAACGGACAAGACGGAAAAGAAGATTCTCTACCTGTTATCGGTGTTAAACAAGATACCGACGGAGTCTATTATTGGACACTCAATGGCGAGTGGCTGTTCAATGACAATGGCGAAAAGATCAAGGCAATTAGCACTGACGGTGCCAATGGAAAAGACGGAATTACTCCGCAACTCAAAATCGAGGACGACTATTGGTATATTTCCTACGACAATGGCGCATCTTGGACTCAGATAGGCAAAGTCACAAGTTTGGAGAGCAGTTCTTGCATGATTAAGGATGTTATAGAGACCGATACTGCTGTAATATTTACCCTTGCTGACGGCTCAACAATTACAATCTCTAAAATAGGAAATAGTGCGCCAAATGATGATATTATGCAGTTTGTTGACCAAAATGCAAAACTTCTTTGTGTATTCTATTTTGACACAGATGGCGATGGAGAGCTCTCCTATGCAGAGGCTGCCGCTGTAACGGAGTTAAAACCAGGTGCATTTAGTTACTCGCCTATTATTTTCTTTGATGAGTTCCAGTATTTTACAGGTTTGGAAAAGATAGAAGATGAAGCTTTTTATAATTGTCTCTCATTGAAGCACATCACTCTTCCTCAAGGAGTAAAGGTTATAGGAAACTCAGCTTTCGGAAATTGCGAGGGCTTGCCAAATATTACTATTATTGATAGTGTAACCGAGATTGGGGGATATGCTTTCTGTAATTGTCCCAGCCTTACAAATCTAACTATTGGAAATGGTGTAACTTTAATTGGAGAGTATGCTTTCTGTGATTGCTACGGTCTTACAAATGTAACTATTCCAAGTAGCGTAACTTCGATTGGAAATTGTGCCTTTCAAGCTTGCAACAGTCTTGTAAGTGTAACTATTGGAAATGGTGTAACTTCAATTGGTGATTATGCTTTCGCTTTTTGCGACAGAATTACAAATGTAGCGATTCCTGATAGCGTAACTGTAATGGGAGATGGTGCTTTTGATTCTTGCGACAGTCTTGCAAATGTAATTATTGGAAATGGCGTAACTTCAATTAGTCATTCTGCTTTCGGTGGTTGTGTCAGTCTTACAAGTGTAACTATTCCAAATAGCGTAACAAAAATTGGGGAGGTTGCATTCTGTAGATGTAGCAGTCTGACAAGTATAACTATTCCAAATAGTGTAAAAACAATTGGAAACCAAGCTTTCGCTTCTTGCAAAAGTTTGACAAATATTACGATCCCTGGTAGCGTAACCGAATTTGGAAAGGAAATTTTCAGAGAATGCACAAACCTTACAAGCGTAATTATTGAAAATGGTGTTACTTCAATTGGTCATTCTGCTTTCTATAATTGCGATGAACTTACAAGTGTAACTATTCCAGATAGTGTAACTTCAATTGGAGTGACTGCTTTCAGTTATTGCGATGGACTTACAAGTGTAACTATTCCAGATAGCGTGACAGAGATTGGAGGCAGTGCTTTCGCTTATTGCAAAAGTCTTGCATGTGTAACTATTGGAAATGGCGTTACTTCGATTGGAAATGGAGCTTTTGGTTCTTGCCTAAGCCTTACAAGTTTCTATTGTAAGCCAATAACACCACCGACTGTATCTCTTATAGGTGAGTTTGCCGACAATTTCAAAATATATGTACCTCGCGCATCTGTGGAGGTTTATAAAACAACATATGGTTGGAGCAGGTATGCTGGTATGATTGAGCCGTATGGTTTTTAGCGGTGTTGAGTTGTTAATATCAAAAGACGACTATCTTTTTTTGAAAGGTAGTCGTTTTTTTATACCTTTGTAGCTATGAAACATTTTGGACTTATAGGTTGTCCGTTGGGGCACTCGGCATCGGCGGTATATTTTACAGAGAAGTTTGCAGCTGAGGGTATTGATGCAGATTACACCCTCTATGAACTTGAGAGCATAGAGGAGGTTGAGAGTTTGAGAGGTAGGCTCTCTGGTTTTAATGTGACCATACCCTACAAGAAGGCGATTATCCCCTATCTTACTACAATAAGTCCTGAGGCTGAGGCTGTGGGTGCTGTAAACTGTGTAAAGATTGACTCTACAGGGCGTATGCACGGGCATAATACCGATGTTATAGGTATCAGAGCCTCGCTATGTGGGCTTGATTTGGCGGGCAAAAAGGCACTTGTTCTGGGTACGGGTGGCGCAGCTGCGGCTGTGGTGGCGGTGCTTAGAGAGTTAGGTGCCGAGGTTATAAGTGTCTCAAGGCATGCCTCTGAGGGGGTTATAATATATAGTGAGGTTACAGAACAGCTCCTCTCAAGCGTGGC
Source organism: uncultured Alistipes sp. (assembly GCA_964541245.1). Lineage (GTDB taxonomy): Bacteria > Bacteroidota > Bacteroidia > Bacteroidales > Rikenellaceae > Alistipes. The sequence goes on from CAZIPR010000008.1 coordinate 63,016, forward strand.
AATAGTTGTCAATGCCACACCTGTAGGCATGTACCCAAATGTGGCGCAGGCTCCAACTCTGCCCTACCATGCTCTAAGTAGCTCACATACCCTCTTTGACCTTGTCTATAACCCTGCTGTAACCAAGTTTCTACAGCGTGGCGCAGAGCAGGGTGCAGCGACAATTGAGGGGCTTATGATGTTTCGCTCTCAGGCTGAAGCCTCATGGGAGATTTGGTCTAAGGATGGAGATTAAGCAGCGTTTTAGCCTGCTCTACATCATCCTGACAGACAAGCAGTTGCGGAGGAATTGCAATAGCATAGGCAGTTGACATGTGCTCGTTTCTAATCTCGGCATGAATACCAGCACTTGCAACGATACTTTTCGCCATCTCAGCCTCTAAGTAGGAGTTGTACTCGGCGATAACAACCAGCTCTTGAGTATTCATAATCAGCATGTTTTAAGGTTTGCATTTCAAATTTAGTAATTTTGCTTAAAACTTGCAACTTTTTTGCCATGGAATCTCAGAAAAAAGTCCTATATTTGTAGCAAATATACTTTTGCTATGCACGACTTTGTTCATCTTCATGTACATACTCAATATTCACTGCTTGACGGACAGGCAAGCATCGCTCGTCTTGTAGATAAAGCTCTCAAGGATGGCATGCGAGGTATTGCTGTGACAGACCACGGTAATATGTACGGTATCAAGGAGTTCTGGAACTATGTCAAAAAGAAAAACTCTCAGAAACACGACAAGATAAAGTCCCTTACAAAGCTCAGTCAGGCTATGTCTGCCCTATTGGAGCAGCATGGCGACCTTGTGCAGTATAAGAGCAGTGTAGAGGCGGATGTTGCTGCCAAGCAGGCTGTGGTTGATAATGCCACCTCATACTCTATGGAGGATAACGAGGAGCTTGTTCGCGTAAAGTCCCACCTTTCTCAGGTTGAGAGCATGGAGAAGGAGTTCGGCTTTGATATAGCTCAGGCTGAGAGTAAGATTGCAGAACTCTCTGCTGTGCCAGACTTTAAGCCTATTATAGGCTGTGAGGTCTATGTGGCACGCAATGGTCTGTTGCAGAAGAGTGCAAAGGAGGACCAAGGTGGTTGGCACCTTATCCTGCTGGCAAAAAATCAGCAGGGTTACAAAAATCTGATTAAGATAGTCTCCAAGGCGTGGACTGATGGTTTTTACAACCGTCCACGAACAGACCATAGCGAGCTTGAAAAGTACCATGAGGGTCTTATCTGCTGCTCGGCGTGTATCGGTGGAGAGATTCCTAAGCTCGTGCTTGCAGGCAAGTTAGACGAGGCAGAGAAGGCTGTGCTGTGGCATAAGGAGCTATTTGGAGATGACTACTACATTGAGTTGCAGCTACATAAGGCTACCGTAGAGAGGGCTAATCACGATACATACAAGTTGCAGGTAGAGGCAAATGAACATCTTGTTGCTCTTGCTCGCAAGCACAATATAAAACTTATCTGCACAAACGATGTTCACTTTGTCGAGGAGGAGGATGCAGAGGCACATGACCGTCTGATTTCCATCAACTCAAGCCACGACTTTGACGACCCTAAGCGTATGCTCTACTCAAAGCAGGAGTGGATGAAGAGTCGAAAAGAGATGAACGACCTGTTTGCCGACTACCCCGATGCGCTTACAAATACGGTTGAGATTTGCGAGAAGGTTGAGAGCTACTCTATCGACCATGACCCTATTATGCCTATGTTCGATATTCCAGAGGAGTTTGGAACAGAGGAGCAGTACCGTGCCCGCCTTACAGAGAAGGACCTTTTTGACGAGTTTACCTGTGACGAGAACGGCAACAAGGTGATGAGCCAGGAGGAGGCTGAGAAGAAGATTAAGAAGCTGGGTGGCTACGACCGCCTCTATCGTATCAAGTTTGAGGCTGACTACCTTGCACACCTTGCTTTAGAGGGCGCAAAAAAGCGTTATGGCGACCCTTTAGATGCCGAGGTGGCAGAGCGAATAAAGTTTGAGCTGCATATTATGAAGACCATGGGTTTTCCTGGCTACTTCCTTATCGTTCAGGACTTTATAGCTGCGGCAAGAGAACAACTCAATGTCTGGGTAGGTCCAGGTCGTGGCTCGGCAGCGGGCTCGGCTGTGGCATACTGTTTGGGTATTACTCAGATTGACCCTATAAAGTATGACCTGCTTTTTGAGCGTTTCCTTAACCCAGACCGTATCTCACTGCCCGATATTGATATCGACTTTGATGACGAGGGTCGTGGCAGGGTGCTTGAGTGGGTTACAAATAAGTATGGCAAGGAGAAGGTTGCCCATATTATTACATACGGTACAATGGCAACCAAGATGGCTATCAAGGATGTTGCCCGTGTGCAGAAACTGCCTCTCTCGGAGTCAGATAGGCTCTGTAAACTTATCCCTGCGCGTATTCCAGACCCTAAAAATAAGGATAAACAGCTCAAGGTCAACCTTGCCAACTCAATAGCCTTTGTCCCTGAGCTTCAGGCTGCTGAGAAGTCGGACAACCCTATAATGCGCGACACGCTAAAGTATGCTCGCCAGCTTGAGGGTAATGTTCGAGGTACGGGTGTGCATGCCTGCGGAACAATTATCTGTAGAGACGATATTACAGATTGGGTACCAGTCTCTACGGCAGTCGATAAGGAGACAAATGAGAAGATTCTTGTAACTCAGTACGAGGGCTCTGTAATTGAGGATACGGGTCTTATCAAGATGGACTTCCTCGGTCTTAAAAACCTCTCTATTATGAAGGATGCGGTGGAGAATATCAAGCGCATTAAGGGTTTAGAGGTGGATATTGACCATATTCCTATTGATGACCCAGCAACCTATCGCCTCTACTGTGAGGGTCGCACCGTTGGTACCTTCCAGTTCGAGTCCCCAGGTATGCAGAAGTACCTGAGAGAGTTGCAGCCGAGTGTCTTTGAGGACCTTATCGCCATGAATGCCCTCTATCGTCCAGGTCCAATGGATTATATCCCAGACTTTATTGATAGAAAGCAGGGTCGCAAGCCTATTGTCTATGATATTCCTGTAATGGAGAAGTATCTTAAGGATACATACGGTATTACGGTCTATCAGGAGCAGGTCATGTTGCTCTCTCGCCTACTTGCCGACTTTACTCGTGGCGAGTCAGATACGCTGCGTAAGGCTATGGGTAAAAAGCTCAAGGATAAGCTGGATGCCCTCAAGCCTAAGTTTATCAAGGGCGGAATGCACAACGGTCACGACAAAGATACCCTTGAGAAGATTTGGGCAGACTGGGAGAAGTTCGCATCATACGCCTTTAATAAGTCGCATGCAACCTGCTACTCTTGGGTGGCTTACCAGACTGCATACCTAAAGGCAAACTTCCCATCAGAGTATATGGCAGCACTGCTGAGTAGTAATCTGAACGATATCTCTACCCTTACAGATTATATCAGTGAGTGCCAGCAGATGGGAATTAAGGTGCTCAGCCCAGATGTCAACGAGTCTATGCTGCGCTTCTCTTCTAACGCTGCGGGCGATATTCGCTTTGGTCTTGGAGGTATTAAGGGCGTGGGCGAGGCTGCGGCTATGTCAATTATTGCAGAGCGAGACAAAAATGGACCTTACAAAGATATTTACGACTTCTTTGAGCGAATTAACTCTTCGGTGGTAAACCGTAAATGCCTTGAGAATATGGCGTATGCAGGCTGTTTTGACTCTATTACAAACTTCTCGCGCTGTAAGTTCTTTGCCCCAGAGAGTAAGGACTCTACAGTGCTGTTCTTGGAGCAACTTATGCGCTATGGACAGCGTTATACAGAGGATAAACTCAATGCCCAGCAGAGCCTGTTTAGCATGTTTGGCGGCGACGATGGCGGCGGTAGTGCTGCAATCCAACGCCCAGCAGTGCCGCAGTGTGACGAGTGGAGTACCCTTAAGCGACTTGGTAAGGAGAAAGAGGTTGTGGGTCTGTTCCTCTCCTCGCATCCGCTTGACGACTACCGCCCTATTATCGAGCAGTTCTGCAACGCAACACTTGCCGATTTGGACCGCCTTGAGGAAAATGTGGGCAAGGAGCTTGTAATGGCTTGTGTATCAGCCTCTGGCGAGGAACGCACTACGGCAGACGGTAAGAGCCAATATGGAATAATGGTTGCAGAGGATTATAAAGGTAAGCACGATTTTTGGTTTAAGAAGAAGGACTTTGAGCGATTTAGAAACTTCTTGCACCCAGACTACTACCTGCTTATCCGTGGCGAGGTGCGCTCTTTTGTAACCTATAATAAGGAGGATGTACACAAACAAAATCCTGTTACAAGATATTTCTTTAATATCGGCTCAATTACCCAGTTAGGCGATATTGTAGAGAATCTTGAGCGTATTACCTTGAGTGTAGATGTTGCAGATATTACAGAGGATTTTATCTCTGAACTTACAGATGTGGTCAAGCAGTCAAAGGGAAAAAGCGTGCTGAGTATCTCGGTCTTTGACCCTAAAGATGGCGTTGGTGTTGCTATGCACGCTAAAAAGCGCAGAGTCGCATTTACAGATGCGTTGAGAGGCTTTTTGGAGCGTAGAAATATAAAGTATATGTTGAAATAAACACAATAAACACTTAAAAATAAACAAATTATGGCACTACAAATTACAAATGAGAATTATGAGGCTTTAGTTGCAGATTCTAAGCCTTTGGTTATTGATTTCTGGGCAGAGTGGTGTGGTCCATGCCGCACAATTGCACCTCTTGTTGAAGAGTTTGCAGAGACTTATGCAGACAGAGTAAATATCGGCAAGTGCGATGTTGATAGCTCTGACGATGTTGTAGCAGTTTATAGAGTTCGCAACATCCCTACCCTTGTCTTTATCAAGAACGGCGAGGTTGTAGATAAGCATGTCGGCGCAATCTCTCGCAACGACCTCCAAGCAAAAATCGAGGCACTGCTCTAAGATGTACAATGTGCGTGCGTGCAAAATACTATGAAATGCACACACGCACAAATACTTTAAGCTCCCTACTTTAATATCTGGGCTGCATGGTCTTTTGTATCAACCTTTTCGATGATTTGAGTGAGAACACCTTGCTCATCGAAGATGTATGTACGGCGAAGTGTGCCCATATATTTGCGACCATATAGGCTCTTTTCGCCCCAAGCTCCGAAGGCTTGTATCATATCTGTTGCAGTGTCGGCAAGCAGCGTAAAAGGCAGAGAATATTTGTCGATAAACTTGCGGTGTGAGGCTGCGCTATCCTTGCTCACGCCCACGATATTATATCCCTTTGCAGCAAGAGCCTGATAGTTGTCTCTTAGGTTACAAGCCTCTGCTGTACAGCCACTTGTGTTATCTTTGGGATAGAAGTAGATGATTGTTTTCTTGCCTATAAAACTCTCAGATGTCACTCTATTACCATCTTGGTCTATAACCTCAAAATGAGGCATCTTGTCTCCGATTTTCAGCATAGTTATCTCTTTTCAAAGTGTTGGTAATCCTTAATTGTCTTATAATCTCCGCCCCACTCAAAGCCGTGCTGGAGGAATAGGCGGCAGCAGATGTCGTCTCTGTCAATTTTGTACGGGAAAGCTCCGCTGCGCTCTACATAGTCGCTACCCTCTTTTGGAGCAATTATAGTGCCGTTTGCAGTCTGCTTAATATATGGGTTGTAGAGCGGGTTTATATCTACAGCCATGCCTCTGCTGTGTGCCGAGAGCCTGCCACCTGTGGGGATATAGCGAAAGTTGAAAGCCGAGGAGTTATTTGCCCGCATAGAGGCGTTGTCATCGGCGTTGTAGTCATCGACAAGTACCATGCGCTCAATGGGGTACTCAGCCTCAAAGAGTGCGCGGAAAATGGCAACCAAATCGTCACTTATAGCCCTATTTGCAACCATTTCGCCTGTAAGTATCTTCCCCTCCTGGGTAATATGCAGCACCCTTATATAGCGTAGTTCATTTGTCGGAATAGTGCACTGCTCCTTGTAGCTTTTGCCTTTCATACGGGCAAAAATAGCCTCGCTTATAGCCTCCGAGGTAAAACACCTATCCAGCCCAAAACTCTCTACATCACTGCGTGTAACCTCCTCTCCAGCGCGCCATGGGCTTAGAGGAGATTGTGCTGCGCAGAGCATTGTGCAGAGTAGTGATAACACTGTGGTTACTATTCGCCTCATTATCCTACGATATACTTTCCGCCAGGGAGTTTAGAGATTATAAGTGCTACAACAGAGCATACTGCAAGGGTTATAACGGCAGAGAGAACTATTGTAATAGGCGTTGCAAAGCCCCATGAGCCGACAAGTGAAATGGTAGGCACAAGGGCGAACATGTGCATCAGATAGACTCCGTAGCTGACCTTGGATATAGGCTCAACTAACTTGTAAACAGCCCCAGAACAGCTAATCTTCTTGAAAATCAGGAAAATACCAAATGTGGTCATGGCAACACCTATAGAGCAGAATCTCCAGCTCTGCTCCATAAGCACGGCAAGGTCTATTGGCGCATTGACAGGGTATGTATCTGGAATCTGAGACCAAAACCAGAGCGCGGCAATTGCATAGCCTGTAGCCCACATAGGAACAGCCACTGCAAGGGTCTTTTTCCACGACCAATCTATGTATGTGCGGATATAGTGCGCAGCTACAAGATAGCCTATAAAACCACTGATGTAGTATAGCGTGCCAAACTCGTTCCAGTTAGCCTCTCCATATACCTCAGCTCGACCAAAGAGGGCTAAAGCTGCCTGATGCAGGAACGGCACAAGGGTTGTTACAGCCCATGCTGCAAGGAAAATCTCCTCTCCGCGCTTTGAAACCTTCTCAACCCATGGCGAGAGCAGCGGCATAAGGATATATACGCCCAAAATCATATAGACAAACCACAGATGCCCAGAGAACATGTTGAAGTTAAGAGTAAGGTTTGCAAGATTGTCTGCCCTATCAAAACCCTCGCCACAGCCCCACATTGGGATAAGTGCATAGAGTAGGCTCCAGATGGCAAATGGAACAACTACCCTAACTACTCTACGACGGAAGAACTGAGAAGTAGGAGTTTGCAGCGGGAAGAGCAGGTAGCTCGATGTCATAACAAACAGCGGCACGGCACAGCGCAGTGCAGAGTCAATAATGGTAACCCAAAAGGCGTCATAGCTGTTTGCGATATATGTACCCTCGCCGCCGAGGTAGAAAGGCTCACAGCAGTGTACTAAAATTACCATAAAACAGGCAACTACTCTAAGATAGTCCAAAAATACAATTCTGTTGTTCATATTATCTCTTGTTATTTGTTCCAAAGTAACCACTGCGGATAATCAGCTCCTCAATGTTGTATATAGCCTCAATACGCTTGTCGGTTGTTGTGGCATATTGGCAGTTGTCAAAGTCGTAAGCCTCTGTAGCCTTGATGTTTGTCATTGGAGGATATAGACCTGCATACTTCTCTGGCTTAAGACCAGCAAGCTGCAATATGGTTGGGTATATCTGGCTGTGACAGAAGACTGTATAGTCATTGTTCTGCCAATCAAGACCTGTGTTGACAAATATTGCAGGGATATATGGGCTTAGTTTGCCCTCAAGCTCCTCTTCAAACGATGGAGCGGGTATCTGGTGGTCTGAGGTTATAACTATCAGCGTGTTGTCGTACAAACCCTTGTCTTTCAGTGCTTTAATAAACTCTGCAACCTGAATATCAAGGTATGCAGCCCTGCGGTAATACTCTCTAAGGGAACTGTTAGGCTCTGAAGAGAAGTCTGCCTCAAATAGTATGCTCTCTTTGTAGCTATATGGCGAGTGCATATTGCTTGGCACAACAAGAGCCATGAAAGGTGTCGAAGGGTCTGGCAACTTAGAGGCTGCAAAGCCAAAAAGTTCTCTGTCATCCATCCACTCAAGGTCACTGAGCTGCTGCATATTGTAGTGCTGAGCTATATTCTGTTTGTCAAACAGGTTGTCAATACCCAAAACCTTGCATAGAGCATCCTCTCTCCAGTAGTTGCGTGAGGTGCTTACAACAGCGTAGGTGTAGGTGTTGCTATTGCGAGCCTTCATCTCTTTTGCAATTGAGGGGTAGATGTTGTCGGGATAGTCGGCACAGAATACCGAAGTTCTAAGCCCTGCAAGACCAGAGAGGACAGTGAGCTGACCGCCTATAGACATTGCTCCCTGCGTAAGCTGGCGCACATTGCCGCAGTAGAGTGTCTGTGGCTGGGTGCTTAGTTCATAGAGCGCAGGCATTATCTCTGGAGTGATTACAGAGCTATTGAGCGACTCCATAAGCATAATTACTATATTCTGCCTACTGCACCCTATATCCCTCAGATGCTCTTTGCGAGCCGTAATAATCCCGTCAATGGCACTACGCTCTTCAGCTGTCAGGGTAACCCTATCGGCTGACTCTCCTAATAGCTGATGGCAGATAATTGGGGGTACTCCGTATATTTTATAGACCCTTGTAGGCTCGCACTCAATAAGCCAGGCGATCTTCTCAAAGAGACGCTCCCCTTGCACTATCCTGGAGACTCCAAACGAAGGTATGCTTGAAATAAGGGCTATTGGGGCAAATAGAGCAAGTAGTTTTGCGCGCGACAACTCTTTAGCATGCGCAGTAAGGTGCTTGCATAGGAGATATAACAGGGCAAGAGCTGCAATATAGAGTATATCGTACCAATGAATAAGCTCTGTAATGTTGCTGCTTATGCCATTAAGCTGCTGAAAATCAAATATCAGGGATAGTGGCAGATATGAGCCCATGCCTCTGAAACAGAGCAGATTTGCGTATGCAAATAGTGCGTAAACAGTTGTAAACCAAAATATTACCTTAAAACTACGCTTGCCAAACACAGAGAGTAGCGTAATAAGAGATGATGTGTAGAACAAGGCGCGACAAATCAGTCTTATGCAGTTGGCGATATTCAGCCCGCTCTCAAAGTTTAGCAGCACAGGTCCAAGTGCCTCAATGGCTGTAGCAGTGAGCAGCATGCAACCCAAGGCTACTATATGTATAGGTCTTATAGGCAGTTTCATTTTGCAAATATAACAAAATAGAGCGAAAAGTTATAACTTTTCACTCTATTTTTACTAACTGTGTATATTGTCTCTTTACGCGTTCTTCTCGCTCTCTATAAGCGCAAAGTCGGAGTAGTTTTGATTCTTTCAAAACTGCGACCAAGCGAGGCTGACTAAAAACAACATTTTTAGTCAGCCTTGTTTTTGTTGTGTGAGG
>CAZIPR010000009.1:0-57611 GCA_964541245.1 uncultured Alistipes sp.
ACACAACAAAAACAAGGCTGACTAAAAATGTTGTTTTTAGTCAGCCTCTTTTTTGTTTGCCATTAAGGCGCGCGCAGACCTTATAAAAATTGTGCTAAAAAAAAGATAGACTCCGCAAGTCTGGCAACAAGCGGAGTCCCGATATTAGGTTAGTTAGGTTAATGAGCAGTGGGAGAACCCCACATTTGTACCACAAAAGTACAATCTTTTTATTAAAATGCAAACTTTTTGCTAAAAATTTTCGCAAAAATCGGCAAAAAACTCTTTTTTATAATAAAAATGGCGCAACGCTGTTGCTTTATTGATGTTTTTTTAGAAACTATTTAGCCGCAATTCTAAATACAGATAGCATCGCGCGCACTTAGTAGGGTTGTTAGAGTTGATAAGGTTGTTAGGGGGCATTAGGGGGTGCGCTTTAATAGCAGAGAATAACAGAGAATAGCAGCGGGCTTCGCCCTTAATGGCATACAATGACAATGCGCAAAAAGCCGATACCCTGTAAATAACAGTTGCGCTTAGCTATTAAGGGTCGTTAGACCCGCTGTTATTAAATGCTATTCTGTGCTATTAAGTGTCATCTGTTCGCGCATACCCTTACTGACTGACAGAGCAAAAAGCTGCGATACTCAGTCAAAAAACTTTAGGTTATCAAACTGAGGTTTGAGTTCGCCGCGCTCGATTCGGTGGATGATTTCGACAACTTTATCATTTGCGGGTGTTGGGCAACCGACTTTACGACCGAAGGCTGACACTGCGCCGTTAATGGCGTCAACCTCTGTCATCTTACCTTTTTCGAGATCTTGCAGCATGCTTGCCTTCAGGCGTGCATGTTTTCGGATGGCTATAGGGATGATAAAGAACGAGAATGCCTTTTTCAGTGAGCCTTTATAGTCGAGCAGTTTTACAATATCCTTGCCCTGCACAGGCTCGATACGAATACCGCCCGCTGCGCAGACATCAATACACTCCTTAATAAGTGCCTGAACTATTCGGCGCGAAGCGCGAGGGGATGCTGCCTGACCGAAGGTACAGCCAAGCACTGCGCTCATACCTGAAAATGAGGCATTTATAAGCAGCTTACTCCAGCGTGTACCGATAAAATTCTGCTCAACATCTACCCTACCCATTGTCTCTAACAGCTCTTTGACTGTGCCGAGATGTTTGTTTCTCTGTGGCGAGATTGCGCCCAATGAGAAGGTCAGCGAGTCGGGGCTACTTGTCAGCTCACACACTCCAGGGGCAGTCATTGTTGCTCCCCACGCTACGGTGCATCCCAACACACGATTTTCGCCCAAAATCTCAGCAAGCTCCACCTCTGGCAGACCATTTTGGAAGGTTACCAGCACGCCATCTGGTGCGATATAATCTTTGAGAACAGAGACCACCTGTGCGTTATACTGCTGCTTAGTCATTAGAAAGATTATATCATACACCCCGCTCATCTCTTCGGGAGTATATGCCTCTACCGCCTGCGTAAAATTCACAGTGCCAACCACTTGCGCGCCCTTTATCCTAAGAGCCTCGATGTGCGGTTTGTTGCGATTTATAAGTTCGATTTTTCTGCCAGCTTTGGCTATATAGGCTCCAAGAATTGTTCCAAGCGAGCCTGCTCCATATATTGCTACTCTCATTGTATTATATCTTAAGATATTACCTCTACATAAAAACTTACAGGTCGAAAGCCGTCGTTGCAGGAGAGCATTGCCGAGTGTGGATCTTTCATCCAACCGTCAAAGAAGTTGCCACCACCCGCCGCAAGTTCGCTAACAAAGGGTTGCAGCGTCTGCCAGGCACTGTCACACATACCTGCGGGCTTTGCACCATTTTCGACTATAAAACTCTGCCCCAGCTGCATATCGCAAGTGTGCTCAATGGGGTTTTCGTACTCCGCCATAAGGTCACTATACTGCGTGATACGCATCACGGTTATCTTTATACGCTTCATCGTGCTATTTACTTAGATATAACTCTGTAAGCGGAACTACCACAAGCACATCAAGCAGCGCGAGCATTGCCACCGCACCAAAAGCACCAATTGTAAGTGCCATTGCAAGTGCATAGAGGAACGAAAGGGCGTGCAACAGAATCAGTGCCACAGCCATAAGCAGCCACAGCTTAAGCCTTGTGAGCCTATAGAGGATAACTGCCGCCGTAGCTGCAAAGAGCGGGATAAAAAACATCAGATTCTCGCCTATAGCCACAAGCAGCACGCCGCTGAGAACACAGAGCAGCAGCAGTGTTCCATAGAGCTTGCTTGTTGCATTTATCTTAGCCGCTGAGGCGGTTGCACTTGCGCGCAGAGAGGAGGTTGTATGGCGTAGGGCTCTATTTCGCTGCCAGATGTATGTAGCAACCACAACTGCCACCATTGCCAATGCCGAGGCAATCATCGCCGCATTGTCAAAAGCCACGCCCTGCACAATTCCAAATGGTTTGAACTGCGCCCCTGCAACAGCGCAGCAAATCCACGCCATAACCTCTCCAAGAGCAAGCACGAGCAGTGCCGCGCCAAGTGATTTGAGTGCGCTCACTACCGCACACTTAGCCCGCAGGCGACCTCGCAGAGACTCAAGTGCAAAGGAGAGGATAAAGAGTACAAAGGTCACTATATTGAGCAGCATATACTCGCCCTTTGAGAAGTTAAACAGACCGAGTAGCGGCAGAGTGAAGTTTACCGTATCGCTCTGAGACTTTAGGGCAGCAGTGTCAGAGAACTTTTCGTCTGTAAGATAGCTCTGCACCACGGGAACTACCTGAGAGCCATAGTGTTGTATAGATTTTGGATTTATGTTACTAAAATTATCCAAATCGGTGTGGTAGTGGTTTATATCGGCAATAGTCGAGAAGTTCAAGCCTGGGATAGCATCCTTTACAATTGTAAAATCTGTAAAGTTTGGCATAAAACCATAGACGACAGTTGTCAGCGAGTATGTAAATGGATACTCAGCTGCCGACTTGTATAGCTCCAAAAGCCTCTCATTGCCTGGCGAGGTCTCAAAGAGCAGTGCAGGACCAAATGGACCGCGCGCCTCAAGGTTTATCATCAGACCCACATCCTCAAAAACCTCGCTGTTACGCTCCCACATCGCCTTCATGCCTTTCATACCCACCTCCTCTGCATCGGTAAAGAGTACCTTTACACCCTGCTTCCAAGAGGTGCGATATCTCAACGCCTGGTTGAGCGTCTCAAGAATAACTCCCACACCATAGCCATCATCTGCTGCGCCGTAAGACCAGACAGTATCCTGCTTAGGCATTGGCTGCGAGTAGCGCGAATCGTAGTGCGCAACCAGCAGCAGCGAGCTGTTTGCCTTCTGCCCTGGCTTTGGAGCAAAGGTGGCAAGGATGTTTGTTGCATCAAAGGTATAGGTCACATGCTTATTCTCTGGACCTGTAAGCGACTTGTACTCAAATAGTTCTACCGTATCTGCGCCAAGCGAACTGAGCCTTGAGACGAGGTAGTCTCTAACCTCTTTTCGCTCTGCGGGGTGTGCTACAGAGTGGTGCGCCTGAGATATTACACGAATATCCTCAACCACTCGCTCTGCTGAAAACTTATCTGAAGTTAAACCCTCAACCTGTGGGCGCGACCAAAGACCAAACGCTACCAACCCCACAAGCACCACAACGACTGAAAAAATAAAAATTCTTGCTCTATTCATATATTACATAAGGTATATTTGACATGTTTACACTACAAAGATAGCAAAAAATGTATTGCACTGCTTGCCGTTTCGTTGAAATTATTTTCGATTTCGTTGAAAAACAACAAAAAGATGAAGATGTTTGGGTAATAAATTCTACTTTTGCAGCGGTAAAAAAGCACATATCACTGAATAAATATAAAAAAAGCAATATGAAGAAGTTTTACAGTAAGCCAACCTTAGATGTTGAGCTATTTGCCTGTGAGCAAGGTTTTCAGGCATCAGGTGATTTTTCGGTTAAGAGTCTTAATGATGTAGAGGAGGAGTATTAGCCATGAGAAAGATTTTAACAGCACTTGCAGCCGTTCTTCTTACAGTTGGCTGCTCACAGAACAACGATTTTGAGGAGATTACCCCAAATACCCCCCCCCGCACAGACTATGCAACAACCTCTGTAGAGATTGATGCAACAACTTTTTCAAGCCGTCTCTACGACACTGAGGGCAGTTGGAGCTGGCAGAGCGACGATACAATCGCAGGTATGCACTTGGTTAAGTTTAACAGCAGCGCAACCGTTGCCAACACCATGGCACTTAAGGACAATGGCAAGTTTGGCTGCGACGAGTTTGCATACTCTTCTACAAGCACAGCACCTTACCTGTTTGTCTATCCTGCAAGCGCGGTAACTCTTGACACATCAGATTCTACAGGCAGATTTGCAACCCTTCAAGCGGCTGAGGCTGTGCAGGATGGTGTATATAACCCACTTTTGGTTGGTATGCACACTGGCACAATTGGAGAGCTTAGCAGCGTAGAGCTTGAGGCAAAGACCGCTTGTATTGAGGTTAGAGTGTGGTCTGACAAGAATAGCGAGAATCGCGGCACACGCCCTGTTGACAATGTGACCGTGACAACAACAACTCCACTTTTTACAGGCTATTACACAATGAGCTACACAGCAGCCACAAAGAATACCAACTATGGGGTTACCAATTACGACAGCAAAACCATCTCTACAGACAGCAACTTTGAGGGCGCAGTGGCAAGTTTTGAGGTTTTGCCAGGCACTGACACCTTTGAGATTACACTTACAGACGGTACCGAGACAAAGACAATTACCACAAAGGAGACGACCCTTGCTGCAAACGACAGATATATTGTAAATATCACTTGGGAGTATCAGCCAGCAGTTGCTATGTCGGGTGTAAACTCTTGGTACAACGACTACTACACAAATGGCAACACCGCAACAACCCTTGAGCCAGGCTACCTCTATCTTGAGGGACTGGAGTATCTGCATGGCACACCTACTGTCTATGTAAACGACACTGTAGCAACCCTACTTGAGGGCAACAGAGTAAAGGTTGACAACTCTGGCGAGTACAGCGTATATGCCACCGTTGGCGAGGGCGAGAAGATGGTAACAAGCGACACCTACACCCTTACCGCCTCAATGACAAACATCACACTAAGCCTTACAGGTCTTGACTCTTGGTACAACCAATACTACACCTTGGGCAACACCGCAACAACTCTTGATGCAGGCTGCATCTACCTCAACGGCTACTCTTACACAGGCGGTACACCTACAGTCTATGTAAACGATATAGAGGCTGTTGTGGAAGATGGCAAGATTACTGTCGGCACAGGCGAATACACCATCTATGCAACTCTTGACCTGCTTCAGACCGAAAAGTTCACTATCAAGGCATCAAAAGAGAAGACTATTATCAACCTCGCTGGTGCAACATCTTGGTACAAGCAGTTCTCTGCTACAGGCGCAAGCTCTCTTGAGGGAGGTTACCTCTACCTTGAGGGCTACAGCTACTCTGGCGGCAGCACCCCTACAGTGTATGTTGACGGCAGCCCTGCAACCCTTGAGAGTGGCAATAGAGTAAAGCTCGCATCGGGCGAGCATACTGTCTATGCAGAGTTTGACGGCGTAAAAACTCTTGAGTACACCGCAACCGTTACAGGTATCCCTACCGCAACATTTAAGATGCACTCAAACTACAACAACTGCGACGGCACTGTTAGCAAGGTAAACGATTATGCAAACACTATCAAGATTGACACTTGCACCGCAACTGTTGCTGCCGAGGATGCACCTTACTTTGAGACTCCTGTAACTATGTGGAGCCATAATGGAGCAGCCTTCTCAGTGCTTGCAAATGTAGCAGATATGCCAGCAGAGTATTCTGGTCTTGCTTTAGGCGATTACAGGGTCTATATCCAAATCAAGCCTACTGGCTCAAACTACACCCTCGACTTCGGCTCAAAGAAGAGCGTGTATGTGACCGGTTTGCCGTATAAGGCAGATTTTGATGCTAACCGTCAAAACGACCTCGGCTGGACTCGAAATGGTGGTGCAGAATGGGTAGTTACAAATGGTAGCACCTTACATAAACTTAAATTAAATGGCGGTTATATTGTTTCACCCGCTTTCTATGCTCCTGAGACTATAAACATCTATGTTGATATGGAAGTTCAAAACTACCATTGGGTATTAAATAGCGACAACAAAGCGACATTTACAGTAGCATCTACTTCATCTACAACAACAAAGGGCTCTAATAGCATAGCAACAACAACTGTTAGCAATAATATTTGGACAGAGGTAAAAAAGACTAGTGTAAACGATCTCAGTTCAGCACTCGCTCCTAATCAGCAATACTTGTGTATATATGCATCAAGAGACGATTGTTTTGTCTATTCAGTCTATATGGAGTACCGCTAAGATTTAGTGCAGACCCTAATTAAAGCCAGCGTAGCCCACGCTGGCTTTTTACTTTGCAGAAAGGAGTTTAGGGAGATTAGTGAATTTTAAGGAAATTAGGGAGCGGAACAAAAAAGTTCTGCAGGATATCGAATCCCTTGAACTTTAGCGCACTCACTAATCTCCCTAACCTCACTAAACTCCCTAAAGAATTGCGCCCCAAGATTAAAGCACCCCTCCGCCAAATTAAAGCACCGTCCCGATTTTAGCGTCAGGAAATGTGCCGCTATCACGCTAAAATCATTTGTTGTCAGAGTGCGGTAGTTGCCACGCTCGGCGAAAAATCCCAGCGATGGATAGTACCTAAAAGGTACAGCCATTGCTGGGATTTTTCGTTAGCGGCAGCAAATGCCGTGCTATCACAACAAATGCTATTTTTTGTTAAAGGCATTCATAGTCCTCTCCAACCCTACTGACACGAAAGAGAGCACAGCATCGCTGAAGACCTTGAGGCGGTCGGGCATTTTTTCGCGCTCGTCGGCGGTCCACTCGCCAAGGACATAGTCAACCTGATGTCCGCGGCTAAAGTCGCCACCGATTCCGAATCTAAGGCGGGCGTAATCGGTTGTCTGGAGCAGTTCGGCGATATTTTTCAGACCGTTGTGACCGCCGTCGCTACCCTTTGTTCTTAGTCTCAGCTCGCCGAAAGGCAGGGCTATATCGTCAACGACAACGAGCATATTGCTGCGCTCGATTTTAAGCTCGTTCAACCAATATCTGACGGCTTTGCCCGACAAGTTCATATAGGTTGAGGGTTTGAGCAGTGTGACGATATGTCCGCGGTGGCGAAGAGTTGCCACATCGCCGTAGCGCGAGGAGATAAAAGAGGTGTTGGATGCCTCTGCGAGGGCATCCAACACTTTGAAACCGATGTTGTGTCTGGTATTGGCGTACTCTGCGCCGATGTTACCAAGACCTACAACAAGATATTTCATCCTTCTTCAGATTACTGCTGAGCTGCTGCACCACGAGAAGCACGAGTTACGCGAACTGCGCAAACTGCCTGAGTTGCAGGAGATACAAACTGAAGACCCTCGAACTTAAGGTCGCCAACGAAGATTGTCTGACCAACCTTGAGTGGAGTTACATCAACTACGAGCTCATCTGGAAGATTCTCAAGCATACCCTTAACAACCAACTTACGAGCTGACAGAGCGAGCTTACCACCGATCTTAACACCCTCAGCGTTACCTGTAAGGCGTACTGGAACTGCGATAGAGACTGGCTTACCCTCCTGAACACGGTAGAAATCGATGTGGAGAATCTGCTCGCGGATTGGGTGATACTGAACATCACGAAGAACTGCAAGCTCCTTCTTACCCTCGATATCAAGCTCTACGATGTAAGAGTTTGGAGTGTAGATAAGTGGCTTTACAGCCTTCTCATCAATTGCAAATGCTACATTCTCACCACCACCGTAAACTACGCATGGGATAAGACCCTCACGACGAACTGCCTTAGTAGCCTTCTTGCCATAATCGCCACGAGAAACTGCTTTAAGTGCAAGTGTTTTCATTGTTTTTTTGTTTTTTAATTGTTAGTACCTGCGGCGGCACTCAGTCTGCACCCGAAGTGCAACCCCCATAACCGCCTGATTTCGCCCGCAAAAGTATGTATAATATTTCAAAATTCAAAGAGTTAGGCAGAAAATTACAAAATAGCAGTTAGTAGCAACAGTTACTTTTTGCGCTGACAGTCAGCAGGCAGAGCGCGAACAGATGACACCGAATAGCACTCAATAGCATTTAATGACAGCGGGGCTAAAGTCCCTTAATAGCCAAGCGGTAAAGCACAGATTTTTAGAGGGTTATTAGAGCTTTTAAGGTTATTAGGGGCAGTAGGGAGCGGTATAACTATAATAGCGCGCAACCCTAATTAACTCTAACTAACGCTAATAACTCTATTAACTCTATTTTTAGCGCGCTGCTATTCACTGCTATTTAGCGCATTTTTATATCTTCAGTGATAAAATAGAAAATTTTTACTATATTTGTGAAAACATCTCAGAGAAAACAGGTTAGGCGTATGAAAGTTTGTAAATTTTTCCCAAAAATCGCAGTGATTTTCGCCGCAGCGACTATGCTCTGTTCGTGCGGATTGATAGGAGATATTTGGAGAGAATCTCCTATTACCATTACGCTAACGAGTAAAAAGTATGGCTGGGATAATTTTGTTTGGACTGATTATCAGTACAATGTTGACTCTGGGTCATATACAGGCGTTTATATCAACAATGACAGAGCTGTGTGCAAGATAGACAGAGAGTTTTTTCTTCCAGACAACATGCAGGTCAATCTGTTAATCAAAGTTTTCACAGACAAGACAACTACACTCAACTTTTGCGAGCTAAACACAAAATACACCACAGAGGAGATTGTAGAGGTCGGAGGAGAAGACATGAACAGGGTCTTTGTAGATATTGACCTATATGATTTAGAGACAGGCGAGCTTGATAAATTAGAGACTCAAACAACAGGTTGGGTAGAGTTTTCTTCATGTCCGCCAAATGGGATTTGTGGAGAATTTTCGTTTTCTGTTTTAGACGGCGATGAGCTAATCTTAAAAATAGATGGCAAGTTTGATGATTAGATTTATAGCCATTAGCCTCTCGATAAAAATAGAAACAGTGCTTAACACAATAGCTAAAAGCCTATGAACAATCTGTTAAAAATACTGCTGATATTTACCGTTTGTATTACTACAACCTCCTGCGAGAAAGATAAATATGCTGTACCCAGGCAGTCTGTAGGACCGATATTTATCGGCACCACAAGCGAGGTGTATGATTTTCTTAACTATGCTTTCTTCTCGGCTATAGATTATAGCGGTAGTTCGAGTTACAAGAACGGATATTTTGCCTATAACAACAGCAACTGCGTGATTATAAATAGGAAATTTAAGGTTGCAGATGATACGACTCTAAACATACATTTAACCGTCAGACCTGATATTGGCGATTCTACCCTAAAGGTTGGCAAGCGGTACAGTTCAAAAAAGTTTACTGTATTTGACTACAATACTCATAAAGAGAGGGTTGAGAGTGTCTCTTTCTCTGCAAATGTCTTTGGAAATTGCTCTTCTATTTATGGAGATACAGCAGAGGCATGGGTTGAGTTTACCGATTTTTCGCCAGAGAGGGTGTCGGGTCGCTTTTTCATGGAGATAAAAGACAAAGAGAAAGTTGTATTGATGATAGACGGACATCTTAACAACTACCACCTGCTATTGTACGACTACACCACCGACGAAAAGTATTGATTTCAAGACTAATAGAGTTTCAGCAAGCTGAGTTGTAAGATTTTGCGAACAAAAACCGACAAATCTTAATATTTTTTTATAAATTTGCAGCAGAAAGTGTAAAATTCAAATTATAAACTATTAAAACACAAATCACTATGTTTGCTATTGACAGCTATGATTTTACAGGTAAGCGCGCCATTATCCGCGTTGACTTTAATGTGCCTCTCAATGCAGAGGGTCAGGTAACTGACGACACTCGTATTCGCGCAGCAATCCCAACTATCAAGAAAGTTCTTGAGAAGGGTGGTGCTGTGATTCTTATGTCACACCTTGGTCGTCCAAAGAAGAATCCAGATCCAAAGTTCTCTCTTGAGCAGATTATCCCTGCTATCGAGGCTCGTCTGGGTGTGAAGATTCAGTTTGCTGGCGACTGCATGGGCGAGAAGGCTGCCGAGATGGCTGCAAACCTTAAGGCTGGAGAGGTTATGCTCCTTGAGAACTTGCGTTTCTACGCTGAGGAGGAGGGCAAGCCACGCGGTCTTGCTGAGGATGCAACCGACGAGGAGAAAAAGGCTGCTAAGAAGGCTCTCAAAGAGGGTCCACAGAAGGAGTTTGTAAAGAAGCTCGCTTCTTATGCTGACTGCTACATCAACGACGCATTTGGTACAGCTCACCGCGCTCACTCTTCAACAGCACTTATCGCTGACTACTTCCCACAGGACAAGATGTTTGGCTATGTAATGGAGAACGAGCTTAAGGCTATTGATGGCGTTATGCAGAATCCACAGCGTCCTTTCACAGCTATCGTTGGTGGCTCTAAGGTATCTACAAAGATTACCATCATTGAGAAGCTGATGGAGAAGGTTGACAAGATTATTATCGGCGGCGGTATGACCTACACCTTTGCTGGCGCACTTGGCGGCAATGTAGGTAAGAGCATCTGCGAGCCAGATATGTTCCCTGTAGCACTCGATATCCTTGAGAAGGCTAAGGCTAAGGGCATCAAGATTGTTATGTCTCCAGATGCGCTTATCGCAGATGACTTCTCTAACAACGCAAATACTGCAACCGCTCCAGCTGGCAACATCCCTGCTGAGTGGGAGGGCGTTGATATTGCCGAGGAGGGCAAGGCTCTGTTCCGTCAGGAGATTCTTGAGAGCAAGACCATCCTCTGGAACGGTCCTGTAGGCGTATTTGAGATTGACAAGTTCGCAACAGGCTCTCGCGCAGTTGCTGAGGCTATTGCTGAGGCTACAGCTGCTGGTGCTTACTCACTTATCGGCGGTGGCGACTCTGTAGCTTGTATCAACAAGTTCGGTCTTGCAGATAAGGTATCTTATGTATCAACCGGTGGCGGTGCACTCCTTGAGTATATGGAGGGCAAAGAGCTTCCAGGCGTAGCTGCAATCCGCAAGTAAGCGTTCTATAGGCGCAATAAAGCTATTGTAGGCATCGAGCCTACAATAGCTTTCTGTTTCGCAGTAGGGAGTTTAATGAGGTTAGTGAATTTAGGGAATTAGAGAGCGATATATTCATTTGTTGTCAGAGTGCGGTAGTTGCCACGCTCGGCGAAAAATCCCAGTGATGGATAGTACCTAAAAGGTACAGCCATTGCTGGGATTTTCGTTAGCGGCAGCAAATGCCGTGCTATCACAACAAATGCATCACGGCAAAATTACAATGCGTCGAAGGCAAAAATATGCGCCTTCTCCGCTCCCCAAGTCTCGGTAACTACGAGACGAAGTTGTTTAGTCTCAACAGGATCGAAAGAGACTTTGCGCAGGCGCAGGTAGTTGTCGTCGTCAGAGTAAACAGTCTTCCACTCCTTGCCAACTAAAGCCTCAACGCGGAAGCCCTTAGTCATCATCTTAGGAATCTCTACGCGCTCGGTTGTTGCCTCAAGTTTACGCATACGCTTGCTGCGCACCTTAAGCTCTGAGTCGAAGATGATACGCGCACCGCTTACGGTAACAGGCTTTTTCCAAGTGTAGAGGATTGTATTCTCCTCTGGAGCAACCCAAACACCGTTATCTTTACCCTCCCAATTGCGGTCGATACCATTTCTGAGGATTTCGATGCTCTGGTCAACCTTTGCGGCAGCTGTCAGGTCAGAGACCTTACGCCAGCGGTATGGGAGCATAACATCGTCGTCCTCAAGCCAAGCCTGCACCTCAGAGATATAGGTTTTGTGTACCTCAGCAGGGTCAACACCCTTCTCAATAGCCTTTGCAGCACCTGTACCTGCTGCCTGACCGAGCAGTGCGCAAGTTGCCATTACGCGGGTAGCAGACAGACCCATGTGGGTAGCAGAGATATCACGACCTGCAAACATAAGGTTTGGTACATTTACAGAGTAGAGTACGCCAAATGGGATACCAAAACCCTGTGGCACAGCATACTCAACAGAGATACGACCCTTCTTGTGGAAAGCGTCTGGGTGGTGGTCATCAAGAGTCCAACCGCCATAAGCTACAACATCTGGGAAGTGACCGCCACTGAGAACATCGTGCTGAGTAAGGATATGAGGACCTACAAAACGGGTATTCTCGCGCTTGCCAGGCAGAGAGCCAATCCAATCGAGTTCATAGCCCTTACCACGACCGTCTGGGTGGTTTTTCATATACTCCCAGATACCATAGACGATTCTCTTAAGCTCATACTGTATATCGTTTGCATCG
The DNA here is from genome assembly GCA_964541245.1 of uncultured Alistipes sp. Classification (GTDB taxonomy): domain Bacteria; phylum Bacteroidota; class Bacteroidia; order Bacteroidales; family Rikenellaceae; genus Alistipes. The sequence continues at coordinate 12,339 of CAZIPR010000009.1, forward strand.
GCAATAGTATCGAAGTTGCCACCAAACTCACACCACCAGAAGTTGTTGTCGTGTGGGTGGTAGATTCGCTTGTAGTTGAACTTAACACCTGGGATTGTTGACTTTGGAGTGTCATAGTTAAAGTCGTCATCTGTAAAGTGGTATGCCCACTCAGGAGCCTTGAAAGGCACATCCTTATCTGTCTTGCGAAGCTGAATAAGGATTGAGTTACCCATTGTCTTAGCATCGCCACCCTCCTGGAGATAGTTCTCATTAAACTCTGCTGGGAACTCGCGTCCACGACGGAACTTAGCACCTGAAAGACGAAGAATACCGTCGCCTGTACAGTCGGCAAAGATTGTTCCGTTGATAGTATATTCAGTGTAAGCATTTGTATTCCAAGCCTTTACAGCTGCAATACGCTCGCCGTTCATAACTACATCGTTCACAGAAGTATTGAGCAGCAACTTGATGTTTGGCTCTGCTACAACAGTTGAGTAGATAGCATCATCCCACATGGTGTAACGCTGAAGAGGGTTGTAGTAGAAGTTTCTCAGTTGCATCTCCTCAAGGATACCTGTCTCCTGAGTCTCGTCGGTCTTAGCACCTACAATACCCATACGCATCTCACTTGAGGCATTACCGCCAAGCATTGGACGGTCCTGCACAAGAATTACTTTCGCGCCATGACGAGCAGCAGATACAGCCGCACAAACACCTGCCAAACCACCACCGCAGACAACAACATCAGCAGTAAGCTCTACATGTGTCTTTACAGCAGAGTTCTCCTCGGTCTTCATCTGCGCCATAGCAGAGAGCGGTATGATGGCTACAAGCACTGCCGCAATAAGTTTAAGGATTGATTTCATTGTAATAGTTTTTTAAGTTGTTTTATGTCCTATTTAACATACAAAGGTACGCATAGCAAATTAAAAATCAAAATTTCTGCAAAATTCTGATTTTTAATCGGTTTTGGGATAATACAATATTAGCAGAGCGGCTCTTTGCCGCACAGCGGATACCACAAACAAAAAAGGTTTGCCTAAAGCAAGTGAACTTGCGGGCAACCTTTTTCGTTTGCGCTGTCATCTGCGATGCCCCAAAGAGCCGAAAAACACCATTGCCTACAAATAAAAGAGGAAGTGTGTTACCCACCCCCTAAATCCCCCTCCTGTGAGGGGGACTTGGTCGCTTCGCTCCGAGGTGCAAGCGGAAAGCGGAGGAGAGCAGCACTTTTCGCACCGTGAGTAAGTAAAAGGAACGCAGAGAGTGTATTAGGGAATTTTAGGGAGATTAGCGAGATTAGGGAGCGGTACAGGGTATCAGAGTTTGCGCACAGACTCTAAGACTCTAATGACTTAAAGACCCTGCTAAATTACGCGCTAAGATTAAGGTTTTTCTTTTATATAGACAGCATACCCATTATTTTTTCTGCCAAACGGGGTTTCTACCGCACTATCGGGGAGCAGGAGCAGCTCGGCATTTGGTACGCATAGGCGAACAACCTTACTGCCGACGATAAGGGTATCGCCCACGACTTTTACAACATCATCTTTATCCCCAATGTTGCTCTCTATCCAAATCAGTCCCTTATCAGTGTGTGCGCTATCATCTCTGGCAAGGGTAAGATTTGCTCCACGAGCATCTACAACGCGGATATTACTGATGTTGATATTGTTTATAGTCTGCACTGTTTGGCGGGTATTGCTAACTGCCAGCGCAAGGATGATAATTGAGGGCAGTATAGCGAGCAGAATAACTGCAATCAATACTTTATTACTCTTTTTCATTGTTGTATGCGTTATAAATTGTTAAAAACTCTTCGGCGGTAATTCCGATGCTCTTCATGCGTGCAAAGAGTGGCGGGAGTTGTTCTGTGATAAATCTCTCGCGGGCGATAGCAGCTGCGGCGGCTTTTGCGCCCTCACTAACAAAGTAGCCTATGCCTCGCTTGTTATAAATCAGACCCTGTTCTGTAAGACGCTCGTAGGTACGCATAACGGTATTGGGGTTTACCACAAGTGTCGCTCCTAACTCGCGCACGGAGGGTATTCTCTCCTCTTCAGCCCACTCGGCAGCAGCTATACGGCTTAGGATAAGCTCGTAAATCTGCATCCATATCGGTTGTGTGTTATCAAAATTCATAGCTGTCGCTCGCGCAATTTAAGGAATGAAACAATGTAAAGACCTGCTACTATCGCGCCATTAAATACAAGGTGTACCCACGCTGGAATAGTGGTCAGCATATCCCAACGATATACAAAACCGTTGGTCTCGTAGATGTTGGACATATATACAGCATTGTCGTTTGGCAGCAGCGAGAAGAACTTGCCATAGCCGTAGCTGATAAAGATATCTATAAACTCAAAGAACGATGTTATGCCGATAACAACGACAAAAAATGCTATCACAAAGGAGGAGTATCCCCTCTTATTGCCCCAGCAGGCAACAGCCATCAGCGCAGCATGTATCATAGTCATTGCACAGAGGGTTGGTAGCAGCTGCAACGCGGAGATGTCAAGAACAAATGTTGGCACAACCACGCCCAGAACAAAGGAGTTGAGCAGCACAAATACAAATCGCTCAAGGGTTGTAACGGGCAGCGTGAGGTCAATGATGTTATTCTTGCGGTCAAGGCTGCCCATAGATGACGAGGTAATGTTGCTAAGCATACCGACAAGGGTTGCAAGAGTAATAACCTGCTTAATGTTAAGTATATCCTCTTCCATCATTCCAGAATGCTCCATAATAGCAATTATACCCCACACACCCAAAAGGATGAGCATTGATATTTTGTAGGTTCGTCCATACTCTGAATAGTGTTTGAACGCAAACGCCTTAAAACGGCTAAAATTAAAGTTTCTCATACCTATTTCGCTTTAGATGCAACTACGGCAGAAACAGCATCGGTCGCCTTCATTGCTGCGTTAAACAATAGTTCAAGGTCAAATCTGCCCTCCTCGTCACCCTCGGCAGCCCAGACGCTCACATTGCCTGCGACGCTCTGGGTGGTGTAGATAGCCTCACGATTACCGACAATACCAAAGCCGAAGAGCTGTTGTAGCTCCATAACACTCTGGTTGAGGAGTATCTTGCCATCTTCAATAATTACTATGCGATCTACAAGATTTTCAATATCGTGCGCCTGATGGGTAGAGATTAGTATGCACTTATTCGGCTCAATGTAGGATGCAAGGATGGACTGCAAAGCACCTTTGGTTGTAATATCAAGCCCATTTGTCGGCTCGTCAAGCAGTAGTAACTCCACATTGCAAGCCAGAGCAAAGGCGAGGTACGCCCTCTTGCGCTGACCCATAGAGAGGCGGTCAAAGCGCGCTGAGCAGTCAACCTCCAAGGTTGTGCAGTAACTGTCAAACTGCTCACGGCTAAAGGCTGGATAGAGTGGTGCAGTATGCTCTACATAGCTTGCTACGGTAACCCTCGGCAGCTCAAACTCCTCAGGTACAACCATAATGCGGCTGTATAGCTCCGCCTTGTTTGTAGATAGACCGTTGCCACAGACCTCAATCTCTCCACTCTGCGGAGTGAGCAGTGCTGCAAGCAACTTAATCAGTGTACTCTTGCCAGCTCCATTGCGACCAAGCAAGCCCACAATCTCGCCAGACGGCAGAGTAAATGAGAGCGACTCAAATACTCTGCTCCCCTGCGAGTAACAAAAGCTCAGATTCCTAACTGTAATCATAACTAACTGTTTTTTGAAAGATTTTTGTTTCGCCTAATAGTGTATTAGTGCATTAACACACTGCAAAGGTAATAAGAAAATTTTGTCTTCCAAATTTTCCAGCAACTTTTTTTGCATAAAAATTTTTTCGGGTAGTAAACTACCCGAAGTGGGGGGGTGCGGTTTAATAACAGAGAATAGCAAAGAATAACAGCGGGCTTACGCCCTTAATGGCATAGAATAACAATGCGCGCAAAGGATAGCAGCTGTTAGAGGTAGTTAGTGGAAATTAGAGGAAATTAGCGTTGCGCGCTAACTGTACAAACTAAGTTTAGCTGTTTTCGGATTTAGGGAATGCCTCCGCAGGAGGTACGATGAAAAATAGAGCCCTTCGCTCAAGTTTACTTGAAAGCGAAAAGGGCTCTATTTTTTGTCGTAATAGCCGCAGGCTATCCTAAATCCGCATCAGCCACTAGCAAAACGCAGTTTTGCCGAAAGTCTTTTGGGTCACTTTTCTTCAGAAAAGTGACGGTACAGTGTAGCTACTCTACCCTTTCGAGGGTTACAAAAGAGAAGGGGTATTCGAAGTTTTCGCCATGGGAGTAGTCCTCGCGGGAGGTTTCGTGCCATGTTGCGGGGTTGATTGCGGGGAAAGAGCTATCGCCGCTATACTCTTTATCGACCGTTGTAAGGTATATTCTATCGGCGAGGGGCAGTGCTTGAGCGTATATTTGTGAGCCGCCGATAATAAACACCTCCTCTTCGGGTGCAAACATAGAGAGTGCCTCAGTAAGGGAGTGTGCTATTACGCACCCCTCTATTTGCAGGTTTGTATCGCGTGTAATTACCACATTTGTACGCTTTGGTAGCGGTCTGCCTATTGACTCAAAGGTCTTTCGACCCATTATAACGGGGTGGTTAGAGGTGAGTGTTCTGAAGTGAATCATATCCTCGCGGATATGCCAGAGCAGGCTATTTTTATCCCCTATAACACCATTTTTAGCAACAGCAACAATAATACTTACCATATCTGACAGGGTTTAGAAAGACATCGGAGCCTTGATTGTTGGATATGGGTCGTAGTTTTCGAGGGTAAAGTCCTCATACTTGAACTCGAAGATATCCTTAACCTGGCTATTTAGGTGCATGGTTGGCAGGTGGCGCGGGGTACGAGAGAGCTGCTCTTCTGCCTGCTCAAGGTGGTTGAGGTAGAGGTGAGTATCGCCCAAGGTGTGGATAAATTCGCCCGCCTCAAGACCGCATACCTGCGCAATCATCATTGTAAGCAGAGCGTATGAAGCGATGTTAAACGGCACGCCGAGGAAGGTATCTGCGCTACGCTGGTAGAGCATGCACGATAGCTTTCCATCTGCCACATAGAATTGAAAAAGCACATGGCATGGCGGCAGAGCCATACCCTCAATATCTGCTACATTCCACGCCGAGACAATCATACGGCGGGAGTCTGGGTTGTGCTTAATAGTCTCTATAACTTGCGAAATCTGGTCTATAACCTCGCCATTTAGCCCCGCCCAGCTTCTCCACTGGTAGCCATAGACATGGTTTAGGTCGCCAAAACGGTAGCCCTCAATAGGAGACTCTACACCATCTTGTGCCGCACTGAGAAAGGTAGCCATATCCACGGGCAGAACGCCATGCTTGCTGCACAGTTCGTTGTAGTAGCGATAGGCGTCGTTATCCCAGATATGCACGCCGTTGTCAACAAGATACTTGATGTTGGTATCGCCCTTAAGAAACCACAGCAACTCATGGATAATACCCTTCAGAAAGACCTTTTTTGTTGTCAGCAGAGGAAAACCCTCGCTAAGGTCAAAACGCATCTGGTGTCCAAAGACGCTCTTTGTGCCTGTGCCTGTTCTGTCGCTCTTGACAACGCCGTCAGTCATAATTCGACGCAGTAGGTGGTGGTATTGTTTCATAATTCACTCTGTTTCTACTCTGTTTTCAATGTAATATTACCCTCACTATCCATCTCCGCCCAAGAGCAGCTATCGTCCTGCCAATTACCGAGGAAAGTGATACTTGGAGAGGCTACCCTATGCGGAATATGCAGATGACCAAAGACGAAGTGGTCTATGCTCTTATCGTTGTAACACTTGGCATACTCAATAAGTGGGTCGAGGTAACTAAGCTCAACTTGACCCTTGTGTGCCTTCCTCGAAGAGCCGCTCCACCACTGGCCAAAACGCATAAACAGGTCGGGATGGATAAGCCAAGAGGCAAAGAATCGGAGTGTTTTGGAGCGGAACATGGCGTTCATAACCTTCAGCAGAGGCTCGCCCTTGATATTTGTATTGTCGCCATGTGAGATAAAGACCCTCTTGCCCGCAAGTGTCATAATTTGCGGCTTAGTGTATAGCTCAATGCCGCACTCGTCAGTAAGATAGTCTGCCACCCACATATCGTGGTTGCCTGTAAGCATCACAATCCTAATACCTCTATCTGCCATCTGAGCAAGTTTGCCCAATGTGCGGACAAAGCCCTTAGGCACAACCCTGCCATACTCAAACCAAAAGTCGAAAATATCGCCCACAAGGAAGAGTGCCTCGGCTGTGGGCTCGATACGCTCAAGCCAAGATACAAATCGCTGTTCAGTTGCTCTCTGTACCTGTTTTGAGCCACTGCCCAAGTGTATGTCGGATGCAAAATATATCATCAGCGGATTGATGGTTAGCAGCCTATAGCAGCTTTTTCAGCTCACTCTCTAAGGCGTCACTATAGAGGTTTTTGCCTACAATCTTGCCACTTTTGTCAATAAGGTAGTTTGAAGGCAGTGAGCGCACATTATAGATACCCATAATTGGGGATGCCTGACCGCGGAAGTCACAGACTGTTGTCCATGGCAGTTTCTGCTCCTGCACAGCCTTAATCCATGTAGCCTTAGAGGTGTCGAAAGAGACCTGATAGACTCTAAAGCCATCCTGCTCATACTTCTCATAGATATTTTTAAGGTCGGCATTAAGGGCGTTACTATTGCCAAGCTCGGCAGCCCAGAAGTCGATAAGTACCACATTACCCTCAAGTGAAGAGAGTTTTACAGGGTTGCCGTACATATCAGCAGCCTCAATATCTGGATACTCGCGCTCAACAATAGAGTTGAGCAGTGACGCCTGTGCCTCCATCCTTGCTACATCATTGCGCAGTGTAACAACAAATGGCGAGGTTGGGTAGCTCTTTGAGACAGCATCAGCAACAGTGCGGAAGTAGATAATATCGCTCTCAGAGTTGACCAAATACTGCTCGTCTGGCAGACGCTGATAGAGGGCATATACGGCAGCAATACTACTCTTGTTCTTGATAATAAACGAGATTTGGTTGCGTTTAAGCTCACGCTGCTTTGCGTTGTAGAGGCGAGCAATCTCTGGTTTTGCACTCTGACCCGCCTCAGCATACTCTGCCACCTTGGCATTAAGAGCCTGCATGCCGCTGATATACTCGCGGTTGAACTCTCTGAGAAGCTCAGACTCCTTAGAGCCGCTGACTGTATAGTTTGCAAGCACAGAGCCAAGAGAACTCACGCTCAGATTTTGACCCGCATTGATAAGCAACGGAATACGCTCGTTGTTGTAGATGATATTGTAAATCGAAGGGGTCTGAGGCACATTTTTAACCACAAAACGGTATGAGCCGTCAGAGGCAAGAGCCACAGAGTCTATCACAGTCTGACCCGATGCGGTCATCTGCTCAAGATAGACACTCTTTGCGTTCAGACCCAGGAATTTACCTGAGATACGCACATCTTTGTTTGTACAACCGCACATTACAACTGCGGCACAGAGAATAGTAATAATGGTATTCTTCATATCCTATAGTTCAAAAACAGGGTAAAGATAGCAATTTTTTTTCAAAACGGACTATTGTCTGTTTGTATTGTATGTATTTTGGTGTTTGTTGTTGTTTTTTTGATGATTTTTTTGAGGCTGCTGGAAGTTTCTACCCCTGCCTTTCTGCTGAACAGCCCTGCCTCGCTGCTTGGAGTATGCCGTAGGGCTCTGTTTGTAGTCGTTTCGGATATTATTTATAGCCTGCTCGTCAACAGCAATGGCATAATCGGACATCTTTTTTATATCTTTTATGATAACCTCGTTATTTGGATGCTCAAGGTTGTACTCATAGCTCTTTGCTCGCATATATCGGGCAATATTATCTATACCCGAATCTATAGAGCCCTTGTCTTGATTCTCTGCCAGAGTCTTGATAAGTTTGCCTACATACTTGCCGTAGTGCTTATACGGGATATAGCTCTGCGGATAGTTTAGCCTATGTGGCATAGGCTGCAACTCTGCCCTGCTTGGCTGAGGGTATGGACTATCAACATCTAACTGAAAATCAGACATTATAAAGAGGTGGTCCCACAGCTTGTGGGTAAAGTCTGCCGTATCTCTGAGCAGAGGGTTAAGGTTACCCATTACGGCTATTACAGCCTTTGCCTGGCGGGTACGCTCAGTGCGGTCCTCAATAAGCAACAGTGAATCAACCATCTCGTGGATGTGGCGACCATACTCAGGCAAAAAGAGCCTGCGACGCTTGTAGTTGTAATTATGTCTCATAACTGCTTTGGGCTATCCGATACCATTTTTGGCTTTGTAGGATGCCACTTTTTGAATAAATTTTTTCTACTCTTCTGACCCCTTGAACGGATTGTCAGAAATAGGTTACAATGAAAGTAATGCCTTAAATTTGATGCAAAAATAGTAAACTTTTCAGACAATGACAAAACTTTTGGTACTTGAACACTCAAAAAGCGTGCGAAACAATCTCAAAGAGAGACTTGAATTTGAGGGATACTCAACTCTTACGGCTGAAAACTACCAGGCAATAGCCTCTGAGACGGGTAGAGAGGATATAGACTTGATTATCGCCGATGACCCCTTTACCGTTCCCGATACCGATACGCCGTTTATTATTATCTCAGCCTCTTCGAGCCTTGATGCGGCAGTTGAGGCTGTAAGGCGCGGAGCTGTTGACTTTCTAACAAAGCCTGTAGATATGAATCGCCTACTCTCGGCTATTCGCAGCAGCGTAGGAGAGGATAATACAGCTGCCACAGCTACAGCCACAACAACAAACAACCATCGCCACCCTCGTCGCGCTGCAAAGAACACTAAGACGGCTACAAATCAGACCATTGAGCCTATTATTGGCGAGTCGGAGACAATTGTTCATGTGCGCAACCTGATAGACAAAGTTGCACCCTCGCCCGCGCGCGTACTTATAACAGGAGAGAACGGCACTGGAAAGGAGCTTGTTGCCCGATGGATGCACTTTAAGTCACCCCGCGCAGCTGCCCCTTTTGTTGAGGTCAACTGCGCAGCAATACCCTCAGAGCTGATTGAAAGTGAACTATTTGGACACGAGCGCGGCGCATTTACCTCGGCTGTAAAGCAGCGTAAAGGAAAATTTGAGCAGGCAGATGGTGGCACACTATTTATGGACGAAATTGGAGATATGTCGCTCTCTGCCCAAGCTAAGGTGCTGCGCGCATTGCAGGAGCGTAAGATTTCAAGGGTAGGTAGCGACCGCGATATAGATGTGGATGTAAGGGTTGTCGCCGCCACAAACAAAAATCTGCGCGACGAGATTGCCAAAGGCAACTTCCGTGAGGATTTATACCACCGCCTAAGCGTTATTGTAATCTGCGTACCACCCCTCAGAGATAGAAAGGGAGATATACCCATGCTGATAGACTACTTTATAGGTCATATCTGCGCTGAGTACAACATTCCCCGCAAATCGGTCGAAGCAGATGCCGTAGCAGCCCTTAATCGCATGCGCTGGAGCGGCAATATACGCGAACTTAGAAATGTTGTTGAACGCCTTATTATCCTGAGTGGCAACAGAATAACCCTACACGATGTGGAGATGTATTGCTAAGGCGGGCGCGCTAAAGTTCAAGGGACTCGATATCCCGCAGAACTTTTCTGCTCCGCTCTCTAATTCCTTAAATTCACTATTCTCCCTACCCCCCTACTGCGAAGCAGAAAGATAGCATAGGCTCGATGCCTATGCTATCTTTTACTTGCGCTTTTACTTGCGCTTTCCCTTACTAACTGACGGTACTGCGCAGCTCCTACCCTCGTTTAGAAGTTACCTCGCGTTCATACTGTTGGACATCGGCGATAAATGACTGACCCACAGGGACTCCATTGCGCAGGCAGAACATATCCCAGACTGCGTTCCAAGGCAGGGTTTTACTCTCTTCGAGTAGGGCTAAACGCTCAAAGCCCTGTCCTTTTGCCTCGTACTCGCGCAGCTGTGGTAGTGGCTCAAGGAGTGCTTGCAGGAGACATTTTTGGGTTGCTCTGGTACCTATTACATAGGCTCCGATACGATTTATTGAGCCGTCGAAGAAGTCCAGACCTATATGCACTCTATCAAGGGCGTTGCAACGAACAATCTCCTTGCACAGGTCGAGGGTCTCGTCGTTTACGATAGTCACATGGTCAGAGTCCCAGCGCACAGGGCGGCTGACATGGAGCATGACCTCTGGGATAAAGAGCAGCAGAGAGGAGAGTTTATCTGCCACGCTCTCGGTCGGGTGGAAGTGACCTGTATCCAAGGTTACTATCTTGTTGTTCTTAACGCCATAGCCGATATAGAAATCATTTGAGCCGACGGTATAGCTCTCAAGACCTATACCGAAAACTTTTGACTCCACACAGTCTTTCATATTGTCGTACTTAGTGGCAAAAATCTGGTCTAAAGAGTCGCAGAGCAACTCTCTGTATTTCATACGGTTAACAGTAATATCTTTACTACCATCGTGTACCCAGAGATTCATTACACAAGGGTCATTCTGGCGGCTACCCATCTGCTCTGCAATGGCACGGCAACGCTTTGAGTGTTCAATCCAGAAGTCGCGAATAGCCTTGTCGGGGTTAGAGAGCGACAAATCGCCCGACTTAGGGTGTGAGAAGGAGGTGGTATTGAAGTCGAGTTTCATCTTATTCTCCAAACCCCACTCAATCCAACTCTCAAAATGCTCAATGCCAACCTGGTCGCGGTCAACAAATTTTCCACCAAAGTCGCCATATATCTCATGGAGATTAAGTCGCTGACTGCCAGGGATAAGCGATGAAGCCTTGAGAATATCGGCTCTCAGTTCATCTATATTTCGAGCCTTGCCAGGATAGTTTCCCGTAGCCTGAATACCGCCCGACAACTCCCCTGCCGACTCAAAGCCTGCAACATCGTCAGCCTGCCAGCAGTGCATTGAAATCTCTACACCCTGCAACACTTGTAGCACCTGCTCTACATCTATGCCCAATTCGGCATAACGCTCTACGGCAATCTGGTATGCCTGATTGATTTTCACTTCGTTCATAGTTTTTAGGTTATTTTAGGTTTACGAATCTACAGTACGCCTCCTCCCACTCTGCACAATCTTGCGGGGTAAAGCACTCAATATCAACCGATTGCCTAACAATCTTTCGAGCCTCTACAAGCGAGCCAACAACACCTGCGCCAAGAGCCTGTACCATAACATTTCCTATAGCTGTTGCCTCCGAAGGACCTGCCACAACGGTTTTGCCTGTGGCATTGGCGGTGTATTGATTAAGCAGCCTATTTTTCGAGCCTCCGCCTATGATATGGAGGGTGTCTATTGCAAATGGAGCCATGCTCTCAAGCATCTCAAGCACCTCTCTGTAGCGCAGAGCAAGGCTCTCAAAGATAGCGCGAGCTATCTGGCTATCGCTCTGTGGTACGCTCTGCCCCGTGCGCAGACAGAAAGCCGATATTGCTTGCAGCATTGAATCTGGATTGGCAAAGGTTGCATCATCTGGGTTGATAAAGTAGCTAAAAGGCGTTGCAGAGCTTGCCATATCGACAATCTCGGCGTATGAGTATTCCCTACCAAGCCTGCGCCACTCCTTTAGGCACTGCTCCAAAATCCACATGCCGCAGATATTCTTCAGAAAACGGGTTGTGCCACCCACGCCGCCCTCGTTTGTGAAGTTCAAGCGAGACGACTGCTCGGTAATAATAGGCTGCCTTGTCTCAATACCCATCAGCGACCATGTGCCAGAAGATAGATAGGCAAAGTTTTCTCCCTCAGCAGGCACTGCAACAACCGCAGAGGCTGTATCATGACCCGCAACAGCTACAACATTGACCTTGCCAATGCCTGTACTTGCTGCCAAAGCGTCAGTTATAGGGGCTATTACACAACCTGGCATCTGAGGCTGTGGCAGAATATCTTGTTTTACACCTGCCGCCTCTAACAGCTCAATATCCCATGTGACTGTGCGCGGATTAAGGCACTGCGAGGTTGAGGCTATGGTGTATTCACAAAACTCTCTGCCTGTAAGCATGTACGACAGGGCATCTGGCATAAATAGCAGGCGCGAAGCCTTTGTAATCGGCTCATAACACTCCCTTACAGCTGCAAAAATCTGATAGAGAGTATTGAAATTCATAACCTGAATACCTGTCTTTTCATAGACAATAGTGCGAGGTATTATCTCAAAAAATTTCTCAGGAGCCCCATCAGTATATGGGTCGCGGTATGCACGCGGCATGGAGAGTATCGAGCCATCAGCTCCCAATGGCACTACATCCACGCCCCAAGTGTCTATGCCCACCGAATCGGGCACAATACCCCTCTTTGCACAGACTGTAAGCCCCTCAACAATAGAGTTGTAGAGCCCAAGCAGATTCCAATAGCACTTGCCATTGACTGTTGTAATACCATTTGGAAAACGAGTCAACTCTGTAACCTTCAACTCGCCACCGCTCAAAGTGCCCAGCAGCGTCCTACCACTTGTCGCACCCAAATCAAACGCTAAGAAATTATACTCTTTCATACTACAAATATACAATATTTTTCAATTGCAACAAAATGATAGACATCATTTAATGACAGCAACTTTCAAGGTGTCGGCTTTTACCCATTGCTATTCTTTGTCATTTCCGCTATTAAACCGCGCGCACCAAATCAAATCACTCGTCTGGCAAATAAATTTTGAGAAATGGATTATAAGTAGTATCTTTGCGCCCGTATGTTAAGAGGCTTGCTTAAATACGCTATTTGTGCGACCATTGCGGTCGCTCCTTTTTTCGTGCGCGCACACGAGAGTGTTGGTCTTGTGCATAATGCTGAGCTATTAGGAGTGGATACATTAGCCTCTATAGACCCTGTTGCCATAACTGCTGTAAAGCACGACCAGAAGCTCTCTCAGAGTGCTATTACAGCAACAGTGATTGGAAGGAAAGCCATTGAGGAGCAGGGAATTGGCGGCATTAAAGATATTGTGACCTCTGCGCCAAACTTTTTTATGCCCGACTATGGCTCTCGCATGACCTCGTCTATCTATGTTCGCGGTCTTGGCACTCGCATAGACCAGCCTGTGATAGGTATGACGGTTGACAATGTGCCTGTGTCAGACAAGAATCTCTACGATACCACCCTGCCAGATATTGAGCGAATAGAGGTGTTGCGTGGTGCGCAATCGACTCTATATGGGCGCAACACGATGTTGGGTGTGGTAAACATCTACACACTCTCCCCTCTTCGTTATCAGGGTGTAAGGGTTAGGGCAGACTACTCGTCGCGCAACAACTTTACACTTGGAGCCTCGGCGTACAACAAGTTCTCAAATAGTATGGGTCTCTCTGTTGCGGCTGGTTTCTCTCACTCTGACGGCTTTTTTAGAAACAGTTACGACAACCGCCTACTTGACAAAGAGAACAACTTTAACTTCCGCACAAAGTTTCAGTGGCGAAAAGATTTTCTGAGCATAGACAACACCCTCGCCTTTACGATGCTTAAGCAGGGCGGCTATCCATACGCCTACATGGGGGCTGTAAACCCAGACAACGAGCAGCACAAAGAGCTACTTGGCACCATCTGCTACAACGACCCCTCTTCATACAGCCGCATAGGTATCACTGAGGGTCTTACTGCGCGCCACGACTGGGAGAAGATAACCCTTACAAGCATTACAGCCTATCAATATCTTGACGACTGTATGGTCATGGACCAAGATTTTCTGCCTCTGAGCTACTTTACCCTCACTCAAGCAAAGCAGCAGCACGACATATCTGAGGATATTGTTATCCGCTCCCGCACAGCCTCACGCTATCAGTGGTTGGCAGGAGCTTTTGCCTTCTACAAGCACCAGACAATGCAGGCACCTGTAGAGTTCCTTACAGACGGCATTGAAAACCTTATCCTGAAGAATATAAACCAATATAGCGGTTATCCTGGCGAGTACCGCTGGGGCAAGGCAGACGGCACGCTCTCTGACACTCTGCTGCTCGGCAGCGATTTTACAACCAACACTGTCGGCTGGGCTGTATATCACGAATCCTCCTACAAAAGTGGCAAATGGGCACTTACGGCTGGTCTAAGGCTTGATGCAGAGTATATCTCTATGAGGTACAAAAACTACACTGACAGCTACTACACAGCCTTCCCTAATGACCCTAACAAAGCACCCCAAGAGGTTGCACTTAAGATTAACGACCAGGATAAGCTCAAAAAGTCGCTCATTGAGCTACTGCCAAAGTTCACTGCTACATACAACATTGACAGACAGAATACGCTCTACCTCTCTATTGCAAAAGGTTACAAATCTGGCGGTTTTAATACTCAAATGTTTTCGGAGGTGTTGCAACGCCGAATAAAGGACTATATGGGCATGTATCAAGAGCTTGATGTTGCCGATATAATCTCTTACGACCCTGAAAAGAGCTGGAATTTTGAGTTTGGCGGACATTTTTCGACCCGCGACAAACTATTTACAGCAGATGCTGCGTTATTTTGGATAGAGTGCTTTGACCAGCAGCTGACCGTCTTCCCCGAAGGGCAGACAACGGGTCGTATGATGACCAACGCGGGAAGAAGTCGCAGCTTTGGAGTAGAGTTCTCTTTTAACGCTACACTTGCAAAAAATCTCTACCTTAGCGGAGCATACGGATATACAAACGCCCGCTTTAGGGAGTTTATTGACGGCAAGAACAACTACGCAGGCAACCGTATTCCCTACGCACCAGAGAATACGCTCTCAGCAAGGCTGAGCTACAAGTTTGAGATTAAAAGCAAGCTGCTGCATAGCATTGTGCTTAGTGCCGACACCTCTGCGGCTGGAAGGATTTTTTGGAACGAGAGCAACACAGTAAGCCAGCCCTTTTATGCCGTTGTAAATGGCTCGGTAAGGTTTGAAGGGGAGGCATTTTCGGTCGATGTTTGGGCGAAGAATATAACCGACACAAAGTTTGATGTCTTCTACTTCGAGAGCATGAGCAACCGCTTTTTGCAGCCTGGCAGAGGCGCAACAGCTGGCGTAAGGCTAAATTTGAATTTTTAACTAATTTATTATAAACTTTTATGAGAAACATTTTTTTAACAACACTGCTTACTTTAACCCTTCTTTCGTGTACCGATGCGGATAAGAAGCAGAACACATGGTCAACAACAATTGTGGATGATATGGTGACTGTAAACACCGTTTCAGAGGTCTCTTACACAGATAGTGCATCTGTAACAATTGACCTTGCAGACATCAACATCCCTGTCTTCAACCTCACAATCGAGGGTGTAAGATTTGTACCAATGATGCCAGAGGTAAACTTCCTTATCTCTAACATCCAGTACAAGCTCTACGCATCTGACGACACAAACGACCCACTGTACAACTCTTGGGTATTCGACCAGAGCGCAGTAGTGCCTACTGTTGGCGGTGTATCGCGAGAGGAATATACTATGCACAACTTCAAGGGCTACATTACAGACAACGGTATTACCATGGAGTTTGATGTAAACTTTGGTGGCACTGTTTACCACGCATCTTTTGGCAAGAACAACGCCTTGCAGACCTGGGAGGCAGCATTTAATGCAGCTGCACTTGTTGTGATGGGCAGTGGCGAGGGTAGCTCAACCACAGAGGACGAGCTTAATCTCTCTTTTAGCCAGGAGAATCTCTCAAAGCAGATTGTGGATATTACCTTCAAGGATTTCCGCTTTGTGCCTATGATGCCAGAGATTACATTTACCCTCTCAGATGTGCCTTACACACTCTCAGAGGATGGCACTCAGCGTCTGTTTAATGTTGCAACAGTTGTACCTTTTGTAGGCGAGGCTGAGTATAGCCAATACACAATGTCAAACTTCAAGGGCAGCGTATCAAGCAGCCATGTAAACCTCGACTTTGATATTGCATCAATGGGCGCACACATTTCAATTGCTGACAAACAGTAACTAATTTATAACAATAAAACACATCTTACTATGAAAGCTGAGTACAGACCTTATGTTGAGGAGTTGATTGAGCTTGCCATTAAAGAGGATTTGGGCGATGGCGACCACACATCTCTCTGTTGTATCCCTGCAACTGAGCGCGGAAAGATGAAACTGCTCTGCAAGCAGGAGGGTATTATTGCAGGTATTGAGGTTGCGCAGATGATTCTATCGCGCCTTGACCCTGAGATGAAGATGGAGCAAATTCTTAAAGATGGCGACCGTGTAAAGGTTGGCGATATTGCCTTCTATGTTGAGGGCAGACTTCAGTCTCTGCTTCAGGCAGAGCGCATCCTGCTCAACATTATGCAGCGCATGAGCGGCGTGGCAACTCAGACAGCAGTATATGCAGACCGCATTGCCGACTGCCATACTAAGGTGCTTGACACCCGCAAGACCACCCCAGGTATGCGAGTTTTAGATAAGATGGCTGTAAAAATCGGTGGTGGCGAGAATCACAGAATAGGTCTGTTTGATATGATTCTGCTCAAGGACAACCATATCGACTTTGCAGGCGGAGTATTCAAAGCCGTTACAGGTGCTAAGGAGTATTTAGCTGCCAAGGGCAAGAATATCCCTATTGAGTGCGAGGTTAGAACTCTTGAGGATATTGACCAGGTCTTTGCCGCAGGTGGTGTTGACAGAATTATGTTTGACAACTTCTCTGTAGAGATGACCGCCGAGGCTGTAAAGAGGGTTGCAGGTCGCTGCCAGACCGAGTCAAGTGGCGGTATTACCCTTGAGACTCTGCGCGACTACGCACTGACAGGTGTTGACTTTATCTCTGTAGGTGCGCTGACACACCAGATTAAGTCACTTGATATGTCTCTTAAGGCTTGTGAGTAGTATTCTGAAGACATATCCGGCTCTTACCCTGTATCGCGTCATTGTAATCTACACTACATTGATGCTTTGCAGGGTAGTTTTCACACTCTATAATGCCGAGCTTTTCGGTGCTATAGAGTGGGAAGAGGTACCACGCCTTATCTATGGTGGTCTGAGGTTTGACACTATCTCGCTCTGCTATGCCTTTGGAGTGTGGATTCTCTTCTCATTGCTGCCTCTGCATATTAGGGAGAAAAAGTGGTACAAAGAGTCGCTATTTTGGTACTACGCCGTAGTTATAACCATCTGCATCGCCATAAATCTTGCCGATGCTATCTATTTCAGATATACTCAGAAACGATTTACTGCCGAGGAGTTCTTCTTTACAGAGAACTCAAACTCGCTGCAACTGCTGCTAAAGTTTGCAGCCGAGAATCTGCACCTTGTAGCAGTTGGCGTTCTACTTATCGCTGCCGCTATATGGGCATACCGCCGCAAAGCTGATGTAAAGGCTGTTTTGAGCGGCTGGAGCTACTACATAGCAGGTACAGCGGTGCTGCTGCTAACTATTCTGCTCTGCGTTGCAGGCATAAGGGGTGGACTGAGTCGCATGGCTCGCCCTACAGCAATACCATACTCGCTAAAGTTTGCCAAGGATGGTAACAAGGCGAATATTGTACTCTCAAACCCTTTCTGTATTATCCGCACCGCTGGAAGCTCAAAGCTCGAAGTGCCTAAATACTTCTCGCAAAGCGAGCTACACCAAATCTACACACCCTACCACTTACCAGATGGCAATAGGGAGTTTAGTGCGAAAAATGTTGTGATTTTTGTCTGCGAGAGCATGTCTGCCGAACACTCTAAGTATCTCTGTCCTGACCTATATAGTGACGACGAGGCGGGATATACCCCTTTCCTTGACTCTCTGATGCAGAACGGTTACACCTTCAAGCGTATGTACGCCAACGGCAAGCGTTCAATACAGGCACTGCCGAGCGTATGGGGCTCAATACCATCCCTTGAAGAGCCATTTGTACTTATGCCACAATCCCTTGGACAGAGCCGACCACTGCCACAGCTACTGCGCGAGAAGGGCTACTCGACTGCCTTTTTCTGCGGCTCTGAGCGTGGCTCTATGGGTTTTGATGCCTACGCAATCTCTGCGGGCTTTGAAAAGTGTCTGAGCAAGGAGGATTACGAAAAGGTCTATGGCAAAGATGACTTTGACGGATACTGGGGCATCTGGGACGATAAGTTCCTTAAGTATATGGGCGAGCAGATAGATACCATGGCAGAGCCTTTCCTTGCCTCTGTATTCACAATCTCGTCACACCACCCATTTGTCGTGCCTGAACATCTGAAGTCCTCTCTTCCAAAGGGTAATACCCCTATGCAGCCATGTGCAGCATATCTTGATGGGGCGATAAGGGAGTTTTTTGAGGCAAACCGTAGCAAAGAGTGGTTTTCTCGCACAATATTTGCATTTGTGGCAGACCATGTGTCGTGCGAGCAGTATGCAGAGAGGACCAAGACCTCACCAGGAGATTTTCATGTTCTCGGTCTGCTATATGCAGGTGACAACTCGCTGCGTGGCAGCTACCAGGCACCTGTTTCGCAGATAGATATAATGCCTACGCTGCTTGGACTTTTAGGGTATGAGAGGGAGTATTTTGCATACGGTAGAGATATTTTCAATGCAGAGGCAATGCCTGTAATCGTCTTTGACAACGGAGCATACAAGGCTTTTACAGATAGCCATATACATATCTTCACTGACGGCAGAGTTACAGAGGTCTATAGTATAGAGGATATTGCAAGGTCTGAAAACCTGATTGCCACCCACTACGACAGCAGTATAGAGCAGCTTATTAAGGCATATATTCAGCAGTATTATGAACACGCAGAGCGAAAGAGTTATATCGTCCCCGATACAATTTCATGCTGTAACAGAGCAAGATAAAGCTCTCTTTGAGAGGATTGTCTTTGCCCAGAACTGCGCAAATTGCGACCTTAGCTTTGCTAACATCTTCTCTTGGCAGGATACCTTTCACAGCCAAATTGCGCTCTACAACGACTACCTCTGCATCCGTTTTAAGACCACAGAGGGTGCTACAGCCTATATGCAGCCCATCGGAGATGGGGATTTTGGTGCAGTTATCACAGCCCTTGAGGCTGATGCAGCCTTAAACGGCGAGCCACTAAGGCTCTATGGAGTTGACTCTGCCCACAAAGAGCTATTAGAGGAGCTGTACCCCGAAAAATTTGCCTTTGCCTCTGCGCGGAGTACAATGGATTATATCTATCTCTGCTCAGAGCTTGCAACACTTCCAGGACGACGATTTCAGCCAAAGCGCAACCTTATAAATCAGTTCAAAGCTGCCCACAGCTACAGTTTTGAGGCTATAAATACCACAAATATCGACCACTGCAAAGAGCTGAACAGTCGCTGGTGCTTGGGCAAGAGTATTGATAGTAGCGACCCTGAGCAGCTCGCGCTACAACGGATGTTTGACCACTTTGACTCTCTAAATATTGAGGGCTGGATTCTCTACGCCGACGCTAAGCCCTCAGCCTTTACTATCGGCTCGGCTGTCGGTTATGACACCTTCTGCATCCATATTGAGAAGGCAGATGCCACCATAAAGGGTGCTGCGGCGATGATAAACACCCTTACAGCACAGGCTCTGCAACCGCGCTACAAATATATCAACCGCGAGGAGGATATGGGCATCCCTGGGCTGCGTAAGGCAAAGCTGAGCTACCATCCCGTGCAACTACTTGCCAAATATAGTGCCCTTGCTCTAAGCGATAGGGAACATCAGATTATGGAGCTATGGCAAAGAGTCTTTGGCGACAAAAGGAGTGATATTGAGGAGTTTATGGTGCATTTATACAGCCCTGAGCGTGCTTTTACCCTGAGCGAAGAGGGGCAGACAGTCTCAATGCTGCATATCGTACCGCTTAGTGACTCAATACGCAAAATTGCCTATATCTATGCCGTTGCCACAGCCGAGGAGTATAGAGGTCGTGGATTTGCTATGCAGCTGATAACCAGAGCCTTAGAGGTTATAGACAGCTCTGATTTCGACTGCGCCATGCTTATCCCAAGTAGCAGTAGCACAGCACATTTCTACGAGAAATTTGGCTTCAGATATACAGGCTATACCCTTGACTTTTCAACTTTCGGCATCGACTTTGACCTTGGCACAGGCGATAGCAGCAAGGATTTTGCAATAATGCGGGAAAAGTCTTAACTTTGTACTATGGGACTAATCTCAAAATATATCCCTCAGAGGTGGCAAAACAGGGTTGGTTTTGCCGTCCAGTTGTTGTCGTTTATTGTCTCGGCACTATTTATCGCCACGGCAATAATAGACTACGGCTTTAATCTGGATAGTACAGAGATGGGCTACATCAACAGGGTCTATCACTTTACCAGAATATTTTTCGCCTCGCTCTTTACCCTGCGACTCTTTACTAACTGGAGCCATATCAGGCGACAAAATCTTCTATTTACTGCAATTTTAGGTATTCTGCTCTACCTTGCCGTGCTACCGCACCTGCTGCCAGCAAGTAGTACCTATGCGTGGATAGCGAAATACTACCATATCTTTGAGAGCAAACTCTACACACTATCTACAATGGGCGTATTCTCTGTTATGGAGATTTCGCGTAGCATTGTAAGCATTACCCGCCGCAAGACCAACCCTGCACTGCTACTTGCCTCTGCATTTTTGATAATCATCTTCTTTGGAACTATACTACTTATGGTGCCTCGCTCAACACTTGCAGGGGTAAAACTCTCTGTTGTTGATGCGCTATTTGTCTCCACGAGTGCGGTGTGTGTAACAGGTCTTTCAACGGTTGATATAGCCACAACCTTCTCCACTGAGGGAATGATTATCATTGCCCTGCTAATTCAGATTGGCGGACTTGGAGTGATGACTGTAACAAGTTTCTTTGCACTCTTCTTTATGGGTGGCACGGGACTTTATGACCAATTTGCACTCAGAGATATGGTGCAGTCTGACACCATCTCCTCACTTATGTCAACCCTACTCTATATCCTCGGCTTTACCTTAGGCATAGAGGCTATTGGTGCAGTGGCAATATGGCTATCAATCCATGGTCAGATAGGACTTGGGGCTTATGATGAGATACTATTCTCTATTTTCCATGCCGTTTCGGCTTTTTGTAACGCAGGCTTTTCGACTCTAAGTGGGAATTTAGCAAATCCTGTACTTGTGATAGGACACAACAGCTTCTACCTTATAATCTCGGCTCTGATATTCCTCGGAGGTATCGGTTTTCCGGTGCTTGTCAACTTCCGCAACGCAATATCATACTATATCAAGTATGCCGCGGCAAAGATTTTCAACAAGGGAAAACAGCCTGCACGATATACCCACTTAGCAAGGCTGAATACCAAGATAGCACTTATAACTACCCTTGTACTGCTTGTTTTAGGCACACTTGCCATGGCACTGACAGAGTGGAACGGAGCCTTTTCGCAGATGAATACAGCGGGCAAGCTCACCCACTCGCTATTCAACGCCGTATCCCCCAGAACGGCAGGTTTTAACAGCGTAGGGTTTGCCAATTTCTCCCTACTCACACTTATACTCTATGCCCTACTGATGTGGATAGGTGGAGCCTCACAGTCAACCGCGGGCGGAATAAAGGTCAATACACTCACTGTCGCTTTTGCCTCCTTTATGTCGGTTGTAAGGGGTCAACGGCGTGTTGTGATGTTCAACCGCGAGATAACAGAGAACTCTGTCCGCAGGGCTTACGCAACAATTTTTGGCTCGGTGATGGTTATAATGGGCTGCTTTATAACCCTGATGGTACTTGAGCCTGGAATTGACCCCTTTGCACTATTCTTTGAGACCGTATCGGCTCTTAGTACCGCAGGTGCATCTCTCGGAATTACGGCAGAGTTGAGCCATGCAAGCAAAATCATACTCTCTGCAATGATGTTTGTCGGTCGTGTAGGACTTATAACAGTTATGATGAGCATCTTCTCAGTAAAGGAGAATAACCACTATAGACTACCAGAGGAAAATGTAATAATAAACTAATACTGTTAAACTATGAAGTTCTTAGTAATAGGTCTTGGAAATTTTGGCAAAACCCTTGCCCAGACGCTTACAGATAACGGACACGAAGTAATCGGCGTGGATAGCAGCAGCCGCAGCGTGGAGCAGATAAAAGACCGCCTGGCTTTCTGCTACATTATGGATGCCACAGATAGCCTCGCCCTGCGCTCACTGCCTCTGGCAGATATAGACTGCGCCGTTGTAGCTATAGGTCAAAGCATGGAGCACTCACTCAGAGTTGTAGCCGCCCTTAAACAACTCAAAGTAGAGAGCATCTACGCCCGCGCCCTTGACACCACCCATAAGAGCATCCTTGAGGCTATGGATATCCAAAAAATCTTCATCCCCGAAAGCTACGCCGCCCGCCTCTTCGCCTCCAAATTCACCACCTCCTCCACCGAAGAGCTGCTGTAATCCACAACCCACTACCGCACAACTAAAAATTCAGAATAGGGAACGGTACAGAAAAGTTCTTCGGGGCATCGAGCACACGAAGAACTTTTGCGCGCCACACTAATTCTCTAATAGCTAATAACCTCTAAATTTACTGAGTGCTCTTTGTTTCTAACTCTCAAATAATTTTGAACTTTGAAATATTTGACTTACCTTTGCAGGGTAATAGAAGAAGTTATGGGGTTTCAATCTGGCGGTTGAAATTCTTATTTTTTATTTTGTCAATAAACACACTTTATACTATGGCTAAAGAACTAATTTACTTGACAGCAGAGGGTTACAAGAAACTCAAGGACGAACTCGACCACATGCGTTCTGTTGAGCGTCCTGCTGCATCGGCAGCTATTGCTGAGGCTCGTGATAAGGGCGATTTGTCTGAGAACGCAGAGTATGATGCTGCCCGCGAGGCACAGGGTATGCTTGAGATGCGCATAGCGCAGATGGAAGCTACACTTGCTAATGCTCGCATCATTGATGAGACAAAGATTGACAGAAGCAAGGTACAAATCCTAAGCAAGGTTACCCTGCTCAACCACAATAACAACAAACAGGTTGTCTATACCATCGTAGCAGAGCATGAGGCAAATCTGCGCGAGGGTAAGCTGGCAATTGGCACCCCAATAGCAAAAGCCCTCCTGGGTAAGAAAAAGGGCGAAATTGTTGAGGTTACAGTGCCTGCAGGGGTGTTGAAGTTTGAGATTCTGGACATCTCTATCTAATTTTGGCGCGCCTTTAGAGGTTGCATGCTAAAAACGAAAGTTCTTCGTGGATTCAATTCCCGAAGAACTTTTTTGTTGCGCTTAGGTTATTATGCACTGTCTATCATTTCGCGCTCTACTTTCCAAGAAGCTGCGGCTCTGTAGCGGTTAAAATTGGGTAATATTTTGCTTTTGTTTGCTTTTTCGAGAAAAAATCTATATTTTTACAGAAAATTTGACAAAAAGTAAAGAAAAACATACCTAATAACTACTATGGCACAGTTTAATCGTTACCGTTCAATCTACTCGCACGAAGAGTTGATGGCAAAGCTCCGCAAACTTAGACATGTAGCACTTGATATGGATGGCACAATCTATATGGGAGCTACACTTTTCCCATACACAAAGCCATTTTTGGCGGGTGTTAAGGAGATGGGATTGCGTTACTCGTTCCTCACAAACAACCCTTCATCAAGCATTGCCGACTATCTTGCAAAGCTCTGTCGCCTTGGTGTTAACGCAACAGAGGAGGAGATGTACACCACCGCCCTTGCCACTGTGGACTACATCAAGACCCACTATCCAGAGGCAAAGCGTCTCTTTATGCTCGGTACTCCATCTATGATTACCGAGTTTGAGAAGGCTGGTTTTGAGAGCACAGCAGATGACGCCTCAGACCGCCCAGATGTGCTTGTGGTTGCCTTTGACAAGACCCTTGCATACGACCGTTTGTGTCGTGCTGCGTGGTGGATTTCTCAGGGTGTGCCATATATCGCCACAAACCCAGACAGGGTATGCCCTACCGACCAGCCTACAGTGCTTGTTGACTGCGGCTCAATATGTGCATGTCTGACCCACGCGACAGGTCGCACCCCAGATATTACTCTGGGCAAGCCAGACCCAAATATGCTCTCAGGCATCTTAAATCGCTACGGCTACCAGGCTGACGAGGTTGCAATGGTTGGCGACCGCATCTATACAGATATTGAGATGGCTCACAATGCTGGTGCTTTTGGTGTGCTTGTTCTCTCTGGCGAGACCACTCTTGAGGTTGCCGATGCAGCACCTAAGCAGCCACACCTTATCTGTGACAGCATAGAGGTCCTTGGCGAGCTTATTGCACAGTCTCACAAATAATTATCTGATGACACCACGGAAAAATACTCTACGGTGGGTAGTATTGACCTTGGCTATTTGCCTTGCAATATTACTCGCCGTTTTTGTTGTAGCAACAAAAGAGAAGTCTCCAAAATACGACCCTAAAGCTGTTGATAGTAGCACTATTGAGTATTTAGAGTCGGGTAATTTCGCAGCAGATATTATCAACTCAGATAGCCGTATAGCGACTATTGACAACTTGAAAATTACCCGTCAGGATGATATTCCTATAGCCATTGTCAGCTATACCTTTAAGCCTGAGTTTGAAGAGAGTCGCTCGGCGCGTGAGTTCTACTACTTTGAATATCAAACCATCTGCTCCGTCGCCGCATTTGCAAATAGCCACCCCGACCTCTCTCTTAAGCAAATCTCAGAACAGCTCTCTCTGCCTGAGCCGCAAATCCGCGCAATGCTAAAAATCGCCAAACAAAGTAGGCGCAAGCGATAAGCTGTAACGGCTCTTTGCCGCACAGCGGATAGCACAAACAAAAAGGTCTGCCTTATGCAAATAAATTTGCAGGCGACCTTTTTGTTTGTGCCGTCATCTGCGATGACCCAAAGAGCCGAGAACGGACATTGCCTACAAAAAAAGAAGAAGTGTGTTACCCACCCCCTAAATCCCCCTCCTGTGAGGGGGACTTTGTCGCTACGCTCCGAGGTGCAAGCAGGGAGCAGAGGAGAACGGCTCTTTTTGGACTGTTAGTCAGTAAAGGAAACACAAAAAGATAGCGCAGGCATCGAGCCTACGCTATCTCTCTGCTTCGCAGAAGGGTGTTTAGGGAGAATAGGGAATTTTAGAGAATTTAGGGAGCGGAACAAAAAAGTTCTTCGGGGCATCGAGCCCCTTGAACTTTATAATGACTCCTTAACCTCACTAACCTCCTTAAAAACTCCTTAAATTCCCTACAAAAAAAAGCGCGCTGTTATTCTATGTCATTAAGGGCGTAGCCCGCTGCTATTCACTGTTATTTTCTGCTATCCAACCGCGTGCGCCAAAATCAAAGCACCTCCCATAATTTGTCGTCAGAGTGGTGCATTTACCACGCTCGGCAAAAATACCCGCGAAGGGACATACTTAAATGTATTTCCCTTTGCGGGTCCTTTTTGTTAGCGGCAGGAAATGTGCCGCTATCACGACAAATTAAAGAAGCATTGTTTCTGCCGGCGTTTATCCTCCTGCGAGCGAGCGACATAGACCTTTTCGCCTGTATATGGATTCTCGCCTGTGTAGAACATAACGGATGAGAGGGTCATGGGGGTTGGGGTTAGGTCCTGAACCTGCTCTAAGGTAAAGTGGAGTTTTCCTAAAACCTTATGTGAGAGGGCGAGCATATCTTTATGGTGGCAGCCTGGGTGCGAGGAGATAAAGTAAGGTATAAGTTGATACCTTAGGTTATTCTCGCGGCAAATCTTGTTAAAGTCGCGGTTGAGAGCCTCAAAAAGTGTAAAAGATGGCTTGCGCATAAGTTTAAGTACGCCCTCCTCGGTATGCTCTGGTGCGACTTTAAGCCTGCCAGAGGTGTGGTGGAGGATAACCTCACGCAGGTAGTTATTATCCTCAAAGAGGTCGTAACGGATGCCACTACCGATATAGGCGTGCTTTACGCCCTTGGTATTGCGTATTTTGCGGTACAGCTCAATCAGTGGCTTATGGTCGCGGTTGAGATTTGGGCACGGCTTTGGGTGAAGGCATGACGGACGGCGGCACTTGCCACACAATCTCTTATCACGACCTGCAAGGCGGTACATATTTGCTGACGGTCCGCCGATATCGGATATTGTGCCGTGGAAATCTGGAGAGGCGACAAGTCTTTCGACCTCGCGCATAATAGAAACCTCACTGCGAGAGGAGATAAATTTGCCCTGATGTGCTGAAATGGTGCAGAAAGAGCAGCCTCCGAAGCAACCACGGTGGATATTTATCGAGTTGCGAATCATTGCCCATGCAGGAATCTCGCCACGAGAGGCATAGCGCGGATGCGGCGCGCGCATATATGGCAAATCGAAGGCGAAATCAATCTCCTCGGTGGTCAGAGTTGAGTTCATCGGATTGATGACAACATACTTTTCGCCCGTCTTCTCAACAAGTATTTTCTCGGCATTAAGCAGGTTGCTCTCGGTCTCCTCAACTACAAAATTGCTACCAAAGGCGCGCTTATCCTTACAGCAATGCTCAAAGGAGTTGAGATGTATAACCTTCTGAGGGTCAAGTTTTTCAATATAGTCTCTATCCGCCACAAAGCCCACTTGGCGGATTGTTTTTAGTTTGTTTGCATTGTAGCCGTTCTGCATAGCGCGTGCCACCTCGCGCACAGTACGCTCGCCCATGCCGTAGAGCAGAAAATCGGCTCCGCTATCAATCAGAATTGATGGCATAAGGCGATTCTGCCAATAGTCATAGTGGGTCAGTCGGCGTAGTGATGCCTCAATACCGCCTATAAGCACAGGTGTCTGAGGGAAGAGCTTTTTAAGGCATTTGGTATAGGTTGTAACCGTATAATCTGGGCGGAAGCCTGCCGCACCACCTGCTGTGTAGGCATCATTGCTACGCAGGCGGATATTTGCGGTGTAGTGGTTGACCATAGAGTCCATAGCCCCCGCACTGACACAGAAGCAGAGCCTTGGCGCACCGAATTTCTTGAAATCGCGCAAATCGTCCCTCCAATTGGGCTGCGGAACAACAGCTACACGCAGACCTTCAGCCTCGAAGAGTCGGCTGACAACAGCTGCGCCAAAGGATGGATGGTCGATATAGGCATCGCCTGTAAAGAGGACTATATCTACATAGTCCCACCCTAAAGCCTTTAGCTCTTTTACTGTTGTTGGCAAAAATCCCATACGCTACTCGTTATATAAATCGGCAGCCTTTACATAGGTCTCCCAGCGGTCAATAACAGCCTGAAAATCGGCTGGAGTTTGAGACTCAAAAATCATCTCCTCGCCTGTAGTTGGGTGTACAAAGCCGAGTAGGCGCGCGTGGAGCGCGTGGCGAGGCATAATATCGAAGCAATTTTCGATAAACTGTTTGTACTTCGAGAAGGTTGTGCCCTTGAGAATCTTATCGCCGCCATACCTCTCGTCG
Source organism: uncultured Alistipes sp. (assembly GCA_964541245.1). Classification (GTDB taxonomy): domain Bacteria; phylum Bacteroidota; class Bacteroidia; order Bacteroidales; family Rikenellaceae; genus Alistipes. The sequence goes on from CAZIPR010000009.1 coordinate 39,574, forward strand.
TTAAAGAGCGGATGACCTATATACTGCATGTGTACACGAATCTGATGTGTTCTACCTGTCTCCAATCGGCACTCTACAAGGGTCACATAGCCATAGCGGCGCAGCACCTTATAGTGGGTTACAGCGTGTTTGCCCTCAGAGCCATCGGCAAAGACATACATCTGATGGCGGTTTCTGGGATTGCGACCTATATTGCCCGTAATAGTGCCCTCATCCTGCTCAAAGTTACCCCACACAAGGGCGATATATCTGCGCGAGGTTGTGTGGTGGAAAAACTGCTTTGCAAGGTGGTTGCAGGCTTGCTCGTTTTTGCCCACGACAAGTATGCCAGAGGTGTTCTTGTCAATCCTATGCACAAGACCAGCACGCTCGTTACCCTCCTGAAACATAGGATTATCCTTTAGGTGGAAGGTAAGCGCGTTTACAAGTGTGCTATCGTAGTTTCCGTGACCAGGATGGACACACATGCCCGCCTCTTTGTTGACAACAATAACATCGTCATCCTCATAGATAATATCTATCGGAATATCCTGCGGAGTGAGTAGGCAGTTGTATTTTGGGTACTCCATCTTAAGGACAATCCTGTCAAAAGGTTTGATTTTGTAGGATGCCTTCTGCGGGCGGTCATTGACAAACACACCGCCAGAGTCAACCGCATTCTGGATACGGTTACGCGAGCAGTTCTCAATATGGGTGGCAAGATACTTATCAAGTCGCATCATCGACTGACCCTTGTCAACGACAATAGAGAAATGCTCGTACAGCCCATTTTCGTCGGGCTGCTCGTCTGTCAGAAACTTGCGCGGCGAGGGGGCAATTATCTCCTCGTCATCCGCCTCAATATCATCTATATACTCTAACTCTGCCATTAGTAGAAAAATTCATCATCACTTGTAGTCTGTGGCTCGACGCTCTCTAACATCCTTAGCGAGTCGGCAGCGGCAACGGCTGCAAGCGAATCGGCAAGGTTGCGCTGTGCAAGTATCTCCTCAGCTGCTCTATCAGCCTCCTCTGCCGCCTTAGCAACAGCCTCGCGGTCAAGGGTCAGATGCAGTGAAACTTTGTCTCCCAAAGAGCGAACTGTACCCTGCAAAACGCTCTGGCGGACAACCCTTGCATCGTTTTGGTTAAGCAGGTTGATACCCTCGTCGTAGGTTATCTTGCCAATATTTAGACCCTGCTCCCAGAGTCTGCCCTTTGCATCAAAGAGTGCGCGACCGATAAGGCGAGGAACGGTTGTAGTGGTCTGACTGTCCGACAAACCCACCTTAAGTGTAACGCCTGTACCCTTCTCAACCTTGATTTCGCTCTCTGGGGTTACCATAGTCTCACCCAAATACTGCTCAAGGACATAGTTGGTTGCAATATCCTCAACATACTCAAGGCTCTCAATCTCAAAACCTGCACTCTCAAGCATATTTTTTGCCTGGCGCAGTGAGCGACCTGCAACATAGGGCAGTGGCAGCTTTTTCTGCGCAAAGGAGTTGATTGTAAGGTATATCTTACGACCGCCCTTGACCGTCACACCCCCCTTTGGCAGCTGGTCAAGCACCATGCCGCCTGGATATGCAGGGACATAGAGCGAGTCATTGACCACAATCTTAAGCCCCTTCTGCTTAGCAAAATACTCTGCATCTTTGAGCGAGAGAGCTGTAAAATCGGGCACTGTAAGGTGCATGCCGTGGCGAGTAGTTATGCCAAGACCTACATAGCTAACCACGATAAGTATTATAAACATCACTGCAATAAGCACTGCGTTCCACAGCACTGGCTTACTGCGTAGGCGAGAGAGAAAGCCCTCGTTACTCTTTTTCTTTGCCATAATTTACCTCGTTATAGTGAGTATCACGCTCCACGGCTGTAAAACCTGCCGATATGCAAATCTTTTTAATATCCTCTACACTCATTGTAGGGCGAGTGTCAGCAGCACCTGCCATGGAGTAAATCTTTGTTGAATCCTCTATTGTTCCGTCAATATCATCTGCACCAAATGCAAGGGCAAGCTCTGCGGTAGTCTTGCCATACATAACCCAATAAGCCTTTATGTGCGGCACATTATCAAGCACAAGACGGCTGAGGGCAAGCGTTCTTAAATCGTCTGTAACACTTGTCTCGCCTAAGTGCGAGAGTGAGTTATTTGCAGCACGAAACTTAAGCGGGATAAAGGCGTTAAAGCCGCCCGTAGCATCTTGCAGTTCCCTTAATCGCATAAGGTGGTCAATTCTATCCTCAATACTCTCTATATGCCCATAGAGCATTGTTGCATTAGAATCTATACCCAGACCATGCGCCACTCTATGGAGAGCAAGCCACTCCTCGGCACTACACTTCTGAGGGCAAATCTGCGAGCGGATATGTGGTGCAAAAATCTCTGCCCCACCACCTGGGATAGACTCCATGCCCGCCTCTTTGAGCAGCTTTAGACCCTCTGTAAGCGAGAGTCCTGCCCTGGAAATCATCCAATTAAGCTCTACGGCTGTAAATGCCTTGACTGCCACAGAGGGCATAATCTGCTTTATAGCCCTTATTATATCGGCATAGTAGTAGAGGTCGTATTTTGGATTTACACCACCAACAATATGAATCTCTGTCGCACCGCTCTCTTTGCGAGAACGCACTGTTGAGAGTATCTCCTCTAAAGAGTGGTCCCAAGCCCCCTCTTGCCCAGCCTTACGGCGATATGAGCAGAAACTGCACTCAAAGAGGCATATATTTGTAGGCTCAAGGTGGAAGTTACGGTTGTAATATACCTTCTCCCCACTAACCCTGCGCTTTGCAGCAGTAGCCAACTCTGAGAGCTGCCACAGCGGAGCCTTCTGCCAGAGTAGCAGTGCCTCCTCTGCGGTTATCCGCTCTGCATGGCGCAGCTTTGAAACTATGCTTTCTATACTCTTCATTGCTATTTAGGGGCTTTGCGATAGAGGTATATTCCGACAATAAGGAAGATGATATTTGGCAGCCACACAGCAAGCAGCGTAGGCATTGTACCACCCTTTGCAAACTCCTCAAAGACTCTGGTAAGCATAATATATGAGAAGCAGAGGGCAATACCTATTCCGATATGCAGACCCGTTCCGCCTCTTACCTTACGCGAGGAGAGCGACACTCCAATAAGGGTCAAAATAAATGTACCAAATGGGTAGGAGTAGCGGGCATGATGCTCTACCTCAATCTGTCTGAGCGAGTCTGAGCCCTTCTCTCTCTGCTGCTCCAAAAAGTTATTAAGCTCTACGATGGTCATAGTCTTGAGCAGCTCATTAAGGCGACCCAGCTCGACAACATCAAGGTTGATAACCGTATCTAAGTTGCGCTTTTGGGTAAAGGTCTCATTGCCCTCAGTATCAAACCTGCGCTCGACATACTTCTGTGCTGTCCAGTGCTTGCTCTGAGGGTCAAACCTCACATCTGAAGCCTCAAGAGTGCCAACCATGGTGCTACCCTTGTACTTCTCAAGGGTAAAGAACGATGCCACAGAGCTGTGTTTGCTAAAGCCGCGGATATAGGCAAAAGTTCCAGGCTCAACCTGACGGTATATGTGGCGGTCGTACTGCTCTCGTGCCCTGCGGGCGATATACTTCTGTTCAAAGGCTACACAATCCTGCTGAGTGAGTGGTATGAGCCACAGACTCATAACAAGCGAGAGTGCTGTGATAAATGTAGCACCCAAAAAATAGGGCCACATAAGACGCTTAAAGGACATACCACCCGAAAGCATCGCCACAATCTCTGTCTGGTAGGCGAGCTTAGAGGTAAAGAATATCACGGCAATAAATGTAAACAGAGCCGAGAATTGGTTTATAAAGAAGGGTACAAACTTAAAGTAGTAGTCGAAAATAATGGCAGAGAGAGGTGCGTGCATCTGCGTAAAGTCGTCAATCTTCTCTACATAGTCAAAGACCACCACAACCACGATAATCATCGCAATTGCAAAGAGGTATGTACCCACAAACTTGCCCAAAATATACCTATCCAGAGTCTTAAACCCTGGAAACCAACTTGGTCGTTTGTTATATTCAGGTAGCATTGCCATAGTCTGAAGAGTTTTGTTTTTACAATCTGCGAGAGAGCTTTTCAACCATAATCTGCTTCCAAGCCGTAAAGTCTCCAGCAATAATATGCTTGCGAGCCTCGCCTACAAGCCACAGATAGAAACCGATATTATGCAGTGAGGCTATCTGCGCTGCAAGCATCTCGCCACAGACAACAAGGTGGTGCAGGTATGCCTTAGAATACTGCCTATCAACAAAGGTTGTACCCGCAGCATCTATTGGCGAAAGGTCGTTCTCCCACTTCTTGTTTCTGATATTTATAACGCCCTCACTTGTAAATAGTTGACCGTTTCTACCGTTGCGGGTAGGCATTACACAGTCAAACATATCCACACCACGAGCAATACCCTCAAGGATATTTATCGGAGTACCTACGCCCATAAGGTAGCGCGGTTTATCAGTCGGCAGCACAGCGTTTACAACCTCAATCATCGAGTACATAACCTCCGTAGGCTCGCCCACAGCAAGACCGCCAATAGCGTAGCCGTCGGCATTATACTGCAACACATTTTCTGCCGCCTTGGCTCTTAAATCTGCATAACCGCAGCCCTGCACAATTGGGAAGAGCGACTGATAATGACCATACTTAGGTGCTGTCTTATGATACTGGTTGAAACAGCGGTCAAGCCAACGCTCTGTAAGGGCAAGTGACTTTGCGGCATACTCCTTTGGAGCATCCCCTGGAGGACACTCGTCAAAAGCCATCATAATATCTGCGCCAATGGTGCGCTCGGTATCAATCACACTCTCTGGAGTAAAGAGGTGGCGGGAGCCGTCTATGTGAGACTGAAAATGGCACCCCTCCTCCTTGAGCTTTCGGCACGCAGCGAGTGAAAAGACCTGAAAGCCACCGCTATCTGTAAGCATAGGCTTATCCCAAGTAGAGAAACGATGTACACCGCCTGCCTCCTCAAGGATTTTCATACCTGGACGCAGGTAGAGGTGGTAGGTGTTGGCAAGGATAATCTGCGCCTTAGCCTCACACTCAAGGTCTCTGTGGAATATACCTTTCATAGCCGCGGCAGTGCCTACGGGCATGAAAATAGGGGTCTGAATTGTACCGTGGTCGGTTACAATCTCTCCGGCACGCGCCTTACTCTGAGAGTCTGTATGCTGTAAAGTAAACTTCATAGTCTGCAAAGATACGCACAGCAATCCACAATTCAAAATTGGGACGGCTACAAAACAAAATACTACTCTTTATAGAGCTGCTGGCAGTAGCCCTTAAAATCCTCCCACTTATAGAACGGGAAGCAGTCTGTATGAAGCGGAATCCTCACTTCTCGCTCGCTGTGGAGCAGTTTTACAAGAGTTTCGCCCTTTTTATTGCGGAAAAATACAAATTGAACATTTACTGACATGGAGGTTATCTTGCTATCACACCACACCTCTGGCAGTTTTTCAATCTCTGCAAAGGAGATACGCCCATCGCACCCCTCAACATGCATCAGAGCAAGCAGTGGGATGATATAGGAGTCGTGACCAAAGCGCAGGGTGGCAATTTCGCCAACAGTTTTGCCCGAAATAACATCGTCAGCACGCTCTATAATGTCGCGCAGAAGAGGTTTTCCGTCGGCAATGCGAACATCCCCGTAGTCGATAGATGGTCCGTAGGTAAGGTATCTGCGAACATTAAACAGACTCCACATATTGTATCTCTCGTCGTCGGTAAAGATGTCGTGCAACGACAGGTCAATATGGTCGTAGTTCTGGATAATCATTGCCAGGTCGTGCATATTCCCCATAAAGGCGTAGGTAGTGTTGCTCTTATAGGTCTTACGAATCAGCTCTGCCGCATAGTCGTAGTCATTGAAGAGGCGGAGGATAAAGGCTTTATCATCTGTATTCTGCTTCTGGTACTCTCTGGCAACCTCGCGTGCCTCTTTGTAGATTGTATTCAGACCCTTATCTGGGCGGGTAAAGTGGAAGTGGCGCACACTTGCCTGACGAGATATATCGAGCTTTGGATTTATCTCTTTGAGTCGCTCAGTAAAGGCTGCCATACTCATTATGCAACGAGGCGACTGGGTAGAGAAGCAGCTGATATGGTTGCCATTTTTACCCGAAAAGACCTCTGGATAGACTGTCATCATACGCTCAGCAATGCCCTTATGCTCCCTCTCGCCACGCGAAGAGAGGTCGCCTGCACGCAGCAGTGCATCGTCTGCCAAAATCTTTACTCGGAGCAGCACATCGCTACCAAGAGCTGTCAGTTTGCCATCCTTTTCAGCCTGCTCTAACATAGCAGCAGGTGTCTGGTACTTCTCCTCTGTGGTCTGATAGCGAGAGCCATGGCGACCGTAGTGGGAGATATAGAAGGGTTTGTAACCCTTTGGTGCAGGGGTGGCAACCTGCTCTGTGACAGGATAGGCTGTATAGATGCCAGCAGCCATATCAGGGTTTGCAGCAATCTGTTCACGCATACTCTGTGCCGAGGCTACAGAGAGGGTGCAGAGTGCAATGATGACAACTAAAAATCTCTTCATCGTACAGTACAATAGTTTGGTTAGGTAGTCTATTCGCGGAAAATATTAAATCTCTTCAGGCGTGGGTTTTTGCGCGAGAGCAGCAGTGCCTCAACAAAGAGTAGCACCGCAGCGATAGCCAAAATCCACTGGAACTGCTCGTTATACTCCTCAAAGCGGAGTGTTGAAAGCTCTCCCTTCTCAATTTTGTTAATCTCTGTCACAATTTCGTCAAGACCAAAGGCAGCATTTGTAGCGCGGATATATCCACCACCCGTTGCGGTGGTAATCTGTTGCAGCAGCTCCTCATTAAGGCGGCTGACAACCATCTCGTCGTTCTCGTCCTTGATAAACTCGCCATCGAGCTTTACAGGTGCGCCCTCTGGTGTTCCGATACCGATGGCATAGATTCTAACACCCTGCTCGGCAGCACGCTTAGCAGCATCAAGGGCTGTGGAGTCGTGTGTCTCGCCATCTGTGATAAGTATCATAACATGCCCTGCATCCCTATTTTTCGAGTAGGAGAGCGATGTGAGGGCTATTGCCTCGCCAATCTCAGTACCCTGCACAGAGACCAAAGATGGAGATATGCGCTTTGCAAAGCTGCGAGCCATACGATAGTCTGTTGTAATAGGCAACTGCACCTTTGCCTCGCCCGCAAAGACTACAAGACCTACCCTATCCTGCTCAAGTGAGGAGAAGAGTTTATCTATGGCATATCTGGTGCGGTCAAGGCGGTTAGGGGCAAAATCCTCGGCAAGCATTGAGTTTGAGACATCGACAACAATCATCATCTCTATACCCTGGCTGCTCTGCTCCTGTAGTTTAGAGCCAAACTGAGGGCGTGCAGCAGCAAAAACCACCGCCACAAAGGCTACAATAAAGAGTACGCTCTTTGCCGTCACGCGCCACGATGATACATCGGGCATAAGGGCTTTAAGCACTGCTGGATTACCAAAACGGGCTATATTGCGGCGACGAAGAGCCGATATTGCTCCCAGCGCAACAACCATTGCCACTGCTAAGAGCAGCAACCAAAGCATATTTGGGTTTGCAAATTGAAACATTATGGTATCCTCCTCAGTATTACACGGTTAACAATAAATTCAAGCACCAAAGCAACTAATGCCCAGAGAACAAAGACAAGGTACTCCTCGTGGAGTGTTGTGCGCTCGCTAATCTCTACGGTACTCTTCTCAAGGGTGTTTATCTGGTCGTAGATTGCCTGAAGGCTCTGCTTATCTGTAGCACGGAAATACTCGCCACCTGTAGAGGTTGCAATATCGCGCAGAATCTTCTCATCAATTTCAACCTTCATATTGACAACATTGACCTCTCTGCCCCTATCGTCAAAGACAGGGTATGGAGCAGTGCCTCTTCGTCCTATACCTATAGTATATACCTTTATACCCATCTCCTTTGCGATTTGGGCTGCGGTAAGGGGCGAAATCTCGCCGCGGTTATTCACTCCGTCGGTAAGCAGGATAACAACCTTGCTCTTTGCATCGCTCTCTCTGAGGCGGTTGATAGATGTTGCAAGTCCGTTACCTATTGCCGTTCCGTCGTCAATCACTCCGCTACGCACCCTGCCGAGCATTGTCTGTAGCGAACTCTGGTCGGTTGTCAGTGGCGACTGAGTATAAGCCTCGCCAGCAAAGACCACAAGACCTATTCTGTCGCCTGTACGGTCTGAGATAAACTCAGCTGCAACCTCTTTGGCTACATTGAGTCGGTCTGGAAGGAAGTCTCTGGCAAGCATAGAGGTCGAGACATCGACTGCAAGCACAATATCTATACCCTCGGTTGTGGTATTGGTGTAGTGCTCTGCACTCTGCGGGCGCGCGATAGCTACAACTATAAGCGACAAGGCTGCACAGCGCAACACAAAAGGTATGTGTCTCAGATAGTAGCGAACAGTCTTGGGCGCGTTCTTGACACTATCTGTGGTAGAAACCGTAATAGAGGCTCCGCCCTGCCTTGCGCGATAGATATAGGACGCTACAAGCGGGACTAAGAGCAATAAAAACCACAATATTTTAGGTGATGCAAACTCCATTGTACTCCTTTTTTTTACCAATTCTTACCACCGCGGATAATTACCCCGTTCTTCTCTTTGAGCTTCTCTTGGGTCTTATCCTCCTGAGCCTGAATAGCATCAAGCATAGCCTGCTTCTCGCGGTCAGAAATCTGCTCTTGTGGCTGGTTTTGGTCTTGATTTTGGTTATTCTGTTTATCCTCTTTCTCGTTTTTATCCTCTTGCTGCTGCTGATTTTGGTTTTGATTCTGCTGATTTTGATTCTGGTCTTGCTGCTGGTTTTGGTCCTGCTTATTATCCTGTTGCTGCTTTAGCAGCTCCTTTGTCAGGGCATAGTTGAACTTAGCAGCCGTATCAGCTGGATTAAAACGCATAGCATCGCGGTAGCAGCCAAGAGCCTCTTCTAAACGCTGCTGCATAAAGAGGGTGTTGCCTAAATTGTAGGCAATCTCGCCACGCTCAACCTCTGTGCGGGTAGAGTCCTGAGCAAGTTTGCGCAGACTCTGCTCTGCCTTGTCTATCAACTCTTTACGCACTTGAGCATTGGCAAGATTAAACTTAGCCTCAAAACTCTTAGGGTCGTGTTGCAGAGCCTTTGAGTAGTTGTCTATACTTGTGTCGTAGTCCCCACGCTCATATTGGCGGTTACCCTTACGGACAAGTCTGCGCTCTGGCATCTTCTGCGCAACTGCATCAAAGGCAAATAGAGAGGCGACAAGTGTTACAATGACAAAAATCCTTACTCTCATAGCTACTCCTCCTCACTTTTTTCGGTTTCACTTATCTCAACAGGCTTTGTCTCCTCAACAAAGTAATAGACTTTGCTGTATGCCGACTCGTTCTCCGAAGCCTCTGGCATAGCCTTGGCAAACTTAACAAGGTCTGCATCTCTAAGTACACTGACAAGGTCCATCGCGCTCTTCTGTGGCAGCTCAATATCGGCTACAGCATCTATAATCTCGTCTGTGGTCATCTCCATAGCACCCACGCCAAATCTGCCGTCAAGGTATGTTCTGAGGATGTCACTGAGTGCAGAGTAATACTCTTTGTGCTTATTATTCTGCCACAATTTCTGATTCTGTAGCTCCTCTAAAGCGGCAATTGCCACAATGTGTGGTGGCAGTGGTGGCTCAGGCTTGAATAGGTCTGTAAGGCTCTTGCCACGCTTTGCAAGGTGGCGTGCTAAAAGCCATATAGCAACAACTGCCAAAGCAAGCACAAGCAGAGCCACTGACAGATAGCCCGAAATCTCCCCAAAACGGAAAGGCATACTCTTCTGCGGCTTTAGGTCGCACAAAACAGAGGTTGAGTCTATCTTGAAGGTCTTTACAACAATTGTAAGCGAATCTCTTGTGCCATAGAGCGTATCGACAATATTTTTGTCGGCATAAAGCACGCTTGGGCGACCTAAGTTGTAGATTCCCTCGTCAAAGGCTGCAAGGGTGTATCGTTTTCTGAGCAGCAGCTTTCTACCGTCGCGCTTTAAGGTATCAATGGCGTGGTCAACAATACACTCCAAAGATGGCGCACCCTTCTCTGCCTCTAAATTCTCACTCTGAAAAGATGGGAAGAAGAGGCTCTGAACAAGGTCTTTCTCAACATCTATAGTGAGGGTAAAGCGGTCGCCAATCATAACACTGTCTGGCTCAACAGTGGCTGTAACCTTGGGGGCTACGCTCTGAGCGAAGGCAGCAAATGACAGTAAAGAGAGTATTATAAAAAGTCTATATCTCAAATTTCGCATCATCTCTTTTTGAAGAGTTTAATAAGTTCGGTAACATAGTCTGCATCGGTTGTAACCTGGGCAATATCTATGCGGTTGTGCTTAAGCAACTGCTCGGTATGCTCTTCACGCTCTATCCACCTCTGGGCAAAGTATTCGCGCACAGCTGCCGACGAGCTATCAACCCACACCTTCTCCCCACTCTCGGCATCTTTCATCTCAATAATACCTACATCGGGTAGAATCTTGTCTCGTGGGTCCGAGACTCTGATACCTACAAGATCATGACGAGAGGTTGCAATCTTGAGCGCATCCTCCAAAGCTGCGTTATCGCTCTTTGGATTGATAAAATCGGAGAGGATAAAGGCTGTGCAACGCTTCTTGTTTACATTTGTAAGGTATCTGACCGCCTCAGAGAGCGCAGTGCTGCTGGATTGTGGTCTAAACTCAATAAGCGAGCGGATAATCATCAGAATATGGCTCTTACCCTTCTTTGGTGGGATAAACTTCTCCACCTTATCAGAGAAGAATATGCAGCCCACCTTATCGCCAGTCTGCGCAGCCGAGAAGGCAAGCACAGCGGCAATCTCAGTGATTATATCCTGCTTTGTCTGCTCTGTAGAGCCAAAGGTACCTGAGCCGCTGACATCAACAACTATCATTACAGTCAGTTCGCGCTCCTCCTCGTAGATTTTGATGTGCGGTTTTCTTGAGCGGGCTGTAACATTCCACTCAATATCCCTCACATCATCTCCGATTCTGTACTCTCTAACCTCAGAAAAAGACATACCGCGCCCCTTGAACGCCGTATGATACTTTCCTGCGAAAATCTCATTAGAGAGTCCTCTGGTCTTGATTTCGATTTTACGGACCTTTTTCAGAATATCGCTTTCGCTCTGAGCCATTATGGTACTATGACATTATTGAGAATCTCGGTAATAATCTCTTCGGCTGTAATATTCTCAGCCTCTGCCTCGTATGTAAGACCAATACGGTGGCGCAAAACATCGTGGCAGACAGCACGCACATCCTCTGGAATTACATAACCCCTGCGGCGGATAAAGGCGTAAGCACGAGCCGCCTTGGCGAGAGATATGCTGGCACGAGGAGAGCCTCCGTAGGCGATAAGTGACTGCAACTTCTCAAGGTTGTACTCCTTTGGCTCACGGGTGGCAAAGATTATATCGACGATATACTTCTCTATCTTCTCGTCCATATAGACATCCTCAACAACTCGGCGCGCCTTGACAATATCCTCTGGGGTGATAATCTTATTTGGCTGTGGCATACCCGCGCCTGAGAGATTCATGCGAACAATCTCGCGCTCCTCAGACTTCTTAGGGTATGAAATCTTAACCTTGAGCATAAAACGGTCAACCTGCGCCTCTGGCAGAGGATAAGTACCCTCCTGCTCAAGTGGGTTTTGGGTTGCAAGCACAAGGAACGGCTCTGGAAGGCGGTAGGTCTTATCGCCAATTGTAACCTGACGCTCCTGCATAGCCTCAAGCAGTGCCGACTGCACCTTTGCTGGCGAGCGGTTTATCTCGTCAGCAAGTACAAAGTTTGCAAAAACAGGACCCTTCTTTACTGTAAAATCCTCACTCTTCTGCGAGTAGATAAGTGTACCCACAACATCTGCTGGCAGCAAATCTGGGGTAAACTGAATACGAGAGAAATCTGCATCTACAGCCTTTGCAAGGGTGGTAATGGCAAGGGTCTTAGCCAGACCTGGAACACCCTCAAGCAGTATATGTCCGTTTGACAGCAGACCGATAAGCAGTGTATCAACAAGATGGCTCTGACCAACGATGACTTTGCCCATCTCCTGACGCAGTGTATCTACAAAGAGCGACTCTCTCTCTATGCGCTCATTGAGTTCCTTGATGTTTATTACTTCACTCATAGTGTTTTATATTTATTATCTATTGTATCTTCTAACGCAAAAAGTGGCAGTTTATTGTTCATTTTTAGACAATTCTGCAAAACAGTGGCGGCAGATAGGCTCGTATGTATCCTTCTCGCCCAACATCACAAGCGCGTTATCCTTTGTAAGACGATGCGAGTGGTGAGCCAAGTTACCACAACGAACACATATAGCATGAACTTTTGTAACATACTCGGCAGTAGCCATAAGGTCAGGCATAGGACCAAATGGTTTGCCAAGGTAGTCCATATCCAAGCCTGCCACGATAACTCTCACACCGCTATCTGCAAGCTGACGGCAGACATCAACAATCCCGCGGTCAAAAAACTGAGCCTCGTCAATACCTACAACATCCACCCCTGTAGCGAGCAGCAGGATATTCTGTGACGACTCAACAGGTGTAGAGCGGATGGTTGTGGCATTGTGTGACACAACCTCATCCTCAGAGTAGCGTACATCTATGCACGGCTTGAAAATCTCCACTTTCTGATGCGCAAACTCGGCGCGACGCAAACGGCGGATAAGCTCTTCGGTCTTTCCCGAAAACATCGACCCGCAAATTACCTCAATATAGCCCTTCTGGCTAGCATTTTCCAAAAACATACTATGTCTTTTAATTATTTATTATCATTTGTTGTCAAACCACCTCTTGTATGGGCGTTGAACAAGGTAGGAGTTGTGGTAGTGGTAGTCGCCTGTGACCTCTTTCCAGATCCACGATGGCAACTCTGGTCGCTCCTCCACTGTAGATAGCTCTACCTCGGCAACTACAAGACCGCTATTCTCGCCCTCAAACTGGTCAACCTCCCAAGTGTGGTTGCCGTACTTTACAAGGTGGCGAATCTTCTCAATCTGCCCCTGACACCTCTTTAGCAGCAGCTCTGCGCACCGCATAGGTATCTGGCTCTCGTACTCAAAGCGGCTCAGACCACCATCTTTACTCTTGCCTTTGAAGGTTACAAAGGCTCTGTCGCCATAAATCCTTACGCGCGCCGTTACCCTGCGCTTGCAGATATAACCCTGCGCAATGCGGGTTGAGCTGTACGCCTCGTCTATAAAAGAGAGGTCTGAAACTAAGAATTTTCGCTCTATCTCCCTCATCGTGATGCGGTTTGGGTGGCATCTGCTGCCACAACACCTCTGCAATCAAGTGCCCACTTGCCCTGCACACGCAACACCTGCTCGATAATATCTCTTACAGCACCTGCTCCACCATTATACTCTGAGATATACATTGCACACTCAAGCACCTCTGAGCAGGCATCGGCTGGAGCTACAGGGATACCCACCTTGCGCATACACTCAAGGTCGGGAATATCATCTCCCATATATATAGCATTTTGCAGATTTACACCCGTCTTTTGAGCAAAATCCTCAAGGGCTGCAATCTTATCCATGCACCCTAAGTAGTTATGCTCTATGCCGAGCCTAACCATCCTCGATTCGAGATTTTTACCAAATCCACCAGAGATAACACACACATTGCAGCCATGTTTTACAGCGTATGCAAGGGCGTAGCCATCTTTGGCGTAGTAGTTGCGGATAAAGTCGCCACCCTCGATTGGGATAATCTTGCCATCGGTCATAACACCATCCACATCGAAGATAAACGCCTCTACATCGGCAATTATCTCTTTGAAATTTCTCTTATTCTCCATATATTTTCACTAATCTTGTCGTAAATATCTCTAAGCAGAGCGTTGTCGGCTATAAGCACTCTATGTCGCTCCATTGTATCTCTGTCTCCTCGCACAGCGGGACCTGTCTGCACAGCAGCTGGGCAACCAGAGTCTAAAGCCTTTGCCGCCGTCTCAGCAATCACAGGAGCTACAACATCAAAGCCCAACCCAGCCTCAGCGAGCACCTCTGCCGCTGTGCTGTACATGTTATTGACAAAGTTGGAGGCTATAACCCCTGTCAAATGTATCTTTGAGCGCAAAAGCGCGTCTGCATCTGCAACATGGCTTGTAAGGCTTAGCGCAAACTCAGTTGCCCTTTTGTGTGTCTGCTCACTATCTGCCTCTATAAAGAGGTAAAACTGACTAAAATCAACAACTCTACCCTTTGAGAAGGTCTGAAAAGGGTATATCACTGCACGGTTTAACCCCGCAGGCAACATATCAATCGTTCCACAACCCGCCGTATGAGCCACAATAGCCCCCTGAGTAAACGGTAAAGCAGAGGCTACCTCAACAATCGCCCTATCGCTTACACAGAGCAGATATAGCTCCGCAGGCTTAAGAGCCTCAGCCCTGCCACACCACTCGCAGCCCGCCATCTGAGCCACCTGCCGTCCACGCTCCTCATTGCGCGCAAACACCTCCACAACGCTGTGACAGCTCCCCTTCAGAGCCACCGCAAACGCCTCGGCAACATTGCCACTACCTATAATCGTTACTTTCATCCTACAAATATAGGTAAAACCGCGGAAATATCAAAAAATAAAAAAAATCGTTGAGGATATGGTGCAGCAATGGCAGAAATAGCAGTGAATAACAACGGGCTACGCCCTTAATGGCATATAATGACAGCGCGCGATTTTATACGGGGGTAAAAACGAAATGTGTATAGTAGGGTAGGGTGGGGGTAGTGGCATAACCTATTTAGTTATCAAAGAGTTAGAGAGATAGACAGCCCCGAAGCCCTGCAAAACGAAATGTTACATCGGCGTTACTTTCGTGTTACATTCGACTGCAATTTGAACGCAGCGTTCGAGCGATAATGTTACATCGCCCTGAAAAACGGCAATAAACCGCCTGATTTCGGGGCGTTGTTGTATCTGTATAGTTATAACTAAATCCACGCTTAAAGCCAATTGAGGGGCGATTTTGGGCTACTGTGCGCCTTTGCTGCTCTCTACCCTGCCGATGCCTCTACGAGCCTTTCAAATCAGGCGTTCAAATGGCTCTCGAATACCTTTCAAACGATACATATATCACCCTGACCATAACCCAGAATATGGAGTTTAGGGGGACGATTACGGGGACATTTAGGGGGACAGTGGAAAAAGCAAGGTCAAAACCAAATGTATGCGTTAGGGGGACATTTAGGGGGACAAAAAAAAGTAATTTTTGACGCTCAAAATGATACTTAATTACAAAATACCCCCGAATTTGTGCAGAAAATTGCGCTCAAACTACCCCTTAACTACATAAAAATACACGCAAACCCACCCTTGAAATTTGTGGGAATACAGTGAAAAACAGCGAGATACATTGCGTGTCTCGCTGTTTTTGTGTGTAAAAAGTGCGCGAAAAGTGTATCTTTGGGAAGATAACTTCCTAAACAAACACTACCCCATGGTGTTGAAGCGCACGCTCGCCTTGACCAGAGCCAGCGCACGAATAGAGTCGGCTGGGATATCCTTTGGTGAGTGATGTGGGTTGTGGCTTACGAGGCGAACTGTGTGCTCGTTGTCGCCCTTCTGTATATACTTAATAGTAATATAGTCTTCGCCATCGAGTGTAAACGAAAGCAGATACATCTCGCCCCAGAGGATACTTTGTACCCCGTTCGGTATCTCCTTGTAAAGCACGATGTCCCCGCTTTTTAGTAGAGGATACATAGAGTCGCCTCGTACATACAGAGCCCCATCGCAAGGAGGCAGGTCGGGAATCTGCAAGTGGCTGATGGGAACTTGGCGAGACTTTGTATCAAACAATGACACCAACCCGGCGGTGGCGTCAAGTTCGTAAAGCGGTATGCTTTGAAGCCCGATAGTACGGTCAGTTCGCAGCGGGAACTGCTCCTGTATGGCTGGGGCAGAGGTTTCAATATCCCTTAACATGTCCCCCACTCCGAGAACCAACCACTCTAAACTTAATTCAGGATAATGCGAGAGTATTTTCTCGCATTTGTCGCTGCCAACACTGCCATCTCTGTCAAGATATCCATTTGCAAGTCCTGTGGACTTGTAAAATTGATATTTACTAATTCCTTTATACTCAACAAATTGGCGTAATCTCTCTATTGCTCCCATATAAATAATAGAAAAAAATCTCGCAAAATATTTGTATATTAGAGAAAAATCTACTAATATTGCATCGTCTTAACAGTTAAGACGGGAACAAAGGTAATGATTTTTATCGATTTGACAATAGGATATTTACTAATAAAGAACAGGATATGAAGTTTATTGATTTACCTAATGCGAAGAAGGCGCAGTTGGCTCGCCTCTTCGGTAAGAGCAGACAAACGATTTGGGCGGCTCTGAATTATGTTACGGATAGCGACTTGGCAAAGAAAATCCGTAGGTCAGCCCTGAACATGGGAGGTGTTGTGAAAAACAACTTCCAGACACCCGAAGGCTTTATGCCGAACTGCGAGACCAAGTACATACATGGGGAGGGTACGGTGCTCGGTATTATTCAGACTTTCCCGAACAATGTCCGAGTGGAGTTTGAAAACAAGAAGGAGATTGCAACCCTCTCGTGTGATGGCGAGGTGGTTAAGGTGTTTGAGAAGGTTGTAATGAACGATTGGACTCGCATCGTGTACGAAGCGCAGTCGTTGTCTGACACACTTAACGAGGAGTAGGTATGGATAAGATAATCAAGGACCTCGAAAATAGAGTTGCGAAGGCACGCCGAGAGTATGCACGCAACAGAGCAGAACAGCAGGAGCTTGTGAAACTGCAGCGTGTAATCTTCCATAACGCCCCCAAGCGCGCAGTGGAACGATACGACTACCTATGGAGACGCAATGATGACCTTCAGAGGTATGTAAACCAACTCACCAACGCAATAGCAGGACTTAAACACATTGACGATATAACATTGGAGGATTAGCAATATGACACACGAACAATTCAACAAGGCATTGGCTATTATAGCCCAGCACCACTCAACCGAGATTAAAATCAATATGCCCAAGAACAACTTTGCGGGCGACCTCGGCATAACCAAATGGACTATTCACATCACCCGCTGCTGTCCAAGCGTAGTGACCAAGTTGGTAAGCGATGGCTTTACCTGTCAGATGGACGAGCACGGCTTGGCAGTTGGTGTTATCTAATACGGTAGGGCTATGGTTAATCGTGAAAGACAGATGATAATAAGCGCAGCCACCTCCGCAATAGAGGAGTCGTGCCGTTCTATCATATCGAATTTAGGCGTACTATCCCTTGTTGGTGGAGTTGATTGCGATAGTGTCAATGAGGAGGGCGAGATTACATTTCAATTTCGAGACTTATCACGTCTGAAAGAGTTTCGGCAACGCCTTGGGCAGCCTCTCGAATCTGCGGAACACGAGGGTCATCAGCAGACACCTGAACATCAAAAGTCATCGTGTAGTGAGCATCAAGGGCAATGGGTGTGTAAAATTGGTATGCCTCGTCTGGGTAGCCTCTATAAGTTTTGTATTTCACTCGAAGACGGCGTAATAGAGGACTCAACATATCGCGAGAGCGATACATCACACGCTCAGAGTCGGTTGTAAAGTATATATCCATAATCGCAAAGTTTGTAGTTGACAGCACAAATATAGCGATTTTCCCTGTGAACGCAAAGGCGTTATTCGGAGCGATACCGACACAGGGTCAAAACAAAAAAAGAGGACCACAATGGAGTTTTACGGTAAGATAATAGCGGTAACAGTTCAAGACCTTACAAGGGCTGACGATGGCGAGGCTGTGATGAGTCTCTCCGTTTACAAGTGGAATGCCAGCAAGGGCAATTTCAATGTTCTGCGTCAGGGCAAGGGTCTTGGCTCGTATGCTCTGATAGAGTATGCTTCGCTCCCGTTGCGCTTTCGTGAGCGTTTCGAGGCGAAGTATGGCGACCCCGAAATCATAATGAAACGAGAGGAGATATCGCTGCCCCAAGATATGGCAGCGCAGGAGTTT
>CAZIPR010000010.1:0-57442 GCA_964541245.1 uncultured Alistipes sp.
GAAAAGTCGCGTTTGGTTTTGGATTTTGTTACATTTGGTTTTGGCGATTATATTTTATCCTCATTGAGAAATCTGGAAAATTTCTAATGCTACGAGGGAAGCAACACGCTCGTCACTCCGTATTGATAATTATGGGGTGCCCCATACTCAATACGAGTGTGGGGTATTGTTTATTTGTAGCATAGGCATTCCAGAGCCTCTCAATGGATAAACTAATCGGCTCCACACTTTCTGTTTTATACGCTCGTTTGGAGCCCGCGAGCATCTGTTGAGGCATACAAAGCTGCTGACGGTTGGAAAGATTACGCCGATGCCATCGAGCCGTACGACTTCTAAAAGCGAGTAGCGGGCGACAGATATAAACAAGTGGCGTATGCAGTAATTGTATCGGTTACTATGTGCGCCACAGCTGTTTAGCAA
The DNA here is from genome assembly GCA_964541245.1 of uncultured Alistipes sp. Lineage (GTDB taxonomy): Bacteria > Bacteroidota > Bacteroidia > Bacteroidales > Rikenellaceae > Alistipes. Next base: position 421 of record CAZIPR010000010.1, read on the forward strand.
AAATAGGACAGCCCTAAGTTTTGTTTTTTGCTATAAAAAATATAACTTTGTGGGATGAACTATATTTTACTTGCAGTTATAGTCTTTGCGGTCTCGTTTGTCAGTGTGGCGGCGGTGCATCCATATCTTGTGAAGTTTGCCAAGATAAAAAATATTGTGGATAACCCTAACACCCGCAAGTTGCAGATGCGACCTGTGCCCGTTTTGGGTGGGCTTGCCATTTTGCTCGGCATTGTGGCGGGACTTATTGCCGCATGTGGGATGGTAGATTGCTCCAAACTCTTTGTGGTGCTGGGGGCGATGATAATAATGACCTACATTGGTGCGTTAGACGATGTTTTGGATATTTCGCCGTGGATTAGGCTTGTGGTACAGGTTGTTACGGTGGTAATACTTATATATATTGGTGGCTTCTCGCTCAATAATTTCCACGGTCTGTGGGGTATTGGGTCACTGAGCGAGGCAGCATCTACTCCGCTAACGATTTTTGCCATTGTGGGTATAATAAATGCGCTAAATCTTATTGATGGCGTGGATGGACTGTTCTCGATTTTTACAATCTCTGTCTGCGTGATTTTTGGTTATCTGTTCCTCACAGCAGGGGACTATCCGCTCTTTGCCTTGGCTGTGGCTGTGGCGGGCTCGGTAATACCATTTTTGCTACACAATGCTTTTGGCATTGAGTCAAAGATGTTTGTGGGCGATGGCGGCTCGCTGCAACTTGGTGTGGTGCTGTCGGTATTTGTTATGGAGGTAATCTGCACCCCTGAGTACGCACAGATTGCAGCCGAGAAGAGTATCGCCCTTGTGCCGTTTGTTCTGGCAACGCTCTCTATGCCCGTTTTTGATACGCTCAGAGTGATGATTGCCCGCATTGTTCGCGGCACCTCTCCGCTTATTGGCGACAAGACACACCTCCACCACCTCTTTATAGGGCTTGGAATCTCGCATATTGGCACGGCTGTACTTATCACACTGCTAAACCTTGCAGTGGTGGGCGTGTGGTACCTCTCGGCACAACGCGGCGCAAGCGTTGATACTCAGCTCTATGTGGTTATCGGCACTGCGTTGCTGCTCAATTGGGGCATATACTACTTTGTTGCCCTGCTCGATTTTCTGATGCTTGAGAAGATGAATAGACTCAGAATTTGGAAGATGAATCACCGTCCATCACGCCGTATGTTCGACTTTATGCGAAAAATTGTTGACAAGATATAGTCTATTTGAAAAATTTTATATATTTTTGCACCGCATTGCCAACCAAATGTAGTCAGTGGGGCAGTCAGGCGGCTATTAGGTAATAGTTGGTTGGCGACCAGGACGCTTTAATAGGCAATCAGGTTTGGTTCCGTAGCTCAGTTGGATAGAGCAACAGCCTTCTAAGCTGTGGGTCGTGGGTTCGAATCCCGCCGGAATCACTTTTGCACGAATCACCCGAAATTTCGGGTGATTTTTTATTTTGTTCTACTGTTCTGTGAGTAAACTCCCAGCCGTACAACAAAATAAAAACTTGCTCCGCAAGCAATTCGTGCAATGCGCTTTCGGCGGTAAATTTCTTTAAGCGGGGTTACCTCGGTCGTGTATATCCGAGGATTCCAAAGGAGAGGCGTCACGGAGCAGACCACAGGTCTGCGCAGTAGCCAATCCCGACATTAGCGATACTTGCAGTCTGTTATGTCAATGATTCCATTAACATTGTTATTCTCGTCATATTTTGACGCGAATAGTTTGTTTTTTTCGCATTATTGCGCTATCCTCTGCATAAATGTGGCGCATGCTAAATCCCTTTGCAGGACAGAAATAAAAATGAGAGATACTCTGCGAAAGTTGTATTTTTTCAAACTTCCGCAGAGTATCGCTAAACTTTTTTGCGTTATAAAATCGGTTTTTAAGAAAACTGCCCCGTTGCCAATTCGTTCTTCAAAAACGAATAGATATACTGAGTACTCTGAAAATATAAGCCTGTTGCAGGATCACACAATTTAGTGTATGTCTCTGACCCATACAAAGCATCGAGAGCCTCGGCAATGCTCATCTCAAAGTCCTGCGCCAGCAACTCTGCTAAATCGGCAGTAATCGCCTCCTTCATATAATTAAAGTCGCTGGTCGTCATAATTTCACAAGGTGTTTAATGGCAGCGTCCGTACCAAAGAAATATTGATAGGTAATACCCTTCATATATTTGAGACGATTCAAAAACTCTGCCTTGTCAATAGTTCCATCTTTGAGCTTACGAATTTGTAACCCGACTTTATCGTTGGCTATCGGACCATATACGATGTCGTATTGCTCAACCTCACGACCCTCGCGGTTGGCAAACACAAAGTCCGCCCACTCCTCGGAATAGTCTTCAAACACCTTTGTATGGAGTGTTTCGCTATGCATCAAGGCGTTGTCAAATTCAAATTGTGTTACGATGGGCTCTCCTCCCAACAGTTGTGATTTGAAGTTTGCCATCTGCATGGCTTGCTCCTCGCTCTCTGACAAATAGAAACCCTTGCCAAAATCCTTGTTGGGTTTTGACTTATCGAGGTCTATCTGCTCGATAGGCATATTTGAGCCATGGTAGAGAATCATAATTTACCTCCTGCCTTACGACAATAGAGAGCTACACTATCTACCGCCTCGTTGAAATCAAGCGTGTGCATAATACCGTAGTTCTGTTCAATGAAAGCAACACCGTTATGAACGCGAATATATCGGTATGCCTGCTTCTCAGACAAACCAAATCGCTTGGCAAACTCATTTACCAAGGCTATGATATACTCAATTATGTCGCGCATGTTGTACTTCATTGTATTATATACACTTTGCCTTTATCGCAAAGATAGTGCATTTTTCTTGAATAGAGATGTATTTCCAAAACAATTTTGCTAACTTTGTCAAAAGCGTGACCAAAATCAGTGGCGAAGTTACCGAAAAATCAGGCGAAGTTATAGCCTAAATTTTAGTGTAGAAAACCGCATCAGTGAGTGCAGAGTGGGTTTCAAAAAGTGTCCTCAGTGTGTGCCTGGAGCAGTAGCCAATCCCGCTGTAATTACAACCGAAAACAGCGAAACTTAGTTTGTACTCTCTGCGCGCTTACTAAACTAACCGTGTGCCATGATTAAAGTACAAAAAAATCAACGGAGTCTTTCGACCCCGTTGACGACACACACATTATAATGATTACCTCTTTTAGAAGTGGAAATCCACGCCAAGACCCCAAGCCCAACGAGAGTTCTTGAAGATATCTGTACCTGGCAGACCTAACTGGTTGTTATTATAAACAGCTGACTCCTTTGTAACCTGCTCATAGAAAGGTTTCATAACACCTGCGTTGAGGCGAACATGCTCGCTGAAGTTGTAAGCAAAGCCGAAACCTACTGCGTGAGCGTTGATTGCGAAGTCAAGGTCTGAATAGAGAGCTTTGTTAAGGTTAAAGTCGGTATATTGCCAACCCGCACTTACAAGCCACTTGTCAGAGATTGTATATTCCAAACCTGCAAGATACTCGTTTGTATTGCCAAGGATAGCAGCTGAGTAGCCGTTCTGAGCATCCTTGTCAAAGTAGTGGTGCCACTCCAGAGTGAGCTTAACCTTACCACCGAAGTCGCGGCTTGCAGCTACAGCCAACTGTGCAGGCATATCTGACGCAGTAACAGCTCCGTTAGGGAAAATACCGCTGATTACAGGGTCGTTTGCTGAAACCTCAGCAGCCTCTGTCGTAAGGTCGAGATTTGTGCAGAACTCATACTTAACACTTGCAGCCCAGCCCTTGTGGTTGAACATCAGGGCAACAACAGGAGAGATAGCCCAACCTGTCTGCTTAACATCAAGCTGGTGGTCAGCAGTCATTGCTGCGTAGGTCATATACTGAGTGTAAGCAGCAAGTGCCTCAGCATTTCCAGCCTGTGCGCCAGCAGCATACTGTGATGCCATAGTCTGGAAGAAAGCAGGAGCTGCACCCATGCTCTGTGTGAGTGGGTTGTACATCTGTATATTCTTAAGGTATCCGCTGTAGCTCTTGGTTGCATAGTTCATACGAGCCTGCGCTGCAACAGAGAGCCAATTTGTAATCTTGAACGAAACGCCAATCTGACCCTGGAAAGTCATAGATGTACCCTTAATATTCATATCCATTGAGTAAGGGAAACCCTGCTGACCCTGGGTTGCAGTCATACCAACGCCGTAAGGAATCTGCGCAAGCATGCTCTCGAATGATGCCAGACCATTCTCGAACTTGGCAGTACCTCCTCCGCCGCCGATTCCGAACGATGCCATAACCGCCCAACGCTTTTTCTTCCACACAAGGTCAAAGCTCGGAATTACCGGCGCGAAGGTCTTACCTACAAACTCTTTTGTAGGGTTGCCTGTATTGTTAGTATTCAATGCAAATGGTGCAAAAGTAGATGTTGTAGAACGCTGCTGCAATGCCTCCTGAATGCTGAGTGAGAAGTGGAAGCCATCTGCCATAAATGACGCACCTGCTGGGTTGTGATAAACAGCATCTGGGTCAAGTGTTGTACCGCGTGCAACGCTACGCAGGTATGCAGTCGAGTGATTTGTGTTTACATTTGTACCGCCCGCAAATACTGTAAAAGCAGTAGCAAGCGAAATTACAGTGAGTAGAATTTTCTTCATCCTTTCAAAAATTTGTTGTTAACGGCAGCGAAGATAATGCATCGTGTCGTGCTATAAAAATTTTAGTGATTACAACCCCTTTCTGGGGACTTTTTGGGCTATTTAGGGGCGAATTTCGGCATTTAGGGGTCAAATTTAGGCAACTTCAAGGATGCAAGGGTGTAAAAATGCACGATAGAGCAGAGAAATAAGAACGCAGTAATGCAATATGCGACCCTAAATAAATAACAGTTGAAAACTCTTTGAGGCATCAAGTCATTTGTACTTTTGCGCGCTAAGATTAAACCACCTCATTTTAGCGTCAGAGTGGGGGGGGTACTTAAATATACCAGCCCATTGCTATTTTTGGGGTCAGCGGCAGGAAATACCCCTCTATCACGCTAAAATCTTTGATAATTGGTATTTTTTGACTACCTTAGCATCTGAAACCTAAAAAACTAAAAACCTAAAGATATGGAGAAGATTTCGAGAAGAGTTTTTCTTAAGAAGGCGGTGGCTGGGCTTGCTGTGATGGCTGTTTCGCCGAGCCTACTTGCTTGTGAGTCTGCTACGAAAGAGGGTGCAAAGATTCGCAAGATAGCACCTCTTGCTGGTAAGTATGATGTTGTGGTAGTAGGTGGTGGACCTGCGGGATTTATTGCTGCCATAGCTGCGGCGCGCAGGGGAGCGAAAGTTGCCATTATAGAGAGATATGGTTTCTTTGGCGGCATGGCGACAACAGGTTATGTAGCCCCAATAAGCGTCTTTGCCCTTAAGAACGAGCTTGTTATCGGAGGTATTCCTTGGGAGTTTGTTGGCAGACTTGAGAAGATGGGCGGAGCATTTATCGAGTGGCCCAAAGCCAACATCGACTTCGACATTGAGCTATACAAACTCTGCTGCCAGCGCATGATTCTTGAGGCGGGAGTTGACATCTACACCCACTCGGCGATGGTTGGCTGCGAGATGTCAGGCAAGAGCATTGAGTCGGTAATAATTGAGAATAAGAACGGTCTTGAGACCCTTGAGGCTAAGGTTTTCATTGACTGTACAGGCGATGGCGACTTAGCACACATGGCTGATGTGCCTATGCAGCCCAATCCAGACAAGGAGTTACAGCCTTCATCTTTCTGTTTCATCCTCTCTGGTGTAGATACCGACAGCGAGCTGCTTAACAAGTGCATGTACCACAACGGCATCAACGGACCAAGTCAGTGCAAGCCTGTACGCGAGAAGCTTCTCAAAATGAAGGCTGCGGGCGTTGAGATGCCAGACTTTGGTGGTCCGTGGTTTAACAATGTGCTGCACAAAGGTAGCGTAGCGGTAAATATGACCCGTAGAGCTGCCGACTCTACAGACAACAGAAACTTCAGCGCGACAGAGTGTCAGCTGCGCGAGGATATATTTACCTTCACAAAGATTCTCAAAGAGAATTTCAAGGAGTTTAAGGACTGCTATGTATCCTCAACAGCCCCACAGGCAGGTATCAGAGAGTCGCGCAGAATACTCGGCGTGCATACCGTAACTGCCGATGAGTATGTAAATGCCTTCAAGTACGAGGATAGCATCTCTCGCGGCATACACCCTATTGACATCCACGCAAGCAAGGGTACAAGCCAGGTAAGAATAGACCTTGACAAACCAGCCTATGTGCCATACCGCGCACTGATTGCAGCCGACTATCCAAACCTGCTCGTGGCAGGTCGTTGTATCTCCACCGACCGCCAAGCCCTCGCCTCACTGCGAGTTATGGCAAGCTGCATGGGCACAGGTCAGGCTGCTGGAGCAGCTGCCGCTCAAGCCGTGGTTAACAACCAAAAGGTACAAGATATCGACACCGCACAACTCGTCTCCGTACTCAAAGAGTGGGGCGCAGTGCTGTAATACACCTCCACGGTACTGCCCGCTTTTTCGAGAAAAAGCAGGGCGTGCAAAAAGCTTTCGGAGAAACTTTGTTTCTCTTGTGGCAGTTGCGGATTTAGGATAGCCTGCGGCTATTACAAAGAAAATAGTCCATCATCGGTTTCGAGCAAGCTCGACCGTGAGGACTATTTTATTTGTACCATCTTCGATAGCGTTCCCTAAATCCGAGTACAGCAAACTAAGTTTATTCCGTTAGCGCGCTCTCTAATTTCCTCTAACAGCCTCTAAATCCCCTACAAAAATGCGCGCTACCCTACTAACCGCACTTCTTATCCCCTACCCCCGCTAAATTCCTCTACTAACCGCACCCAATTATATGCGTAATTTATACAATAAACTAAATTTTTTGTATCTTTGCAGCAATAAGTAGATTATATAGGTATAAAATAGATAAAATTATGACACAAGAAGAACTCTTCAAGAAACTTATCGCTCACTGCAAGGAGTATGGTTTTATATTCCCATCAAGCGAGATTTATGACGGTCTTGGTGCGGTGTATGACTATGGTCAGAACGGTGTTGAGCTGAAAAACAACATCAAGCGTTACTGGTGGGACTCAATGGTAAAGCTCCACGAGAATATTGTGGGTATTGACGCCGCTATCTTTATGCATCCAAAGACTTGGGAGGCATCAGGTCATGTGGCAGCTTTCAACGACCCGCTTATTGACAACAAAGACTCCAAAAAGCGTTATCGTGCCGATGTGCTTATTGAGGAGTGGATGGCAAAGCAGGACGAGAAGATTCAGAAAGAGGTTGACAAGGCTCGCAAGCGTTTTGGCGAGGCTTTTGACGAGGCACAGTATCGTGCAACATCGCCTCGCGTGCTTGATATAGCGGCAAAGAGAGACGCTATTCATGCCCGTTTTGTTGAGGCTCTTGATAAGAACAATCTTGAGGAGCTGAAGCAGATTATCATTGACTGCGAGGTTGTCTGCCCTATCTCTGGTACTCGCAACTGGACAGATGTTCGTCAGTTCAACCTTATGTTCTCAACCCAGATGGGCTCTACTGCTGAGGGTGCAAGCACTATATACCTTCGTCCAGAGACTGCACAAGGTATCTTTGTAAACTTCCTTAATGTGCAGAAGACAGGTCGTATGAAACTGCCTTTTGGTATTGCTCAGATTGGTAAGGCTTTCCGTAACGAGATTGTAGCTCGTCAGTTTATCTTCCGCATGAGAGAGTTCGAGCAGATGGAGATGCAGTTCTTCGTTCAGCCAGGAAGTGAGATGAAGTGGTGGAACGAGTGGAAGAATACCCGTATGGCATGGCACCGTGCGCTCGGCTTTGGCGATGAGATGTATCGTTTCCACGACCACGACAAACTTGCGCACTATGCTAACGCAGCAACAGATATCGAGTTTAACTTCCCATTTGGTTTCAAGGAGGTTGAGGGTATCCACTCTCGTACAGACTTCGACCTTGGTCGCCATCAGGAGTATTCTGGCAAGAAGATTCAGTATTTCGACCCAGAGACAGGCACAAGCTATGTTCCTTATGTTGTTGAGACCTCTATTGGTGTTGACCGTATGTTCCTACAGATTATGTCAGCAGCATACTGCGAGGAGAAACTTGAGAGCGGCGAGGAGCGTGTTGTGCTTAGAATACCTGCATGCCTTGCACCTACAAAAGTTGCTGTTATGCCACTTGTAAAGAAAGATGGTCTGCCAGAGTTGGCTCGCCAGATTATAGACGACCTTAAGTTCGACTTTGCCGTAACATACGACGAGAAGGACTCTATCGGCAAGCGTTACCGCCGCCAGGATGCAGTAGGTACACCTTTCTGCGTCACTGTTGACCACGACTCTCTTGAGACAGGAACAGTTACTATCCGCCACCGTGACAGCATGGAGCAGCAGAGAGTGGCTATTGCCGACCTGCACACAATTATCGGCGAGGCAGTATCGTTCCGCCCACTCTACAAGAAGATTAAGGCATAGCAACAACGGCTTATGTCTCGCATCCTTGCAATAGACTACGGTGTTAAGCGCACGGGGCTGGCGGTGTCAGACCCCATGCGCATTATCGCTGGAGCCCTGGAGACGGTGGCAACAAAAGAGCTTGAGAGGTATATAGCACAATATTGCGCTCAGAACTCCGTTTCAACAATAGTGGTCGGCAAACCGTCTCAGATGAACGGAGAGCCCTCGGAGACGATGAAATATATCACTCCACTTGTGGCAAGGCTCAAAAAGGCATACCCCGACAAAGAGGTTGTCCTCTACGACGAGCGTTTTACCTCGGTAATCGCCCAGAGAACAATCCTTGACAGCGGTATCGGCAAGATGGCTCGCCGCGATAAGGCTCTTGTTGACAGAGTCGCTGCAACAATCATCCTGCAATCCTATATGGAGAGCATTAGCCGCTAAAGATACGGTTAATAGCAGCAGAGGCTCCATTTGCAAGCAAAAAACGAGGCAAAAGCCTCATACCGCTGAGCAAGTAAAAATTGCTTTTAGGAGTGATTTTGCAAGGCTTGCGATAGATGGAAAAGCGCAGCATACTGTAGGTATGTGAGCATTTTTCATCAGAGTATAACGAGGCAAAAGCCTCATAAAACAATTTTTACAATGATTTATCCAATAGTAATCTATGGCTCACAGGTACTGCGCAACCAATCCAAAGAGATTGACGCAAGTTATCCCGACTTTAAGAAGCTAATTGAGGATATGTGGCTGACTTTGGGCGAGGCGAGTGGTGTAGGTCTTGCTGCGCCTCAGATTGGCAAGAATATCCGCATGTTTATAGTCGATTGCACTCCATGGGCAGACGAGGTGCCAGAGCTTGAGAACTTCCGTAAGGTCTTTGTAAACCCAGAGATTTACGAGCGCAGCACAGAGACAGGTCTGTTTGAGGAGGGCTGCCTCTCGCTGCCAGGCATACACGAAAATGTATCTCGTCCGCTGAAAATACGCATGAGATACTTAGACGAGAACTTTGTTGAACACGACGAGGAGTTTGACGGCTACCCTGCGCGCGTAATCCAGCACGAGTACGACCATATTGAGGGCAAGGTCTTTACCGACCACCTCTCCCCACTGCGCCGCAACCTGCTCAAAGGCAAAATCCTAAACCTCGCCAAGGGCAAGTATAGCTGTAGCTATAAGACTAAGTAGTTTTTGGCGCGCGAGCGATTTAATAGCGGAGAATAACAGTTAATAGCAGCGGGCTTACGCCCTTAATGGCATACAATAACAGCGCGCAAAAGATAGCGGCTGTTAGAGGTTGTTAGAAGAAATTAGGGGTAATTAGTGTTGCGCGCAAAGAGTACGGACTAAGTTTAGCTACACTCGGATTTAGGGGAAATGGCTTCCAATTTGTTTGCGCAGTTATTTTAAGAGTTATTGCAGGCTATTTTTGCTTGTAATTTTAGGCGCATAGTTTAATACTATGTAACGACAAATTACAAGGAAAAAGAGTCGCAAGAAACTTAAAAGAACAAAGCAGACAAGTTGGAAACCATTTCCTTACCAACGGAGTTGGTACGATAAAAGAATAGAGCCCTTCGCTCAAACTTGTTTGAAAGCGAAAAGGGCTCTATTCTTTTATTGTAATAGCCTTTAGGCTATCCTAAATCCGCATCAGCCACAAGCAAAACGCAGTTTTGCCGAAAGTCTTTTGGGTCACTTTTCTTCAGAAAAGGGACGGTACCGTGCAGCCGACTACAAGAATCGTGTAATCTGGAAGCTCTCTTCGCCGCGGGTGGTCATGATAGCTGTACGGGTTGTTACATCCGATGGGATAGTTGCCTTAGCGAAGATTGAGATATCGTCCTGATTATCAACATTTACAAGAGTCAGCTTACCATCCTCGCTAACTGTTGCTGTATATCCGTTTGCTGCGCCCCAATTTTTGCCATCGGAGTATTTTCCTGTAACAATGCCATCAGCGACTAAGTAAGTACCTGTGTATGAGGCATACTGAATAGGGCTATTCCAATCTTTCTGGAAAAGGGCAAAAGAGCTATCAGCCTTAAACTCTACATAGACATCAATATTCTCGGACATCTCGCTGCTCCAAGACACCAGATGCCACTGACCTACAATATCCTTTGCAAGTGTATCGTTTGCTCCGTCGCCGCCACAACTTGTCAGTGTAAGTGAGGCAAAGAGGGTTAAAATTGCTAAAATCTTCTTCATATCTGTTCTTTTTTTATAACCAACCACCATTTGTTGCAAATCCGCGTACAAGCAGAGCCACCTGACGCTCTACGACCATACCGCCGACCTTATCGTCTGAGCCAGCCTCTGTGCCGCCTGCGATATAAGTTATCTTGATAATCGCCGAGCCAGGCTTTGTACACTTAATAGAGAGCAGACCCTTGTCAGTAACCTTAACATCGCCCTCAACACCGAGGCGAACTCTGTCTGCTTGAGACATGCCTACGCCGCCATTTACAAAGGTAAGTGTCTCTGGATTTCCGCCCAGAACGCTTGCAAGGCTAAGATTCTGCTTAACACCCATGCGCAGTGTAAGACAAGGTGTGCCCTGAATATTCATCAGCATCTTGAAGGCATCAATATAACCAACACCCATCTTGCCCTTGTACTTAGCTGCACTAATTGTGGTCACTGTTGGGTTGTTGCCCTCGGTCAGACCATGCTTTGTACCTGTACAGTAGCGGTCAATATCGTGTGTAGAGGCAAGAATCAGGTTTCTCAACTCTATAGTTGTAAGGGTCTTGCCCAGGCTGAGCGCATGTGACACCGCAAGAGCCGCCACGCCCGAAACATGAGGACAAGCCATAGATGTACCCTGCTTGTAGCCATAGTTTCCATTAACAAATGTTGTTGAATAGACCTCCGAATTTACCTCTCCTGTATAGTCGGTGTAGTATTTCTGGAGATAGTCTCCACCTGGAGCGGCGATATTCACACCTGGACCATGGTTTGTATAGAAAGCAGGTGTGTAGTCGCAACTCATAGCCGATACACAGATGTAATCGCGGTAGGCACCTGGGAAACAGCCTGTATCAAAGCTGTCATTGCCCGCTGCAAAGATTGGTATTCCGCCCTGAAGAGCCTCGCAACCGCCATACTTAAGGAAGTAGTCAATTGCGAGCTTCTGCACGCTGTTACCCACAGAAAACTCCTTGTCAGCCAAAGGCTCATAGCCGTAAGAGTAGCTACACTGGGCGATAGATGCGCCATTGTCTGCTGCATACTGGAATGCGCGCGCTGCACAAGTGTCTGTACCACCACCATTGCCGTAGAAAATCTGGCAACTCATAATTCTTGCACCGTCGCCCTTGCCTGTACCTCCTGCAACACCACAGCCGCCCTTGCCGTTGTTGTTCACAGCAGCAACAGTGCCCGCAACATGCGTTCCGTGGTCGTTATCGTCCAAAGCAAGCTGACAATTTGAGCCGTCGCCGTTCATTGTCACAGTGTTTATACCATAAACATCGTCAATATAACCGTTGCCATCGTCATCAACACCCGCCTTGCCACTCTTCTCGGCAGTGTTTACCCACATATTGTCAGCCAAATCTGGATGGTCTGCCTTGACAACTGCGTCAATAACAGCTACAATAACACGGTTGTCGCCCGCAGTTATAGCCCACGCCTCCTCAGCATTTATATCCGCACCAACCTTGGCTCCAGAGAATACATTTGTGTCGCCTGTGTTGACATAGTGCCACTGCTTTACCAAATCCGGGTCGTTAAATTGTGCATCTGCACGGGTAGGCACAACATCGCCGCCAACCGCTGATGCAGCAGGGATAAACGCCTGCGGAGTGACATCCTTAATATGCTGCAAAGCGGCATTGTACTGCACTGTCTCTACCTCAGACACAGCCGCAAAATCAGCCGCCACACGACCAAGGTCTGTATTGCTGTCAAAATAGACAATATACCAACAGTGCAAACCCTCAGCACGCAAACGCTCCTCAAAACGATTCGGGATAAATACACGCTCAAGACGCTCTACACCTATTCTCTCAAGAACAGCATCAAAACCCTCAATGCCAGAACGAGTAGCCGCACTGCGAGAGATACCAGCCTCTACACGCGAAATAACATCGTCCTTAAAACAAACAATCATCGAGCCAGGGACATTGTTCCTCGAAAACATAACAATCTTCTCAGACGAAGCCGCCTCTACGCTAACACTCTCAACACTATCCTTTACACAAGAGGCACAGAGTATAAAAGCAAGTAAAACAATAAAATTTCTCATATTTGTTTCATTTTAGTCAATATTCCGTGGTAAAGTTAAAAAATTATTTTCCAAAATGCAAATCTTCAGAGGTCGGGCTGCACTTGAGCTACGCAGTACCGCAGCTTTTTGAAAAAAGCTGGGCGCAAACAGATGACAGTGAATAGCACTGAATAGCATTTAATGACAGCGGGGCTTTCAGCCCCTTAATAGTTACGCGGCACAGGGTATAGGGTTTCTCGCGCGCTGTTATTGTATGCCATTAAGGGCGTAGCCCGCTGCTATTCACTGTTATTCTCTGTTATTAGGTCGCGCGCACTCCCTAATTTCCTCTAATCTCCACTAACTACCTCTAATAGTCGCTATCCTTTGCGCGCAGACCTTAGTGTCACTAGAGACTCTAGAGTCACTAAAGACTTCCCTAAAACCGCGCGCGCCAAATTAAAGCACCACTCCGCCAAATTAAAGCACCCGATTTTGTTGTCAGAGTACGGCAGTTGTCAGGCGCACAAGAAACCGAGCGCGCAGCATACTAAAGGGTATATGAGCAACTCGGTTATCGTAGTGCAACGCAGCAAATGCCGTGCTATCACAACAAAATATTTTAGCGTCAGAGTGGGGTATTTACAACGCTCGGCACAAAAAACAGCGATGGGCTGTACTAAAAGTACCGCCCATTGCTGTTTATTTGGGTTAGCGGAAGTAAATACCCCGCTATCACGCTAAAATTAGAATTTTGCGCTCTTAATACGAGTGTAAGGAACAGGAGTTACAGTGTTCATAGGACGAACTTCCTTCTTGTAGCTGCTTACTGGAGCTACAGCAAGGCTTGCTGTACCGAGTTTCTTGTACTGCTTCTGCTTAGGCTGACCAAACTTGCCATTAACCTTGAGCTGCTTAGCTGTTACACCCTTAACCTGTGCAGATGCAGTTGTTGCAGCTGAAGAATCAAGTGTGAAGGTGTGAACAGTTGGGTAACCTTCGTTAACCTCAAACCAAGGTACAATATAGGTAGGGTTGTAATAGCCCATGTAGAACGAGAAGGTCTTTGTTGTAGCGTCGTAGCCATTTGGATATATCTCGTAAACCTCTGACTTAGTTACAGGAGTGCCGTCCTCATGCTGGAAACCGAGCATCTGAGCAACGCCCCACCAGTCCATATAGTAGATTTCTACCTTCTCAGATGTACCATCCTCAAATCCTACCTCACCCTTAAGACCTGTAGATTTTGTAGGTACCTCAAGAGCACCTGTCTCCTCGTCGTAAGTAAACTCTACATCATACAGACCACCTCCAAGACCTACAATCTTATAGTTCTTAGACTGACCCTTACGCTGGAGCTTAAGACCGCTCTCTACATAAGGCAACAGGTCTGGATATACCACAAAGTCAGCAGTATGTGTAAATGTACCTGTACCTACATCCTCCCACTTCTCCTCTACAAGTGGAGCGTCGAGGATAAAAAACTCTTGATAGTAACGACCCAGAGAAAAACCGACACCCATTGCTGGAGCTGCGTAGTAGTTGTAGAATACAAAGCCTGGAGCTGTCTCTGTCTCGCTAATCTGAAGTGCATCATGGTAGAAAGGCTGAACATCCCCGCCAAGACCAGCAGCAAGTTCCTCCCAAGTGTAGTCATATCCGACCCATGCATAGAAAGTCTTAACATCGCAAACCTCAAGTTCGCCGTAGCCACCAAAATTAGCAGCATCAACACCTGTCTTGTTGAAACCTACAACCTCACACTTGTTAGTAGTCTTATCCCAAGTGAACATCAAGTTCTTCTCAGTGCCAATCCAGTTAACGATACGGTAAATATCGTCCTCCTCAGCTTTCTCCAAAGAGCAACCTGTTGTAGGCTCCTCAAGGAGTGCAGAGTAGTAAGAGCCTGTTGTGCCTGTAGCAACCCAAGTGTAGGTCATAAGGCTCTCGGTGCAAGCGTTAGGCATGATTGCCTCGCCCTCAGCGTTGCAGATTACAACTGTAAGGGTTACACCGTTAGACTTCATAGTACCCTTGCGGATAGCGATATAAGCATCCTGACCGTAGATAGTAGTACCAGAGTTCTGAAGCTCATAACCTGTAGGAACAGATACTACGCCGTCCTTAGCTGTGAAGTAGAGGTCATAGCCCTGTGTATAAGGAGCAGGAATACGGTAAGCCTTACCATACTGAGCCTCGAATGCTGATGCGCCATCATAGTTGGTTGTAGAGCCCTGCTCAAGAGTTGCATCCCACTCGCCAGCCTGGAAGGTGGAAGAGAAGGTGTCAGTGAAGAGCTCAGAGTAAGTAAAGTCGCTTCTCAGGTCAAGAACCGGAGCCACAGGGAACTCAGGGAGAGTAGTAGAGATTACCTCATTGAAGGTGCCGTAGCTTACGACATAGTCACCTTGGTATGAGTAGAACTCAGCAACAAGGCTTACACAGCCTGTAGCAGGGTCGAACTTAGAAGCAGCTGCATCGATAGCCATATACACATCGTAGCCGTTCTGAGCAAGACCTGTAGCCTGCTCTACATAGTCGCTTGGCAGGGTTACAGTACCGTCATCCTTAGCTGCGAAGTAGATTGGATAGTCAACCTCATAAAGGTCGCCAAGACGGTAGAGAGTACCGTATGTTGCAACAAAGTCGCGGTCAGCATCGTCTGTAGTCACAGTAATCTTTCCCTTCTCAAGGATTGGATAGTAAGTTGCAGACTGAGACTCAGAGTAGAACATTGCGTTCTCTGGAAGTTCAACCTCCTCAAACTCAAAGTCGCCATCCTCATAACCTACTGGCATAACAAGCTCATACTTACCAAGAGCAGGAGCGAGGTTGATAGTCCAACCACCATTGCTATTTACATAGTATGTGTTTTTACCTGCATAGCTACCACCTGGGCAACCAAGCAACATTTTAACAGGGAAGGTAAGCATACCGTTCTTGATAGAACCATACATATCGTCTGTTGGCTCTGGTGCGCCATTAGCTGCATTGTCAAGGTAGTAATCAACCATACAGTAAATCATTACTGCACCTCCGCCAATGCTCACACCAACCTCCTGAAGAGGAATATGTACTTTGTTAACATCCTCAGCATAGATAAGCACATTTGCATCGTAAACATCAAGACCGCCAATTGCACCCTTAATCTCGTCATAAGGGTTTACCATGCGGTAGATACCTGCAAGACCTGCGTCAGAGCCTGAGCCATCAAGAGCTGCAGCAAATGCCTCCTCGTCGATAGAGTCAGCACGCACCTGCATCTTAACATTGAGCGGTGGAATACCAAGATCATACCAGCCGTTGAGCATATCCTCTGTATAGACACATGTACCTACATCAACCCACTTAACACGGGTAATAGTTACGCTAAGTGCTGTAGAGTTTGCGCTCTCATACTGCTTTACATACTGTGGGTCCTCGATTACAAGTGAGAAGGTATAAGGAACACCAATCTCAGCAGTCTCTGCAAGGGTAAGAGTGAAAGTTGTACGATCCTCGCCCTCTGCAAAAGTAATCTCAGTGAGAGTAAATGCATCGTTTGTATTAGTAACAACCTTTACAGGCACAGTGATTTCAGGAAGGGTACCATCCTCAGGAATACCACGGTCAACATAGTATGTATATACGGTAGCCTCTGATGGGTCAACGCTAACATCGCCAGAAGGACCCTGTACAAGCTCTTTTACTGCAAGAGTCTCCGCGTCAGCGAAATAGACATCATAGCAACCATCAACCTCCTGCGGACCTGGCGCATAGTTTGTAGAGTCTTCGCTACAAGATACCATGCCAGCAGCCGCAAAGGCTAATATTGCATAGAAAAATTTATTTAATCTTTTCATATATCTCGTAAGTTATCAATTAGACATATTTTTCCAACCACAGATTACTCAATCCACAGAGCATCGTTCATAGTACCTGTTGGGTCAGGGTTGTTTGTGTTGGCAAGAGCCTTGTTATCCTGTGCCTCATAGCCGTTGATTGGGTAGTTAAACCAAGCTGCAAGACCGTCGCTGTTGAAGCGAGCAAGCTCAGGGTGGTTTGTACCTGGATAACCACGGTTAATTGAGAGCAAATCAGGGCAACGCTTGAAGTCGAAATAGACAATACCCTCACCCCAGAACTCAATACGCTTCTGGAAGAGTACCTCCTTTACAAGGTCAGTGCCTGTCTTAGAGCAGGTGTACTCAGGGTTACGAGTCTTAACAATGTCAACAAGAGCTGTTGCATCGCCGTTACGAGCATCGCACTCTGCAATGATAAACTTCATCTCCTCCATACGCATCATAGGGAAGTCAACAGCTGCACCAGTGAGGTAGTCGTTTGGCTCAGCATCGCCTGGACGGAACTTAAGGGCTGCCAACTCAGGAAGAGCTGCTGGACCTGGGTAGTCCTCGTCAGCAGGGACAAACTTAACCTTGCTCTCAAGAGCGTGACCTGCAGGAGCTTTCCAAGAGAGTTTACGGAAGTCAGTGTCCGGAATCTGGCTGTAGAACTGAGCATCAACCTCAACAAACGCACCACCACCAGGACCTGCATAACCAAATGTAGTCTCAGCAGACATAAATGATGGGAAGTTGATAATAGAGGTCTTTACAACATTACTCTCTGATGAAGTTCTGAGGCAGAGCATCCAAGAGGTCTGAGTGTCAGCGTTGTTAAAGCCGTTCTGAACATCAGTCCACTGAGCCTCTGTAAGTGGAGCGTAAGAGCCTGCTGCAAGAGCTAACTCTGCATACTCCTTAGCCTTTGCATAGTCGCCCTCATAGAGCTTTGCGCGAGCGTAGAGACCGTAAGCTACTGCAAGGTCTGGCAGGGTCTTATCTGTTGAAGGAGTGTGACCGTCAAGCAGAGCGACAGCTGCGTCGAGTGACTCATAAATCTTTGCAAGGTACTCAGCCTTTGGAAGGCGTGGGTTGTTCTTTGCATAGTCAACAGTCATATTCTCGTGGAGATATGGAACTGTAAGACCCTCGATGTCTGCACCTGTAGTATATTTATTAGCCTTGAACTCATACATCTGAGCCATGTCAATCATACAAAGCGCGCGGTAAGCGTAAGCTGCACCTACATAACCCTTCTGAGTATCAACGATAGTCTCAAGGTCCGGATTCATGCGGATAACATCGTTTGCAAGCGCAATCAGCTTGGTGTAGATGAGCCACTGAATCTGAACAATGCTTGATGTTGGGTTCTGACCAAGGTTAGTCTGCTCGTTTGAGAACCAACCGTAAGGGTTATCAATGATTGTAAGGTCGTTACAAAACGCCTCACGAGTCATACACGCTGAAGGGTAACCATAGCTCTGGTGAACGCTGCTCCAATATGCGTTTGCTGCATAGTTTGCAATTGCACCGGTCATAGACTTAAGCGCATCAGCAGAAGCAAGTGCCTGCTCAGCAGAGATTGAAGAGCCTTTAGGGGTAGCCTCCTTAATACAGCCAGTGGTTACAACCGAAGCAAGAACGCTGAAAATTGCTGTATATTTTAATATCTTTTTCATATATTTTCTCCTTTCTCTAAAAATTAGAAGGTTACATTGATACCACCAGAGATACTACGGATTGGCGAATAGTAAGCAGAAGAAGCACCACCTGTAATATCCTGACGAGGGTCAAGACCCTTACGAGCAGAGATATAACCGAGATTCTCGCCTGCTACATAGATTCTGAGTCTTGAAATGCCAATCTTTGACATCCACTTTGCAGGGAAAGAGTAACCGATGTTTACATTTTGCAGGCTCAAGTAAGAGGCTGAAGTGTAGAAACGGTCTGAAGAAGCAGAGGTGTACTGGTCTCCATATACGAAGCGTGGATAGTCAGTAATCTTGTTCTCAGGAGTCCATGCCTTGTACATATCCTTATGGATTGCCCGACCTATAGACTGAGAACTTGGGCTTGACATCATACTTGCATAGTCTGAGTCATAAACCTTACCGCCCAACTGATATACGAAGTTGAGTGATACATCAACACCGTAGAAGTCGAAAGAGGTTCCGAAACCACCATATACATCTGGCAGAGAGGTCTTGAAGATAAAGTAGTCTGCCTCAGAGTATTTTGCAGTCTTCTCAAGCTCGAATCTTGTCTCGCCTGTTGCCTTGTCAACAAACTCGCGGCGTTTCCAGTAGAGAGCCTCTCCTGTATTCTCGTCAACACCTGCGTATGCGCGGTAGTTCTTAGTATAGATTGAGTGACCGATTGCGTACATGTTGCTACCGTCGCGGTAACCTGTGTAAGCGTTGCCCTCAAGGTCATAATACTGCTCCTTAACATTCTCAAAGTCGAGGTCAAGAATCTTGTTCTTTGCCCAAGTTGCATTGAGGTTGATGTTCCAGTTAAAGTTCTTCTTGCGAATAACATTTACATTAAGAGCAAGCTCAAGACCGTAGTTAGACATATCGCCGACATTTTTCCAGAAACCTGAGTAACCCATTGATGATGGAACTGAGTACCAAGAGAGCATATCGGTTGTAACACGGTTGAAGTAGTCGAGGCTACCAGCCAAACGACCCTGCCAGAGTGAGAACTCTACACCGGCGTTGATATTAGCGTTGGTCTCCCAAGTAATCTCCTCGTTACCCTTGCTTGCAAAAGCAACTGCCCACTTGTCAGTACCGTCGTTAGCGATTGAGTAGCGGTCCATATAGAGGAAGTCTGAAATCTGGTCGTTACCCTGTGAACCGTAAGATACCTTAACCTTCAACTCGTCAACCCACTGAGCGTTAAACCAGCTCTCGCGGTTGAGAAGCCAACCTGCAGATACTGACCAGAAGTTACCCCAACGGTGATCTGGGTGGAAACGAGATGATGCATCACGACGGAAAGATACAGAAGCGAAGTAGCGACCGTCGAAGTCATACTGACCGCGGAAGAGGTAACCCTCGTTGATGTACTCTGAGAACGATGAAGAGCCGCTTACAATCTTAAGACCCTGAGTAAGCTCAGAAGAGTCAACAGAGTAGAGACCTGTCTTGTATGCGCTAAGTGAACGACCCATCTTGTAGTTGTTCTCATGACCGAGCATGATGTCAACATTGTGACGATCTGCAAAGGTGTAGTTCCAAGTCAAAATCTGCTGGAGAGTGTAGCTCCAGTAAGATGTTGTCTGGCGAGCAATATTACCACCAGATACAGCATACTGACCGTAGAGTGGGTTTGAAGTAGAGATAGCCTCTGACTGGCTAACTGATACACCACCGTTGAAAGAGAACTTGAAGCCCAAAGGAAGAAGAACATCTACAAAGCCGTTGAAACCAGCCATATTTGATGTTGCGCTGTTCTTATCGAGCTGCAATGCTGCATAAGGGTTTGCATTTGCAAGGAATGCACGGTTAAGACCTGCGTTGCTACCTGCAAGAGTTGCAGTACCGTGGTCGTAGATAATATTGCCGTAAGCGTCGCGGCGGATATTACCCTCTCCATCACGAGTATAGAGTGGATAGATAGGTGCGATGCTTGAAGTATAAGCAAAGATGTTACCAGTTGAGCCAGAAGTGCCATCATCTGAAGACTGCTGGTTGTTTGAGTGGGTATAAGTTGCGTTACCACCAACCTTGAGCCACTTCTTAGCCTGATAGTCAGCACGCAGACGAGCAGTGTAACGCTCGTAACCTGTGTTAGCTACGATACCATCCTGATTCAGGTAACCAAATGAGCCATAGAAACTTGCCTTCTCGCTACCAGCTGCAATATTTACATTGTACTCCTGACGAATAGCGTTCTGATAAACCTCGTCAGTCCAGTTATCTGGAGTTACAAGGAAATCCTCGCCATTGTGAGTAATTACACGACCCAAAGTTGCGTTAGGGTTGAGTCTGCCGTTACGACCGATAAGGGTCTGACCCTCCGGAACGGTATAGACATTGTAACCAAGTGAGCCGTTACCTGCGCTTGGGTCAAGCATTGTGTTGTTTGCTCTTACATGTGCGTCATGAGCAGAGAGACCTGCAACCTGAGTGTAGTAGTTGTTGAGCATATTGTAGTGCATCTCATAATACTCACCAGGATCGGTAATCTTGTCATAGTCAACCTGAGCGCGAGAGTTAACACCCACTCTCAAATCAACGCTAACAACAGCATCACGACCCTTAGCACGCTTGGTTGTAATAAGGATTACACCATTTGCACCACGAGAACCGTAAAGAGCAGCTGCAGCAGCATCCTTAAGGACAGACATTGACTCAATATCCGAAGAGGCGATGTCTGAGATAGAGCCTGCAAACTCCATACCGTCAACCAGGATAAGTGGGTCCTTACCAGCCTCGATAGAGGCGATACCACGAATACGAATAGTTGGTGCAGAGCCTGGCTGACCGGTTACATTTGTAATCTGGAGACCAGGAACTTTACCGTTCAAGGCGTCAATAGCGTTGGTTGCCTGGGTCTTTACAATATCCTCAGTCTTTACCATCACTGCAGATCCTGTAAATGCCTCACGCTTAGCCTCGCCGTAAGCAGTTACGATGACATCATCCAGCTTCTGAGCCGCCTCTGCAAGGATAACATTAACAACGGTCTTGCCGTTGATTGCTACCTGCTGGTCTGCATAACCGATAGATGACACTTCAAGTACACCGTCGGCAGGAGCCGAAAGAGCATACTTACCTTGTGTATCGGTAGATGTACCAATAGATGTTCCTGTAACAACTACAGTTGCGCCGATAACAGGCGCACCATGACTATCGGTAACCGTACCCGAAACTTGCTTATTCTGTGCCAAAGCCATACCGACTACGGACAGAACAGCAGCTAATGAAAGTACAATTTTCCTTACCATAAGCAATTAAAATTAGTTAAAAACAAAAATCTTTTCGCTACAAAGTTAATAACAATTATCAACTCAACCAAATTGTTTAAGCACAAAAATCGGCAAGAGTGACAGATGTATAGCGTTTTAGAGCAATTTTATTGTTGATTGAAAGTGTTTACTTATCAACTACTTACAAATTGTAATTAAAATTTTTCAAAAAAATATTCAAGAAATATAAAAACAGTTTTACACACAGCAAAATATGCCCCCAAAACGCGCTGTAAGGCACTTTTTACACTCTACAAGCCCGCCTAAGGATTCGTAACAGGTTATAATATGTAAGATTAACTTTCGGAGGGCGCAGAAAATGAATAATGCAACAATATATTGAATATTGTTGCATTATTTGCGGATATTTATCACAAAATTTGCCTTTATATATAAATATAGGTATCAATCCACTATAAGCAGCGACGAGTCGCCGTATGAGAGAAATCTAAAATTGTTAGCAAGGGCGTAGTTGTATATCTCTTTCCACGCCTCGCCGACATAGGCACTGACAAGCAGCAGCAGCGTTGACTTAGGCTGGTGGAAGTTTGTCACAATTCTGTTTACGATGCGGAAACGGTAGCCAAGCGGGGTAATCATTATCTGTGTTGCCGCCTTGAGCCTATCTGTGCCTAATCTCTCCATATACTCAAGCAGTGTATCAAGCACCTCTGCCCCCACAAACTCGGCAGGAATATCGTACAGTTCCCACTGCCCTATCACGCGGTTACAATCTGCATCTCCAGAGCTTTTCACTCGCCACGCCAGAGCCGAGAGCGACTCTAAAGTTCTAACCGAGGTTGTACCCACGGCAACAACCTTGCCCACCTTGCCTCTGAGCAGCTGTAGGGTCGATTTGGTAATCTCAAAATGCTCTGTATGCATAGGGTGCTTTGTAGCATCCTCGTCCTTAACAGGCAAAAAAGTTCCCGCGCCGACATGGAGCGTAACCTCGCCAAAGCTAAAGCCCTGCTGCTTAAGAGACTCTATAAGCTCGGTTGTAAAGTGCAGACCTGCCGTAGGAGCCGCCACAGAACCTTCAAAGCGGGAATAGACGGTCTGATAGCGGGTGTTGTCAATCTCCTCGCTCTCACGGTTAAGATACGGCGGGATAGGAATACGACCTAAATACTCAAGCAGCTCGCCAAAGCTCATAGGCGCATCCCAAACAAAGCGGACAATATGCTCGCGGCTGCCTCGCTCAGCGATATAAGCCTGCAATAGGCACTGCTCCCCGTTGTACTCAAAAGGAATCTGCACCGCGCCCTCTTTCCACTTCTTCAGATTGCCCACAATGCAACTCCAGCAACACTCTCCCCTAACCGCAAAGGCATGCTCATAGTCCGCTGGCGTGTGCGGCTCAAGGCAGAAAACCTCTACACGCGCACCCGACGGTTTGTGCATTACAAGCCTTGCACGGACAACCTTGGTGTTGTTAAAGACAAAGAGCGAATCCGAAGGTAACTGCTCGCCAATATCGGCAAAACGACGCTCAGAAATCTCCCCATTGCGATATACCAGCAACTTGGAGCCGTCCCTGCGCTCTAATGGAAACTTGGCAATACGCTCATCCGGTAACGGATAGTCAAAAGTGTTGATGTCAATCATTGTCTGTGTTTTAATTTGCTACGCAGTACCGTCCCTTTTCTGAAGAAAAGTGACCCAAAAGACTTTCGGCAAAACTGCGTTTTGCTTGTTGTGGTTGCGGATTTAGGATAGCCTGCGGCTATTACGCTAAAAAATAGAGCCCTTTTCGCCTTCAAACAAGTTTGAGCGAAGGACTCTATTTTTCATCGCACCTCCTATGGAGGTTTTTCCTAAATCCGAGAACAGCTAAAAAAGCTTGTTCTGTCGATGCGCCACTCTAATAGTCTCTACTAAAGTGTGCTCTACAATGCAATGGGCAGTACGCAAGGTACAGCCCATTGCTGACAAGTTAAGATAGCGGCAGTAAATACCGCATATTTTTTTAGAAGCCTTTGCCAATTGCAAGGAAGTCCTCAGCCTTAAGTGCTGCACCACCAATCAGACCACCGTCAACATCCTCTTTAGCGAAGATTTCAGCAGCGTTTGATGGCTTGCAAGAGCCGCCGTAGAGGATTGGACACTCAGCAGCTGCTGCGCCAAACTTAGCAGCGAGTACCTCGCGGATATATGCGTGAATCTCCTGTGCCTGCTCTGCGGTTGCTGTCTCGCCTGTACCGATAGCCCAAACTGGCTCGTATGCGATAACGAGGTTTGCAAACTGCTCCTCAGTAAGGTTATATACAACCTCCTCAATCTGAGCCTTGCAAACTGCAAAGTGGTTACCTGCCTTACGCTCCTCAAGGCTCTCGCCTACGCAGTAGATTGGAGTAAGACCATTAGCATAAGCCTGTACCATCTTCTTATTAAGAGTCTCAGAGGTCTCGCCATAATACTGACGACGCTCAGAGTGACCCAAAATCACATACTTGCAACCCAAAGCTGCAATCATTGAAGCAGCAATCTCGCCTGTGTAAGCACCCTTAGCCTCAGTTGCGCAGTCCTGTGCGCCTACAGCTACATCAGAGCCCTTAACAGCCTCGATAACCTGTGAGAGGTGGGTAAATGGAGGGCAAACGATAAAGTTTACACAACTGCAAACCTCGCCACGACCAGCTACAACATTTTTTGCCAGCTCAACACCCTCTGCAGGCAGTGTATTCATTTTCCAGTTACCTGCAACAATCTTCTTTCTTGCCATAGTTTTAATATTTAATTTGAGTTTAACAATAATTTGTTCTTTTTGTAAAAATCAATCATTACCTTTACAAGTGAGTTGAATAAAAAGATATATTTTAGGCTTACGCCTTTAGAAGAGCCAATCTTCCTCAATACCCACATATGCAAATTTTGCACATGTGATATCTCTATCAGTTCTTTACAACTCCCTTTTAAGAGTTGGTCTTGAATCTGTTTACAAAGCTATTTGACTATGATTTTGTGGCTATTTGCTCTCAAATTTTGCGGCGCATAGCAGACCTATGTAACAATAAATTTGAGAGCAAAGAGCCGTAAAGCAAGTCAAAGAGCGAAGTAAATAGGTTTAAGACAAACTCTCAATCCACTCTTTAATGCCAGCCGTTGGCAGACCGAGCTTGTTCTTCTTATTGAAGCCGCAAAGGTCGTTAAAGAGTTTCATGCCGTTACTCTTGGCTGTTCCTGCAAAGGCTTCAGCTGTAAGGTAACCCATCTTCTGAATAGCCTCAACCCACTCAGCAGGGATGCCTGCCTCAACATACTTCTCAGGAGCATCAACAGTAGGTTTCTTCTCCGGACGCATTGTTGGGAAGAATAGCACATCCTGGATTGAAGACTGACCTGTCATAAACATTGTCAATCGGTCAATGCCCATACCCATACCAGAGCAGTTTGGCATACCGTACTCAAGGGCGCGAACAAAGTCCATATCAATAAACATAGCCTCGTCATCGCCACGCTCTGAGAGTCGCATCTGCTCCTGGAAACGCTCAAGCTGGTCAATTGGGTCGTTAAGCTCTGAGTATGCGTTACAAAGCTCCTTACCTGCAACAAACAGCTCAAAACGCTCTGTAAGGTCATTGTTATCACGATGACGCTTGCAGAGTGGAGACATCTCAATTGGGTAGTCGCAGATAAATGTAGGCTGGATAAGGTCGCCCTCGCAATACTGACCAAAGATAGCATCAATCAGCTTACCCTTGCCCATTGTGCTATCCACCTCAACATTAAGACGGGCACAAGCCTCACGAAGCTGCTCCTCGCTCTGACCTGTAATATCGTAACCAGTCTTCTCGCGGATAGCATCGGTCATAGTCAGGCGGCGGAAAGGAGCCTTGAAAGAGATTGTTTTGCCATCAATCTCAACATCTGTTGTACCATTGACAGCAAGGGCAATCTTCTCAAGCATATTCTCTGTGAACTCCATCATCCAGCGGTAGTCCTTGTAGGCGATATATATCTCCATGCAGGTAAACTCTGGGTTGTGAGTTCTATCCATACCCTCATTGCGGAAGTTTTTACCAAACTCATACACGCCATCAAAACCACCTACGATAAGTCGCTTAAGATATAGCTCGGTTGCTATTCGCATATAGAAGTCGATATCCAGAGCGTTGTGGTGGGTAATAAATGGACGCGCAGAGGCACCTCCTGGGATTGGCTGAAGAATTGGAGTCTCAACCTCAAGGCAGCCGTGCGAGTTGAAGTAGTCGCGCATTGTAGAGATAATCTTTGCACGCTTTACAAAGACTTCTCTAACCTTTGGATTTACCACAAGGTCAACATAACGCTGACGGTAGCGCACCTCTGGGTCGGTAAGAGCATCAAACTGCTGACCATCCTTCTCCTTTACGATTGGAAGAGGGCGCACAGACTTTGAGAGAACTGTAAACTTACGGCAGTGAACAGACAACTCGCCTGTATTTGTGCGGAAGGCAAAACCCTCAACGCCGATAAAATCGCCAATATCAAGCAGCTTCTTGAATACGGTGTTATAGAGCATTGGCTCGCCCTCTGGGCAGATGTCGTCACGACGAATATAGACCTGAATACGACCTGTATGGTCCTGCAACTCAAAGAAAGAGGCACTACCCATAATTCGACGGCTCATCATACGACCGGCGATGGTAATGCTCTGATACTTCTCTGGAGCAGCATCAAATCCTGCTGCAATATCTGCCGCAGATGCGCTTACATCGAAACGCTCTGCTGGGTAGGGGTTGATTCCTGCCTCTCTTAGAGCTGCGAGCGACTTACGACGCAACAACTCCTGTTCACTAAGATTTTCTACCATAATATCTTGTTTTATTTATTTTTCTAAAAATCGCGCAAATTTAACGGTTTTTCAGCAGACTGTCAAGTTTTCGCCACAAAAGATACATTGCGTAGCCCGAAATAAGACCTACTGCAAGTCCCAAAACAATATCTTTAGGGAAGTGGCACGCCAAATAGATGCGTGAGTAGCTGATAAGCAGCACTATAAACGAAATGGCAACGCTATACCACCTCTTGCCAATAACCACTGCCGAAAGGATACCCAAGGCTGCTGTTGTGGCGGCATGCGCAGAGACTGTCCCGTATGGTCCATGCTTAAAGGAGACAATATGTGCTGCATCCCTGACTGAGATGTCAAACATTGGGCGGTGGCGTGCAGGGAAGTCTGCCCAGAGGTTTTTAAGCAGTCCTGTATGCTTAAAAACACCGCAGAGCATATCAGAGGGTCCCATTGCAAGTGCAAGGCATACAACAAAAGCCGCCAAAGATTTCCAACCATACTTGCGCTGTACAACAAAGGCGATAAACAGGTAGAGCGGAATCCACATAGCAGTACCCGAAATGGTACTCATTATAGTATCCAGCACTGCCCCACCATCGAAATTGAGCCACAAAAAGAGTTGCTGGTCAAATGTAAGTTCTGTACTCAAAATAGCCACTAATTATTAAGTTCTGTCCCCATAGCCTTTGCTATCATCTTTGGGACATCTGTATTATCATAACACTCAAGGAAACGCTCATAGCCTACGCCCTTTACAAAGAGTGGTACAGGCATACCTGTATGGGCAAGGTCTATCCACTTGATGTAGGCGCGCTTATTGAGAATTTTAACAGCTACAGAAGCCATCTTCTCATTGCTTGAATAGAGGCTTACAACCTTATCCCCATTTTTGAGGAAGTTTTTGTCAAAGGTCTTGCGAAGCTCTGCCTCATCCTTGCTGCGCAGCTTTACACAATCCCAAAAACCGAGCTGTTCCTTAAGCAGGGCGGTCATATCCTCCCACGAAGTCTTACCACTCTTGCGCATGTGCTGCATCTGGCGTGTCAACGACTCCAAAGAGCATTTCTGACCCGCAAGACGCTCAAAATTCATCTTGTAGTGGTCATAACCAAGGGTCATACCGCCTGTCTCATGGTCGGCGGTAACTACGATAAGTGTCTCGTTAGGATGCTTTGCATAAAAATCAAGAGCAAGCTGCACAGACTCTGAGAGGTGGTTTATCTCCTCAAAAGTGGTAACAGCATCGTTGTCGTGCGCACAGTAGTCTATGTGTCCCGCCTCAACCATAAGGAAGAAGCCGTTATCCTTAGACTCGCGCTCAAGATATTTAATTGCCGCAGCTGTAAAGTCAACAATTGTAGGGTCCTTCTCTGTGCAATCTGTAGCAAAGCGCAGAGCCTTACGGCTTAGTGAGTCTGAGAGCAGCATAACGCGCTTACCACGCACCTTACCCGCAGCAGTAGGGTCTTGCAGCACCTTCATACCAGCAGACTTAGCCTTCTCAACATAATCTTTAGGCAGCAACCCCTCTTTCTTCTTGTAGAGGATTGTTGAGCCAGCGGCAAAGTCTATTGGACTATCAAGCAGTTGCTCGAATAGGTCGCCATAGTTATTGCGCGACTCATTATGCGCATAAAAGGCACTTGGTGTGGCGTGGTTTATACCCACATTGGTTGCAACGCCCGTCATCATTCCAAGTTCGGCAGCAAGTTCGGCGATATTTTTCGCACTCTTCTTATCTGCATCAACGCCCATATATCCATTTACCGTCTTAACTCCAGAGGCAAGGGCTGTTCCAGCAGCCGAAGAGTCGGTTACCAGCGATGAGGCTGAGTGGCTTGCCACAAAACTACGCACAGGAAAGCGGGTAAAACTCAATCGCCCCTCATTTGGCATATCCTTATGCACGGCAGCATTATACAACTCTGTACCGTGAACATGGTTGATTCCCATACCGTCGCCGATAAAGAGGAAAACATATTTGGCTTGTTGAGCCGCTGCAAAACTGACAAATAGCAGCAGTGCAGCTGTAAGGGTTAGAAGTCGTTTCATATATTCTGTTTTTAATCTCTTCTGTTGTTTATCATAGCGACATAGTAGAGCAGTGTAGCGATAGCCGACAGTGCAGCGACAAGGTAAGTTCTTGCAGCCCATCTAAGAGAGGTTTTTGCGCCCTCCATCTCTTCATCCCTAAGAATTCTGCTGCTATCAAGCCACTCCAAAGCCCTCTGTGAGGCGTTATACTCCACAGGCAGAGTTACGATAGAGAAGAGTGCCGACATTGCAATCATGCCCACACCTATCCAGCAGAGTGTAGCACTGCCAGAGGCACTCATCAGCACAATTCCGAGGATAATAACCCACTGAGCCATACGCGACGAGAAGTTTACAATCGGCACAAGAGCCGAGCGCAGCTGCAACGGAGCGTAGCCCTCTGCATGCTGTATAGCGTGCCCGCACTCATGACAGGCAACGGCTGCGGCAGCGATGCTACGGCTTGAATAGACCTCGTCTGAGAGGTTTACAGTAAGGGTTGCGGGGTTGTAGTGGTCGGTAAGTTCTCCCGCCACATGGGTAATGCGAACATTTGTGATATTGTGGTCTCTAAGCATCTTGGCAGCAATCTCTGCACCTGTCATGCCTGTACTGTTAAAGACCTTTGAATACTTAGCAAACACCGAGCGTAGGCGAGCCTGAACAATAAAGCCCACAACGCCGATTACGATAATAAGGAGAAAAGCCTCCGAAGTTGTCAGATTTGCAATAAACGATGAACTCTCACCGTAGTAGTTACCCTGAAGTAAATTAAACATATTTTTCTCGTTTTACATTTTTACTTTTTCACATCTCAACGCTGCTATTCCAGCAACTATTGTTCTAAAAGAGCTAAAACAACAGTTTTGCACCACTTTTGATAGTATCACAACAGTTTTAGACCCCTTAAAAACCTAATAAACTTTGCAAAGTTACGCAAAAAGTTTCTAACTTTGCACTATGAGAAGTATGAATTTTACAAAAGATGATGAAAAGTTTATGCAGCAGGCTATTGACTTATCAATAGAAAATGTTGCTACAGGCGGTGGTCCGTTTGGTGCTGTAATTGTCAAAGATGGCAAAGTTATAGCCACAGGCACAAACCGTGTAACGGCAAATTGCGACCCCACAGCCCATGCCGAGGTGAGCGCAATCCGCAATGCCTGCGCAGCTCTTAAAGATTTTAAGTTGTCGGGCTGTACCGTCTATAGTTCATGCGAGCCATGCCCTATGTGCCTAAGTGCGCTCTATTGGGCTGGTGTCGAAAAAATCTTCTACGGCAACACCAAAGAGGATGCTAAGGCTATCGCCTTTGACGACTCATTTATCTACGACCAGATTGCTCTTGACTACTCCCAGAGAGCTATTCCGTGCATCAACTTTATGCGCGACAAGGCTCTTGAGGGCTTTCGCGTCTGGAGCCAAAAGGAGGATAAGATTCCATACTAAAACACGCCCCAAAGCACAACCTAAACTATGAAATTACCACTACTTATAGCCCGCAGAGCAACGCAGAGTACCACCTCTACCCAGAGTACGATGGTGCGCCTTGCGACCTCAGCCGTAGCTGTAAGTATTGCTGTGATGATTGTAACTGTTGCCGTGGTTATAGGCTTTGGCAAGACTATTGTCTCAACAGTGCGCGACATCTCGGCAGATATAGTTGTCACAGACCTCTCAGCCCTCTACGGAGCAGAGATAAGACCTATTGCAAAAAGCGAGAATTTGAACACCATACTCTCCTCTGCCTCAAATATTGAGAGTATTGCCGAGTATTCTATGCGAGGGTGCGTTATCCGCTCCGAAAAAGCTGCGGCAGGCGTAGTTCTAAAGGGTGTTACAGAGATTAACAAGGATGGTCTGATAGCCCAATCTCTCACGGCTGGCACACTACCAAACATAAGCGAAATTCGCAACAGAGAGATTCTACTTCCAGAGCAGATTGCAACGCGCTTGGATGTAACCATTGGCAGCCGCGTTGAGGTTATTACCACAGAGAGCAAAAGTTCTTCCCGCCCGACACTTTTCAAAGTTGTGGGTATCTACAATCCAGCGATGGACAGCACAACAAGCGTTGCCCTTACAGATTTGCGCAATGTGCAGAAAATCAACGGCTGGGGCTACGCTACCGTCTCTGGTTTTGAAATAAGGCTTACCGACCCAGAGCTATCTGAGATTACAACCGAATACATCAACGACAAACTCTTCAGAGAGTATCAAGGCATCGAAAATATCGCCGCCGTATCGAGCAGAGACCTGTATGCGTCTATTTTTGCATGGATAGATACTCACGACATCAATGCTGCCGTTATAATAGTGATAATGTTTGTTGTTGCCCTTTTCAACATGGTTACAGCAATGCTCATTATGGTCTTTGAGAGGACTCGCATGGTGGGAATACTCAAGAGCTTGGGCATGAACAACAGCTCTGTGCGCAGAATTTTTGCCAACATGTCAGCAGCCATCGTAGCAAAGGGTCTTGCGATCGGCAACAGTGTTGCTATTGCGCTGATTATCATACAGAAATACACAGGCGTAATAAAACTTGACCAGAGTGCCTATTTTGTCAATCAGGTGCCTGTATCAATCGGAGCCATAGAGATTTTGACAATAAATATTATCTTTGCAGCTGTAATACTACTCCTACTCTTTGCAGCGACGGGGATAGTATCACACATAAAGCCCTCTGAGGCGGTAAAATATGAGTAATATGAGTGAAGTGAAACCAAAGACAGAGAAAGTTAGGGAGATGTTCAACCACATCGCTCCGACATACGACCGTCTTAACCACATACTCTCGCTATCAATAGACAAATTGTGGCGACAAAGAGTGGTAAAAATTGTGCGTAAAACAGGAGCCAAACGCATACTTGATGTTGCCACAGGCACAGCAGACCTTGCAATTGCCATGGCTCGCAAAATTGAAGGCTCAACAATCTGTGGCGTTGACCTCTCGGTGCAGATGCTCGAAGTGGCACGCACAAAGGTCTGCAAGCAGGGTTTAGACGAGAGAATAACCCTTATGGAGGGCAATGCCGAGCATCTTGACCTGCAAACAGAGAGTGTAGATGCAGTGACCATAGCCTTCGGTATTCGCAACTTTGAGAACAAGGAGCTCTGCATTGAGGAGCTGAAGAGGATTATTCGCAGTGGCGGACATCTTGTGATTCTTGAGTTCTCCAACCCAAAGAATAGGTTTATCGGATGGCTATATCGCATATACTCGCACAAAATTCTGCCTTGGATTGGCGGTTTAATATCCAAAAACCGCAGTGCCTACGAGTATCTGCCATCCTCTGTTGACAGTTTCCCTGCCCCTGAGTTATTTACCGAGATACTCAGAGAGGGCGGTTTTACAGATATAGTACGCCGCAGCCAGAGCTTCGGCATAGCACAAATTTATATAGCCAAAAAGCCATGAAAAGATTTATAAAAGGTCTGCTCATAGTAGCAGCCGTATCACTTATTTTTGCAGGCTGTTCGACAACAAAAATCAACAACCAGCTCAGGTACAAGGTGCTTGTAGAGTCGTTTGAGGGCATCACAACCTCCCCATCTGGTGGTTGGGTTATAAAGTTGAGAGTAAACAATCAGACCTCACACCAGCCTACACTTCACTTTGGCGAGGGCGAGGTATATGTTGACAACACCCTTACAGCCTATGCAAAACTTCAGCAGCCTGTAACTCTGCCAAAAAAGGCGGAGTCATCTATATCAATACCACTTGAGATTACCGTTCACAGTCCACTGAAGGTTATCTCGCTGATGCTCAGAGTGAAAGACAAAAACTACAACGGCGTAGATATTGCCTTCAAAGCGTCAGTTGAGATGGTGGGCAAAAAACGCAATCTCGAGGTGGGCAAAACACCTGTCACTACCATACTTAACAAACTTGGCTACAAATGAGAAAAAGCACAATCTTACTCCTGCTGACCTCTGCCCTATTTTTAGCAGCATCGGCACAAAACCTGCAATCTTTCAAAAGGCACCTCGCCGCACCCGTAAAGATTGACTCGCTGACCACAAACACAGCCACAGTGCAGGTCGTAGAACACGATGAGGCAGCAAATATCACAGCCCGCGCATCGCTGAAAACACAAAGCGCAGTAAACGGCTATAGGATAATGATATTTATGAGCAACTCCCACAGTGCCCGCACAGACGCTTTAGCTGCACGCGACACCCTCGCTGTGAGAATGCCAAGCCAACCAACATATATAACCTATGAAAACCCATACTTCAAGGTTATGGCTGGCAACTGCACCACCCAAGAAGAGGCTCTTATCCTGCTTGAAAAAATCAAACGCTCCTTCCCCAAAGCCTTCATCATGCGCGAAAATATCCCGCTCGAAGAGCTGACTAAATAAGCTACGCAGTACCGCAGCTTTTTGCAGCGATAGTCAGTAATGGAGAGCGCAACGAAAAAGCCAGCGTAGTGCCTACGCTGACTTTTCTGCTTTGCAGAGAATTTAAGGAGATTAGTGAGATTAGGGGATTTAGGGAGCGGAACTGAAAAGTTCTTCGGGGCATCGACCCCCTCGAACTTTTGCGCGCACCCCTAATTTCCTCTAATAGCCTCTAACTACCTATAAATCCTATACCCACCGCGTGCTACGGGGTGTGCTGTCTGTTAGCGAAGAATTAGCGCAAAAAAATTTATCGTTTTTATTTCTAAATCAAGAAATTATACATATCTTTGCACCGCTTTAACGCAATCTCGGTAAGGGGGATGCGGATGAAGTAATTTGAAATTAACATTTATTAAACTTCTAAACATTTTTCATCATGGCTTATTTAACAGCAGAGAAAAAGGAGGAGATTTTCGGTCAGTACGGCAAGTCTAACAAGGACACAGGTTCACCTGAGAGCCAGATTGCTTTGTTTTCGTACCGTATCAGCCACCTTACAGAGCATCTTAAGAGCAACCGTCACGACTTCGGTACCCAGCGAGCATTGCTTCGTCTGGTAGGTAAGCGTCGTCAGTTGTTGGAGTACTTGAAGGAGGTTGATATCGAGCGTTACCGCGCTATCGTTAAGACCCTCAACCTTCGTAAGTAGTACGATGCAGGAGATGGAGGCAACCTTTGTTGCCTTCATTTTCTTTGTAATGAAGGTATCTTCTATAGATTAGGTCGAGGCGATTTTGAGAATTATTTTGACAGGTTTTGGTTTGGAAAGTGCAGAGAATAGCGGGCTATTTTCAAGTTTTTCAAGACAAAAGATGCCAAAATAAATTCAAAAGCGACCGAAATAGAATTTACCTTGAAACAAAAATAGTTGACTACTAATTTGTAGGAACATACCTGAAATTTATTTTGGACGAATATATTAGACGAATTATGGAAAACAAGTTGTACAACGCTGTACAGAAGTTCATCCCATTAGAGGGTGGACGAGAGATTATGATCGAGACTGGTAAGTTGGCAAAGCAGGCTGACGGCTCGGTTGTTGTTAAGCAGGGCGACACTATGTTGCTCGCCACTGTAGTTGCCGCAAAGGATGCAAAAGAGGGAACTGACTTTATGCCTTTGCAGGTTGAGTATAAGGAGAAATTTGCTGCTGCAGGTCGTATCCCAGGTGGTTTTATGAAGCGTGAGGGTAAGGCTTCAGACAACGAGATTCTCGTTGCGCGTCTTATCGACCGTGCACTGCGTCCACTCTTCCCTGCGGACTATCACGCCGAGGTTTTTGTTACTGTAAACCTTATCTCGGCTGACAAAGATATTCAGGCTGATGCTCTGGCTGGTCTTGCTGCATCGGCTGCCCTTGCTGTTTCAGATATTCCATTTGGTGGTCCTATCTCAGAGGTGCGTGTTGCAAGAATCAATGGCGAGTATTGCATCAACCCTACCTTCTCGCAGATGGCAGAGTGCGACCTTGACATCATGGTTGCAGGTACCATTGACAATATCCTGATGGTTGAGGGAGAGATGAAAGAGGTATCTGAGGAGGTTATGCTCGGTGCTATCAAGTATGCTCACGAGGCTATCAAGCCACAGTGTGCTGCTCAGATTGAGCTGATGAAAGAGCTTGGCAAGGATGTAAAGCGCGAGTATTGCCACGAGACTAACGACGAGGAACTCCGCCAGACAATCATCACTGAGCTCTATGACAAGGCTTATGCAATCGCTACCAGCGGCACTATGAAGCACGAGCGTAGCGAGGCATTTGAGGCTCTTGAGGCTGAGTTTGCTGCTCGTTACACTGAGGAGGAGCTTGAGGAGAAGGCTCCACTTATCCACAAGTATTTCCACGACGATGTTCAGAAGAAGGCTATGCGTAACATGATTCTGGACGAGGGCAAGCGTCTTGACGGCAGAAAGACCGACGAGATTCGCCCTATCTGGTGCGAGACAAACTACCTGCCTTGCGCTCACGGCTCAGCTATCTTTACCCGTGGCGAGACTCAGTCACTCTCGACTGTAACTTTAGGTACAAAGCTCGACGAGAAGATGTATGACGAGGTACTGATTCAGGGCTCTGAGCAGTTTACACTCCACTACAACTTCCCTCCATTCTCTACAGGCGAGGCTCGCCCTTCACGCGGTGTAAGCCGTCGTGAGATTGGTCACGGTCACCTTGCATGGCGCGCCCTTAAGCCTATGGTACCACTGGGCGAGGAGAATCCTTACACCGTGCGTGTAGTATCAGATATTCTTGAGTCAAACGGCTCATCTTCAATGGCTACAGTATGTGCAGGCTGCATGGCTCTTATGGATGCAGGTGTTAAGCTCCGCAAGCCTGTTTCGGGTATCGCTATGGGTCTTATCTCTGACAGCGCAACAGGTCGCTGGGCTGTCCTCTCTGACATCCTTGGCGATGAGGACCACCTCGGAGATATGGACTTCAAGGTTACAGGTACCCGTGACGGTATTACCGCAACACAGATGGATATCAAGGTTGACGGTCTGTCATACGAGGTGCTTGCTACAGCACTTGAGCAGGCTCGTCAGGGTCGTCTCCACATCCTTGACAAGATTTGCGAGACTATCGCTGAGCCTCGCGAGGACTACAAGCCATTTGTACCTCGCATTGAGCAGATTCTTATTGATAAGGACTTCATCGGTGCTGTTATCGGTCCTGGTGGCAAGGTTATCCAGGAGATTCAGAAGACCACAGGCACAACAATTACCATCACCGAGACCGACAAGAACGGCGTTGTTGATGTATTCGGTCCAGACAAGGCTGCCATCGACGCTGCAATGGCTCGTATCAAGGGTATTGTTGCCGTACCAGAGGTTGGCGAGCAGTACAACGGTACTATCAAGTCTATCGTAGCCTTCGGTGCCTTTGTTGAGATTCTTCCAGGCAAAGAGGCTCTGCTCCACATCTCAGAGATTGACTACAAGCGTTTCGAGACTATGGAGGAGACCGGTCTTAAAGAGGGCGATACAATTGATGTAAAACTTATCGGTCTTGACTCTAAGACAGGTAAACTCAAGCTCTCTCACAAGGCACTGCTCCCTAAGCCAGAGGGTTGGGTAGAGCCAGAGCGCAAACCTCGCCAGGAGCGTGGCGAGCGCAAAGGCAACAACGGCGAGCGCGGCGAGCGTCGTGAGCGTCGTCCTCGCAAGGAGTAACAAACTATCACTCAATAGATAGGCTGCCCATTTTGGACAGCCTATTTTTGTACAATTGAGTACCGCCGCTTTTTGGAAAAAGCGGCACCAAAAACTTTCGGCAAAACTGCGTTTTGCTAGTGGCAGTTGCGGATTTAGGATAGCCTGCGGCTATTACGATAAAAGAATAGAGCCCTTTCACTTTCAAGCGAGCTTGAGTGAGGGCTCTATTCTTTTATCGTACCAACTCCGTTGGTAGTCCCTAAATCCGAAAACAGCGAAACTTAGTCTGTTCCGTTAGCGCGTACCCTAATTACCTCTAATTTCCTCTAACAACCTCTAAATCCTCTACTAAATACGCGCGCTATTCTCTGCCATTAAGGGCGTAAGCCCGCTGCTATTCTTTGTTATTTCCGCTATTAAATCGCGCCAAAATCAAAGAGCCGTACTTTTTTTTATTGCAACAGCACCATAAATCAAAAAATAACATTATCTTTGTGAACAGAAACTGTAATACAATATATAATATGAGAAGATTTGCAACACTATTCGGGATTTTGGCTGTCGCTTGTACACTTATCGGCTGCGACTCTTACAAAAAAATGGCAGATTCGCCTAAAGCTATACAGATAAGCTGTACTCCTGAGATTTTAGTTCTCAATGACGGCAAGATTGCTGCCGACATCTCTGCTACAATTCCTGCTGGTTATTTCAAGGATGATGTAGCACTTCAGATTACCCCTATTCTCTTCTTTGAGGGTGGTGCTATTACCGGAGAGCCATTTATTCTACAGGGTAAGAAGATGACCCTCAACGGTATGGTTGTTCCGAGTGACGAGGCTATGGCTGTTCACAGAAGCGTTGAGTTTGACTACCAGCCTGCAATGGATATTTGCGAGCTTAAGCTGCTTGTAGAGGCTATGAGCAAGAGTGGCAAGCTCAAGGAGTTTACAATGATTAACGCCAACAATGGGGCTGTACTCTCTGCTACACAGATTGCGCTTCTTGACAGAAACGACAACATGTCTTACTCACTTAAGTACGAGTGTAGCCGCAGTCTTGCTGCTGGTCTTAACACCCTTCAGAAGGAGTTTGATTTTGCTGAGGTTATGCAGCCAGAGGCGAATAACCACAAGACTGTTACCTCAAATGTTGTCAAGGCAGACCTTATCTATGGCATCAACTCTGCCGTTCTCTCAGAGAGAGCTGTAAAGACTGATGCTGTGGCAGCTCTCAAGCAGTCTGTTGACGAGAATATCGGCAACGACCGCGCTACACAGAGCGTATATGTTAACGGTTACGCATCTCCAGATGGTCCTGAGAAGCTAAATAACAAGCTCTCTGGCGAGCGTTCTCAGAGTGGTCTTAGAGCTGTTCAAAATCTGCTCCGTGACAGTGGTCTTAATATTGACGCTGCTGCTTACGGCGAGGATTGGGAGGGCTTCAAAGAGGCTGTTGCCGCATCAAATATTGAGGACAAAGACCTTATCCTTCAGGTACTTAGCATGTACTCCTCTTCAGCCGAGAGAGAGCAGGAGATTAAGAATATCGCCTCTGTATTTGGCGACCTTAAGACCGAGGTGCTCCCACAATTGCGCCGCGCACAGGTTATCACAACAACCGACATCACAGGCAGAACAGATGCCGAGATTGTAGCTGCTGTAAAGGCTGGCAAGGCTCAGGAGCTGACACTTGAGGAGTTGCTCTATATCGCTGAGTCCAACCCTGAGATTGCAGAGCCAGCACTTAGAGTTGCTGCCGAGAAGTATGGCGATGCACGCGCATACAACAACCTTGCTGTAATCCTTGCTAAGTCGGGCGACTACGACGGCGCGCTCAAGGCTTTAGACCAGGCTGCTAAGGCTGGTAGCAAGTCTGAGGAGCTGAACAACAACTACGCACTGGTATATCTTGCCAAGGGCGATACAGAGCGTGCTGCTGAGTATGCACAGGTTGCCTCTTCAGAGGTACAGGCTCTTACAGCTGCCGCAATGGGTAAATATACAGCTGCAACCAAGGAGTTGGGAGGCTATAATGCCGCTGTGGCACATGTTCAGGATGGCAATCTTGCCGCTGCAAAGAAGAGCCTTGAGGGCGATGAGTCTGCAAAGGCTGACTACCTGCGTGCCGTAATCGCTGCAAAGGAGGGTAATATCACCGATGCAAAGGCGTTCCTAACAAGTGCCATTGCCAAAGACCCAACCCTCGCTGCTAAAGCGGCTAAGGATATAAACCTCTCAACACTGAGATAAAGACAAAACAGCGATAAAGACAAAACAGCCCGTCACACGATGGGCTGTTTTATTTGATAGCTATTGGTTTCTACCTTAGAACACCTCTTGCAGGATATGTATTGACTGCACCTTACGGATTGAGTCGAGGTGGACTTTATAGTATTCGACAAGGGCTGAGAGCATATCTACGCGTTGTGTGCGGTTGAGTCCTATTTCGCCAAGGCAGAGCACATCGCACTCAAGCATATCTGTAAATAGTCGGCTCTGCTCTGGGTTGAAGAATTTGTCGTGAAGAGGATGCACGGTTGTATATAGTCCCTCGCGCATATCGAAATAGGCACCCTCTATATACTCATTGCCAGGTGCGAAGCCCAAAAAGCGGCTAATATTTGAGAGAAACCATAGGTGGAAGTTTGCCACACCCTCCTCGATACTATCTAAAGCCTCTATGCTGCCCCACACAAAGTCAAAGAGATCTTGATTTGACTCGCTTTCAGCCACAAGGCGATAGAGCACCTCTGCCATAAAGAGTGCTATGGTCGATTTCTTAATGTCGTATGGCAGCGTGCGCAGGATAATCCCGCTCTCAACATCTTT
The DNA here is from genome assembly GCA_964541245.1 of uncultured Alistipes sp. Classification (GTDB taxonomy): domain Bacteria; phylum Bacteroidota; class Bacteroidia; order Bacteroidales; family Rikenellaceae; genus Alistipes. The sequence continues at coordinate 39,090 of CAZIPR010000010.1, forward strand.
TAGGCGGTGCAGCTCTGACTTATCAGACACTAAACCCTCAAAACTAAGGGCAAAGAGTGGCTGAAAATGCGCCATCTTGGAGCTACGACCCTTACTTGAGGCAACGCCCTGCACGATGTAGCTCTGCCTACCCAAAGTATCGGTAAGCATCTGCACAATTATAGCCTTCTCGCCATACTTTATTGTATTAAGCACTATGCCACGGCTCTTATAACTCTTCATAGCTTAAGTCTGTCTATTGCATCTCTGAGGTGTTCAGGGTCGAGGTGTGTGTATATCTCTGTGGTGGTTATATTTTGGTGTCCGAGCATATCCTGCACATGGCGGATAGATGCGCCACCAGCAAGCAGATGGGTGGCAAATGAGTGGCGGAGCGTATGCGGGCTGACGCTCTTCTCTATACCTGCATCCTCGGCTGCCCTGCGGATGATATTAAAGACCATAACGCGGGATAGTTTTGTCTTGCGGTTGCTCAGAAACAGGTGCTGCTCCCCCTTGGCTGTACTACTCAAAGTTTTGAGCTGCTCAAGGCGCGAATCAAGATATACCATAACATACTCCTGAGCCGTCCTGCCCACAGGCACTAAGCGTTGCTTGTCTCCCTTGCCGTTTACCCTTATATATCCCTCGCCGAAAAATAGGTCACTGAGTTTGAGCGAGATAAGCTCAGAGACTCGCAGTCCGCAGGAGTACATCAGCTCCAACATGGCTCTATCTCGCAGCCCCTTATCTGTCTGAACATCAATAGATTCAATAAGCCGTTCAACCTCTGCAACAGTGAGTACATCGGGCAGATGGCGGCTACTTTTAGGGGCTGAGATAAACTCTGTAGGCGAGTTCTCTATCTTGTCAGTAAGCAGCAGGTAGTTAAAAAAGCTCTTTATGCCGCTCAATTCCCTTGCCTGCGAAGATTTTTTATGTTCCCGCTCAAAGAGATGTACCAAAAATCGCTCAACCATATACTGCTCAACTTTTGTCGGCGGAACATCGTACATACGCAGCACGAAGTTCTCAAAAAGCATTATATCGCGGATGTACGCCTCTACCGTATTTTCGGCAAGATTCTTCTCAAGACGGATATATGTTTTGTAGGCTTGTACGGTTTTATTCCATTTTTCGCTGTATTGTGCCATATTATTACTAAATTTGCAGTAGCGAAGATACAAAATTTTACATAATATGAACTACATTGAGTTAAATATTTCGGTGCCAAACAACGAAATTGCCGAAATTCTTACCGCCGAACTATCGGTTTTGCCATTTGACAGCTTTGTAACAGAGGCAGGGACTCTTAAAGCCTACATCCCGCAAGATGCGCTTGTTGACTGCAAGGCTGAGGCTGATGCTATTTTAGAGTCGTACAACATTGCAGGTAGCAGATATGTACAGATTGAGGCGCAGAATTGGAACGCCCTCTGGGAGAGCAACTTTGAGCCTGTAGATGTAGATGGCAAGGTGCTTATCCGCGCGCCATTTCATCAGCCAAGTAGCTGTGCCGAGTTTGAGATTGTAATCATGCCTAAGATGTCCTTCGGCACAGGTCACCACGCAACAACAAAGATGATGGTAGAGATGATTTTGCTCTCAGAACTCAAAGGCAAGAGCGGACTTGACATGGGCAGCGGTACGGGCGTGTTAGCTATAGCAGCATGTAAGCGCGGAGCGGCAGCTGTAGATGCTGTGGATATTGACGACTTCGCCTTTGAAAACTGTAAAGAGAATATCGTCACAAATGGCGTAGCAGAGAGGATAAACCCTCTTCTGGGCGATGTAAGAGCTATAGTTGGTCGCAAGTATGATTTTATACTCGCTAATATAAATAGGAATATACTGCTTGCAGATATGGATGCCTATATTAGTACCCTCAACCCTGGCGGCGAACTATTTATGAGCGGCTTCTTAGATGCCGACTGCGACGCAATCACCGCCGCCGCAACCTCCCGCGGTCTTACCCCTAACCATAGCCTGCATACATCCGGCTGGGCAGCCCTCTCTTTCATAAAAGGTTGAGTATAAGCACATCCGTAGCTTTTTGCACTATCAGTCAGTAAAGGTGGCGCGAACAGATAACACTCAATAGCACTGAATAGCATTTAATAGCAGCGGGTCTAAAGACCCTTAAACAACCAAGCGCAACTGCCATTTACAGGGTATCGGCTGTAATGCGCGCTGCTATTCTATGCCATTAAGGGCGTAAGCCCGTTGCTATTTCCTGTTATTATCTGCTATCAAGCCGCGCGCCCTCCGTTTTACCTTTTCTTTAATCCACGCTCTGCGGCAAGTTCCTCAAGCATTGCGTGCGCGGCAGTGTAGTCGTTTGGTATTTTGCCATCGAGGATGGCGTTTTTGATAATCTCTTTGATTTCGCCAAGCAGGCTACAAGGAGGCACATCGTACTCCTTCATAATAATATCGCCTGTAATAGGGGGTTGGAAGTTACGGATACGGTCTCGCTCCTCAAGGTCTTTCATCTTCTGACGGACAAGGGCAAAGTTTTCGAGGAAACGCTTGACTTTCTGCTCTATACCCGATGTAATATCTGCCTCGCAGAGGGTCATCAGTCTCTCCACATCATCCCCCGCCTCGAAGAGCAGGCGACGCACTGCCGAGTCGGTTACAATATCCTCGGCAAGGATTATAGGGCGCAGATGCAGAAAGACCATCTTCTGCACAAAGCGCATAGGCTCGCCAAGGGGTAGTCCGAGGCGGCGGAAGATACCAGGTACCATCTTTGAGCCGACAACCTCGTGACCGTGGAACGACCAGCCTATTTTTGGGTCATAGCTCTTGCATTGTGGTTTGGCAATATCGTGTAGCACAGCCGCCCAGCGCAGGTAGAGGTCATCGCTCTTACGCGCCACATTATCAAGCACTTTAAGGGTATGCTTGAAGTTGTCTTTATGGGCATGAACGCCTCTTTTCTCTACTCCGCAGAGGTTGTGCAGTTCTGGAAATATTAGCTCAAGCAGACCCGTGAGTTCAAGCAGTTCAAAACCGATTGACGGCACAGGCGAGGCTACGATTTTGTTTAGCTCAACAATAATTCGCTCCTTAGAGACGATTTTGATACGCTCGCGGTTGCGTTTTATAGCCTCAAAGGTCTCATCCTCCAAATCAAAGCCGAGCTGTGAGGCGAAGCGTATGCCTCGCATCATGCGCAGAGGGTCGTCAGAAAAGGTTATATCTGGGTCACAAGGGGTGCGAATAATGCAATCCTCAAGGTCGTACATGCCATCAAACGGGTCAACAAGCTGCCCAAAACTCTCTCCGTTAAGCGACCACGCCATGGCGTTGATTGTAAAGTCGCGGCGGCGTTGGTCATCCTCGATTGTTCCATCCTCAACATGGGGTTTTCTGGAGTCAGGAGTATAGGACTCTTTTCTGGCTCCGACAAACTCAACTTCAAGCCCGTCGGCATGGAGCATAGCCGTTCCGAAACGCTTGAAAACCACCACATTAGTCTTAAGTTCGGCAGCAAGAGCCTCGGCAATCTCTATCCCACTACCAACAACGACAACATCAATATCTGTACACTTGCGATGAAGGTAGTAATCCCTCACATATCCACCAATAACAAACGCCTCAACCCCGCGCTGATCTACAAGGCGCGAGATTTTGGAGAAGATGGGTAGTGACAGCGGATTATTTGACATAGAGACAGCGGCGATAGAGTTGTACTGTATTTTCAAGACCGTAGTAGAGGGCATCGCTAATCAGCGCATGACCAATTGATACCTCATCACACCAATCTATTGTCTGAGCGAAATATTGCAGATTTTCGAGCGACAAATCGTGCCCTGCATTGAGTCCCAAGCCACACTCTTTAGCAGTCTGAGCAGCAGCAAGATATGGAGCAATTGCAGCCTTCGGGTCAACAGCATAATCACGAGCATAAGCCTCGGTATAGAGCTCTACACGGTCTGCACCGCACTCTTTAGCTCCGCGCACCATCTCTGGGTCGGGGTCAACGAATATAGAGACGCGGATGCCGTAGCTGTGGAACTTACTACACATAGCAGTTAGAAACTCTCTGTTTTTCAGAGTATCCCAGCCTGCATTTGAGGTTATAGCATCTGGAGCATCTGGCACAAGAGTAACCTGCGCAGGGACAACCTCGCAAACCAAATCTACAAACGAGTCTATCGGGTTACCCTCAATATTGAGTTCGGTAGTAATTACCTTTTTCAGCTCCCTTACATCGCTGTATCTGATATGTCTTGCATCTGGACGCGGATGGACAGTGATACCCTCGCCGCCAAAACGCTCTATGGCAAGGGCAGCCTTTACAACATCGGGCATATTGCCACCGCGAGAGTTGCGAATAACGGCAATCTTGTTGATATTTACACTCAGTTTTGTCATAACACTTAAAAAATAGTTATCTTTGCACTACAAAGTTAAACATTTTCTTGAAGAGTTGACATGAAAATCATACTTTTTTCTCGCCCCGTAGGTAAAGAGCACTGTGAGAGAGTTGCCAAAATATTCTCAGCAATAGATAGTTACGGCTTTGAATATATGGTAAATGAGGAGTTTGCGCCATCTGTAGAAGAGCTTATTGGGCGTACAATTCCGACCGAAATGCGCTATGGTCACTGCGCAAATATAGCGGCACAAGATGCAGTAATGGTCTGCTATGGCGGAGATGGAACGCTGCTTGAGGGTGTGCATCGCCTTGAGGGGAGCAATATACCCGTTGTGGGCATAAACTCTGGTCGTTTGGGCTTTTTGGCTCTTGCGCAGTGTGATGAGATAGAGTCCGTTTTTGAGAGAATTGCAAACCACTCGCTCAACATTGAGCAGCGAGGTATGCTTGCCGTGACAGGCAACTTTGACGGCAAAATTCAGACCCTCTATGCCCTTAACGAGGTGGCAGTGCAGAGGCTTGGAGCAACGATGATTTCGGTAGAGGTGTTGATTGACTTTAAGCCGACACTTACCTGCAATGGCGATGGCGTAATTGTCTCAACACCAACAGGTTCTACAGCATATTCACTCAGCGCAGGGGGTCCTATAGTCTCGCCTGCATGTCGCTGTTTTGTCATCACTCCGCTCTCTCCGCACAACCTTACAATGCGCAGCGTTGTTACGCCTGACAGCAGCTCTGTTTTACTAAAGATTCACACCCGCAGCAACGAGGCGTCAATATCGGTTGACAACCGCACCTTCTCCATCGCTGACGGGGAGCAGATAGAGGTAAAAATTGCAGAAAGAAGCATATCTCTTGCCGTGCCACACAATATTTCGTTCTACGATTCGTTACGCAATAAGATGATGTGGGGCAAGAGTCTGTACTAACAGTTTCTACCCCTCAAAACTGCAAGTTTTCACTTTTATTGGCACAAAAAGTTAGTATTTCGGAAAAAAGGGTTATATTTGCGAGTTATATTCGAGTTATTGCAATATATGGAGAGTAATAGTAACCGCATACCAACGCATGTTGCTATCATTATGGATGGCAACGGCAGATGGGCTAAGGCTCAGGGCAAAGAGCGTTTTGAGGGTCACATTGAGGGTGTTGACTCTGTTCGTGAGTGTATTAAGGCGGCGCGCAGAAATGGCGTGCGTTATCTTACACTCTATGCCTTCTCTACTGAGAATTGGGGTCGCCCACAGGAGGAGGTAAATGCGCTTATGGAGCTATTCTGCAAGAGTGTTATCGCTGAGACCCCAGAGCTGAAAAAAGAGGGCGTGAGAGTGGTTATGATTGGTCGCCGCGACCGCTTCTCTGAGAAGGTTTGCAGCCATCTTGAGCAGATTGAGAGCAGCACAGCCGAGGGCGAGAATCTGACCTTGGTGCTGGCTTTCGACTACTCTTCGCGTGACGAGATTACCGTTGCCATGCAGAGCATTGCTCGTCAGGTTGCTGAGGGTAAAATCGCTGTTGAGGATATTTGTGAGCAGACAGTGGCTCAAAATCTCTACACAGCAGCTATCCCAGACCCTGATTTTATTATCCGCACCAGCGGAGAGTGCCGCCTGAGTAACTTTTTGCTCTGGCAGGCAAGTTATGCAGAGATGTACTTCCCACAGACAATGTGGCCAGACTTCAAGCAGCCAGAGTTTGATAAAGCATTAGAGGAGTATGCCCAGCGAGAGCGTCGCTACGGCAAACTCTAACTCTATAAAAACAATATTTGATGAAGAGATTTTTAAGCATACTTACTTTTGCGCTGATGCTGCTCGGTGTAGCAGAAGCATCGGCACAGCAGAGTGCAGAGAGTCGCGATAAGCGCAAGCAGGCACGAGCAGAGCTTCGTGAGACAATTCGCGCCAACAAGAGCAATAAAGCAGCCCAGAAGCCAAAGGGTCCTGTGGCTATTGCCGAGAACCCTGATGACAACTTTGTCATACCTGAGAATGCAGAGTATCTGAGCAGCAAGGAGCAGAAGATTTACCACATCCGCAAGGTAAATATCCACGGCGTAAAGTACCTCAACCACGATATTCTCCGCTCAGCATCGGGTTTGGTGCCAGGCGACTCAGTCTATCTACCAGGTCCGTTTATCCAGAATGCGGCAAATCGTCTCTGGATGCAGCGTTACTTTGAGGATATTCAGATTGGTGCTACAATTGAGGGCGATAGCCTCGATTTGGAGGTTATTCTCAAGGAGCGTCCGCGTGTAATGAACTGGAAGATTGCTGGCGTACCAAAGAGTAAGAGTGCCGATCTGCTCAACGAGCTTAAGCTCAAGCGTGGCTACGAACTCTCAGACTATGTAATTGACAAAAACACTCGTCTGATTAAAAAGCACTTCTCTGACAAGGGTTTTCGCAACTGTGAGGTTACAGCAACATACGAGAACGACTCTGTAATCAAGCAGGGTGTCAATGTAACCTTCCATGTTAAGAAGAATCCGCGTGTAAGAATTGGCGATATCTCTTTTGAGGGCAACACAAACTTTGACGACAAGCGTCTTGCGCGCGCCTTCAAGAAGACTCACAAGCCAAGCATCAAGTTCTGGCAGAGTACAAAGCTGCTTGAGAAGGATTATGAGGAGGATAAGGAGTTGCTGATTGACTTCTACAACTCAAAAGGCTTTAGAAATGCAAGCATCGTATCTGACTCTATCTACACCATTGACCAGAAGCGTCTTGGCATCAAGATAACCGTTGAGGAGGGTAACAAATACTACATCCGCAATGTTTCGTGGGTAGGAAACTCAAAGTACGAGACTGAGCAGCTCAAGCAGATGCTTGCAGTCAAGAGTGGCGATGTGTATGACAAGAAATCTATCCACAAGCGACTTGGAATCGGCAAGGAGCAGAATCCTGACGATATGTCAATCCAGAGCCTCTACCAGAATGACGGTTACTTGGTTTCGCAGATTGAGCCTGCCGAGATTGTTGTGGGTGCAGACTCGCTCGACCTTGAGATTCGCATCTTCGAGGGTAAGCAGTTTACAATCAACAATGTAGGCATCTCTGGAAATATGAGAGTTGATGACGAGGTAATTCGTCGTGAGCTATATACCCGCCCAGGCGAGCTGTACAACCGTGCGCTGCTGATGCAGACCATGCGTACACTCTCTAGTATGCAGCACTTCAACGAGGAGGCTATTGCACCAGATATCAAACTTGTACAGGGTGCAACAGACCTTGTTGATATCAACTGGCCTCTTGAGGAGAAGGCATCCGACCAGTTCAACATTGCGGCAGGTTGGGGCTCAGGCACATTTGTAGGCTCTGTGGGTATTACACTCAACAACCTCTCTGTGCGTAACTTCTTCAAGAAGGGTGCTTGGAGACCTTACCCTATGGGTCAAAATCAGCGACTCTCAATCTCTGGACAAACCAACGGTACATACTACAAGGCTCTGTCTCTGAGCTTCTCAGACCCTTGGTTGGGTGGTCGCAAGCCAAACTCACTCACTATCTCAGGTCACATCTCTGAGTCAAACGACGCATACTACCCTTGGCAGGAGCCAAACACCTTCTTCCGCTCTTACGGTTTGGCAGTAGGTTTGGGTAAGCGACTCTCTTGGCCCGACCCTTACTTCCAGTTCTATGCTGAGCTGTCGTACCTCAGATATGGACTGAAGGGCTACACATCGTTCATCATGGAGAACGGTAACGCAAACACCCTTGCTCTGAAGTTTGTTTTGGGCAGAAATTCAACTGACCAGCCTATATACCCTCGTCGAGGCTCAGATATATCATTCTCATTGCAGATTACCCCTCCATTCTCGGCCATGGATGGCAAGGACTACTCAGACAACACACTCTCTGAGCAGGACCGTTGGCGTTGGATTGAGTTCCACAAGTGGCAGTTTAAGGCTCAGTGGTTCCAGCCTCTGACAAGAAACAACAACTTGGTACTCATGGCTAAGGCTGAGATGGGATTCCTTGGTCACTATAATAAGAATAAGGTATCGCCTTTCGAGCGATTCCAGGTCGGTGGTGACGGTATGACAGGCTACAGCATCTATGGTGTGGATATCATCGCACTGCGTGGTTACGAGGATGGCGACCTTGACCCTGTAGGTACTCGCTACTCTGTAGGTTATAACAAATACACCCTTGAGTTGCGCTACCCTATTATCCTCAAGCCTTCGTCTCAGATTTATGTTCTCGGCTTCCTTGAGGGCGGTAACGGTTTCTCTTCATGGAAAGACTTCTCGCCGTTCAAAATTAAGCGTTCTGCCGGTGTGGGTGTACGACTCTACCTGCCTATCGTAGGTATGCTCGGCATCGACTGGGGTTACGGATTTGACCCTGCCGCAGGACAGAGTACCAGAAGTGGTAGCCAATTCCACTTTGTTATCGGTCAGAACTTCTAATGGCAATATTTTTGAGGGTTTGAGAGTTTTATAATAAAAACAGAGTAGTTATGAAACGATTTATCATTGCACTATTATCCGTAGTTCTCTTTGCAGGTGTAGCATCTGCTCAGAAGTATATTGTAGTAAACAGCGAGCAGATTTTCCGCTCCGTTGACGCCTACAACACAGCCCTCTCAAACCTTGACACCCTTGCAAGTGAGTATCAGGCTAAGGTCGATGCGGCATACGCTGAGGTCGAGAGTATGTACAACCAATATGTAGCAGCAAAAGATAGCATGACAGCTGCCCAGCGCAGTGCCAAAGAGCAGGAGATTCTTACCAAAGAGCGTAAAGCGGCAGAGTTCCAGCAGAGCGTATTTGGCAACGAGGGCGTGATGATGAAAAAGCGCGTAGAGCTTATTCAGCCTATACAAAATAGGGTATTCGCTGCCATTGAGAAGTATGCCGAGCAGGGTGGCTACGACATGGTACTCGACACAGCCTCAAACGCCACAATGCTCTACCACTCAAAGGCTGTAGATCACACACAGAAAATTATCGAATTACTTAAACAATAAACTTTTAATCATGAAAAAAATTCTTAAACTAACCCTTGTTTTGGCGATTATCTTCTCGTCAACAACTGTTTTTGCACAGAAACTCGCTCGTGTTAACACACAGGAGATTTTTGCCCAGATGCCAGAGACTGCCCAGATGCAGACAAACCTTGAGGCATTCAGCAAGGAGCTCCAGGAGCAGCTTGAGGCTATTCAGGTTGAGTTTAACAACCGCTATGCAGAGTTCGAGAAGAATCAGGCAACAATGAATCCTACTGTAAAGCAGATGAAACAGTCTGAGCTTAACGGCTTGCAGGAGCGTTATGCACAGTTCCAGCAGATTGCTCAGCAGGACTTCGCTAAAAAACAGCAGGAGCTGGCTGCGCCAATTCAGGAGAAACTCGATGCAGCTATCTCTAAGGTTGCAAAAGCAGCAGGCTATACCGCCGTATTCGACTCAATGGCTTTCGTATATTACGACGCCGTTCAGGTAGTTGATATCAACGCCGCAGTGAAAAAAGAACTCGGCATCACCGAACCTGCAAAATAGTGCCTCCATTTAGCTAACGCCTGAGTACCGCAGCTTTTTGAAAAAAGCTGCACCAAAAACTTTAGGAGAAACTTCGTTTCTCTATTTCGTCGCGGATTTAGGATAGCCTGCGGCTATTACAAATAAAATAGTCCATCATCGGTTTCGAGCAAGCTCGACCGTGAGGACTATTTTATTTGTACCATCTTCGATGGCGTTCCCTAAATCCGAAAATAGCTAAACTTAGTTTGTTCTGTTTTACAGGGTATCGGCTTTTATGCGCATTGTCATTGTATGCCATTAAGGGCGGAGCCCGCTGCTATTCTTTGTCATTTCTGTTATTAAACGCGCGCTCACTAAAGACTCTAATGATGCTAGAGACCCTACCAAATAGCGCGCCTACCTACTCCTTACAACCAACCACAGACCACTAAACAGTATAGCGGCAAAGAGGAGCGTATCGGCGTGCAGGCGGTCAAGACCCATAGCCACTGAGAGAGCTACGGCAAGCAGGGGCTGGATATATGTATAAATGCTTGATACTGTAGGTTTTACAATCTTAAGTGAGTAGTTCAGCAACAGGTTAGGCAGGTATGTCGGCACAAAGATTACAAACAGTGTTGCAAGCATCATATTACTACTCATTGCGGCAAAATTGGTAGCAACAAGTGGTTTAAGTCCAAATGGTAGGACAACCAAAGCAGAGGTGCAATAGATTATTCTGAGCAGAGTTGTGACTCTATATTTTGCCACAAGGTGTTTGAAAGAGGTTATATAGAGAGCTGTGACACATGCGCTGCAAAAAATCATAATATTACCCGCCGTCTGCGACTTTATATGCGACGGATTACTGCCCGTAAGCACGACGGCAATAGCTCCCATCATACCAAGCAGCAGCCCGACAACTTTACGCGCCGAGAGGTGCTCCATACCCTCAACAACAGAGAGTACCAAGACCATCAACGGCGTAACAGTGGCAATAATAGCACCATCAACGGGCGATGTTTGTGACAGTCCATACATCATCAGCAGCTTCTTAGAAACACCCACAAGCAACGCAGCACAGATAAGCAACACTAAATCCTTAGGCTCAACCCTCTCTCTCTTCTCCCACAATAACGGCACCAACGACAACAGCGCAGTGGCTATAAGTGCCGCCGTAACCATGGCTAACGGCTCTATATACCGCCCCAAAAGCAGATTGTAAAAGGGATAGTCACACGCCCAAACTATGTTGCAAACAACTAAGGCAACATGAGCCCTTATAACCCCATAATCTCTCCCCATATCTCTATAGGTATGTTCTATAAATTAGTAATTAGTTTTTGTCTCGCTTTGGGTAAATTCTATTTCGGTCGCTTTTGAATTTATTTTGGCATCTTTTTCAGAAATTGTTTGAATTTTATTTCGAGGTTATTTGAGAGCTATTTTTGAACAGGTTTTGATTTGAAAGGCGCAGATAATAGTGGACTATTTTCAAGTTTTTCAAATCAAAAGATGTCAAAAAGAGTCTCAAAGAGCCCGAAACACAAACCGCTTCAACTTAAATTTTATTTGTAATAAAATTTAAACATTTTCTCATCTTTTCTCAGTTACAATCGGCGATTGCGCCCTCAAAAGAGATAAAAAACCTGCTCAAAATAATCTTCAAAATCAACTCGACCTAATTTATAGAACATACCTATAAATATACCATCCCTAAATCCAACTTTCACGCCAAAATAGTAATTGCTGAGTACCGTCCCTTTTCTGAAGAAAAGTGACCCAAAAGACTTTCGGAGAAACTCCGTTTCTCTTGTGCGTTGCGGATTTAGGATAGCCTAAAGGCTATTACAAAAGAGAAGAGAGCTGTCGTTTTCAAGTAAACTTGAACGACCGTTCTCTTCTCTTTCGTACCAACTCCGTTGGTATTCCCTAAATCCGAGTACAGCTAAACTTAGTTTGTACCCTTTGCGCGCAACGCTAATTACCCCTAATTTCCTCTAACAACCTCTATCCTTTGCGCGCAGACCCTAGTGTCACTAGAGACTCTAGAGTCACTAATGACCCTACTAAATGCGCGCTACTACTAAAGAGCGCATAATGTTACACTGTCAAAAAATCCAGCAACACCTCAGCGCACTCCTTAGGCTCTTCGATAAAGCTCATGTGACCCGAATTTTCCATCCAAGCAACCCTTGCCTGTGGATGTGAAGCGGCTATGGCAGAGGCTATATCAGCAGGGATATACTCATCTTTCTTGCCGAAGATAAACATCTGAGGCACAGGCAGTTTGCGCAGCATTTCATTCTGGTCTCTGCGCTGCATCATGCCTGCAAGAAGGGCAACTATTCCATCATCCTCGGTAAGGTGGATAATCTGTGCCAAATCCTCTATATTTTCGCTACAACGGCGGCGGTTGTCGGCGGCGAAGCCTGCGCCTGGAGCAGTGCGGGCAAGAAGCTCCTTTTTGCCAGACTTGATGATAGCAATTTCGCGTTCACGATTCTTTTTCTTCTCCTCGCTATCAGCATTTGGAGTCGAGTGGAGTAAGACAAGAGAAGCGACCTGCTCAGGATGTCTCTCGCACATAGCAAGGGCTACATATCCTCCCATAGAGTGACCCACAATGCAGGCTTTTTCGACCCCTAAGCTCTGAAGAGCAGCTGCTACAACATCTGCAAGGTAGTCCATTGTATGCACAGTGCCTCTGACCTGCGAGATTCCATGACCCGGAAGGTCGAGTGTTATAACTCTTACACTCTTGTAAATCAGAGGGATAAACTCCTCCCAAACAAGCATATTTTCAAGGTATCCGTGCAGTAGTACAACCGTTTTATCGCCCTTCTCAGAGTCGCAAACATGGAGGGGTGTATCCCCTGCCATTATGAATTTTTCAACCATAATAATCTATTATTTAGCTTTACGACTCCAAAATTACAAAAAATTTCGTAACTTTGAACGATTTATATACCGATGTGTTGCACAGAATAGTAGATTATATGGCTATAAACTATATAAAGTGTCACGGCTCAGGCAATGAGTTTATAATGATAGATGCGGTTTGTCAGTCGCTTGAGGATTACGACTTAGCGGCTCTGTCTCGCGATGTATGCTCTAACAACAATGGCAAGGGGGCTGATGGTCTATTATTGCTTGTAAAGGGCGAGGATGGGTTATATGGTATGCGTATGTTCAACCCCGACGGCAGTGAGGCTGAGATGTGCGGCAACGGTATTCGCTGCATTGCAAGACTTGCTGAGGATTATATTCAGAAGGGCGAATTTATCCTCACTTCGGGCGGCAAGCACTACCCCACAAAGCGTCAGCAGAGTATTTTTGGCACTATTCCAACATACGGGGTAGAGATTGCAGCAAGCCTCTGGAGCCAAGATTTTGCATTTTTCGGTGAGAAGGATGGCGGTTTTGTGGGCAAGATAATACCTCAGCTCCACCCAACGCTCCTCTGGAGTGCTATTTCGGTTGGTAATCCTCACATTGTTGCGCAAGTTGACAGCTGCGACACTGCCCTGCTTGAGGCACTTGGAGAGAAGGTCAAAACACTGACAGATGTATTCCCTAATGGCGTGAATATCAGCTTTGTAGAGCTTCGCGGCAGAAACCATATCTTTGTAACCACCTTTGAGCGCGGGGCGGGCATAACCCCCTCTTGCGGAACGGCTATGACCTCTTCGGCAACAGCTATGGCTCTGCTTGGTCTATGTGACTACAACACAGATATTCTGGTTGAGAACAGAGGTGGCGCGGTAAGGTGCAACTGTGCAAATAAGGGTGGTCTAAAAACAACACTTATGGGCAATGCCACCTACACTGAGCAGGGAGATATTATCTTTGACGGCAAAACTTTTGCAACAAAGCCTTCTCTAATATACACAGACGAGATTGAGGCGTGGAACGACTTTTTAGCATCAAGAGCAGAGGGATGAGAAGATTGGTAACCATACTTGTAGTTGTTTTATCGGCAATATCTCTATTGTCGTGTAATGTTACACGCAAACTACCAGAGGATTCATTCCTATTGCATAAGGTTACAATTGAGACTGACAAAACCACACCTCGCAAAGAGCGTATTACCTCTGAGGATGCCTCCAAATATGTCAGTCAGAAGCCAAACAAGCATTTCCTCGGCATGAACTTCTTTGTCGGCGCATACCTTGCTGCCAATCCGGACAAAGAGAATTGGTGGAACAATCTTAAGCGTAAAATCGGCGAGGAGCCTGTTATCTACGACAATAACAAGACCCTACAGTCGGCTGACAAACTGAAGATTTACCTTGATAAGAGTGGATATTTCGCCTCAGAGGTAAAGTACAGTGTTGACACTACAAGCCGCCGCAAGAGGGCTAAAGTTACATACTCACTAAAGCAAAATCAGCCATACTTTACAGGTAGAATCCGCTACCAATTCCGCGACCGATTCTTAGAGCAGATTTTGGCACCCGACACTGTGAATAACCTAATTCGTACAGGCGAGATTTTCAATATTGCCACCCTTGAGGCGGAGCGTGAGCGTATAGCTACACAGCTCAACGAGCAGGGTTACTATGACTTTTCGATTAACAACATCGAGTTCCTTGCCGACACACTTCAGGAGCAGAATATTGTCAATCTGACAATGATTGTCAAAAAGAGGTTTGGCTATGATCGCAACGGAGAGATTATCTTTGAGGACAACTCTGTCTATCGTCTGCGAAATGTAGCAATTATTCCAAACTACAACGCTGTAGAGGAGAAAAACGACCCAAATTATATGCAGAGCCTTGACACTGTGGTATATAACGGGCTGACAGTCCTCTACAAGGGTAAGCGACCAAATATCCGCCCAGAGGTATTGCGCTCGGCAGTATCTCTCTACCCTGGCTCAATATACGATATTACGCAGAAGAATAGGACAAACAACCGCCTGCTACAGATGGGCTTTAACAGCGCGCAGATAACCTTCAACCGTCTGCCAGACTCGCTCTTCTCAAATCAGGCATATTTGACCTATGTAGGTCAAACTGACTCTATCTCGACCTCTGTAATTCACAACAAAGAGCGTTATTTGGACTGCACAATACTCTGCACCCCATCGCTCAGGCAGGGAATTAAGGCTGAGCTTGAGGGCTCGTCAACATCGAGCTTCTATGGAGTCAAGGCATCAATAGGTTATCAGAATCGTAATATTTTCCGCGGTGCAGACCTCTTTGACCTGACGGGCTCTATCGGATACGAGTATATGAAAGCCCCAGATGCCATGCGTCGCAGTGCGGTGGAGTTTGGACTCTCGGCAGGACTTACTTTCCCTCGTTTCCTTATCTTCCACACCTCAAGCAGAGGTCATCTCAGTTCGCCTAAGACTCGTTTTGAGCTATCATACAACCACCAAAACCGTCCATACTACCGCCGTGACCTGTCGAGTATCGTATGGTCATACTCTTGGCAGAATTGGCAGCACTCCTCTTTTGTAGTTCGCCCAATAAGCATCAACTGGGTAAATGTGGGTTATATAAACGAGGACTACTTCAACTCATTGCAGAACGAATACCTCAAGCGCAGTTATGAGTCGCAGCTTATCGTAGGTCTGTCAGGCTCATACTCCTACGACAACTCGCGTCTAAAGACAAACAACAACCAGACAACCCTGCGCATAAATGCAGAGCTTGCAGGAAATACCGTAGATGGGCTTATGCACCTCTTCTCTAAGCCTGTTGCAGGTCAAGACTACTACAACTTCCTTGGTATCCGTTATTCGCAATATTTCCGTGCAGATATCAATGCGGCACGCCGTATTCCGCTTGGCGAGAAGTGCGCTTTGGCAGGTAGAATCTATGCTGGTTTTGGTGTTGCATACGGCAATGCAGACGCCATACCATTTGACCGTATGTTCTATGCAGGCGGTAGCAACTCTATGCGTGGATGGGCTCCGCGTACACTCGGTCCAGGCTCAAGTCCGCTGCCAGACAATGTGGTCTATCCTACACAGATGGGAGATATGAAACTTGAGGCAAATATCGAGTTCAGATTCCCTATCTGGGGCATGTTCCACGGTGCTACTTTCCTTGACCTTGGTAATGTGTGGTACATGGGCGGCAATGGCGTAGAGTACCCCGAAAACTCTGTTTTCCACTTTGATAGTTTCTACAAGCAGCTTGGTTTTAACACCGGTATAGGCTTGCGCTTAGATATTAAATTTGCCATCCTACGCCTCGATTGGGGTATTCAGCTCCACAACCCTAATAGAGCCGTTGGCGAGAGGTGGATTAGTGACTTTAAGTGGAAAAACACCTCTATAAACTTTGGTGTAGGTTATCCTTTTTAGACTATGACTCAACTTGAATATAAATATTTGTATAGAGTAAACTCTCCTCAAGACTTAAAGCAGTTAAGCCTTGAGGAGCTACCACGATACTGTGACGAAGTTAGACAGTATATCATTGAGCAGTGTGCCAAAAACCCAGGGCACCTCGCCTCCTCACTTGGTGCAGTAGAGATTGCCGTGGCTATCCACTATGTCTATAACACCCCATACGACAAAGTTGTCTGGGATGTAGGTCATCAGGCATACGCTCATAAGATTATCACAGGCAGAAGAGAGGCTTTTGAGAACAACCGCCGCCTTGATGGCATCAGCGGCTTCCCTCGCATGGCAGAGAGCCAGTACGACTCCTTTGGTGCAGGGCATGCTTCGGTCTCTATCTCAGCAGCACTTGGCATGGTCAAAGCTGCTCAGCTTAAGGGCGAGGAGCGCAAGGCTATAGCCATTATCGGCGACGGATCAATGACGGGCGGTCTTGCCTTTGAGGGCTTGAATAACGCTGGAGCGGATAAGAAAAATGATATTCTTGTTGTTCTGAACGACAACCACATGGCAATTGACAAGGCGACAGGTGCGCTGAACGGCTATCTGCTCAGACTCTCAACCTCTCGTCGCTATAATCGCCTTAAGCAGAAGATGTGGACCATGCTCTCAGGCACTCCACGCATCCTAAATCTCTTCAGAAAGGCAAGCAACGCCATTAAACATGGTCTTATGCAGAATAGCAACCTCTTTGAGAGCTTCGGCTTCAGATACTTCGGCAGGGTTGATGGTCACGATGTCAAGCAGATTGTAAAGACCCTCAGTGCCATGAAGTATATCAAAGAGCCTAAGTTGCTGCATATTATAACCTCCAAAGGTCACGGCTACACCCCTGCCGAGCAGAATCTGCCCGTATGGCACGCCCCAGGTAAGTTCAACCCTGACACTGGCGAGAGAATCAAGCAGCCTTCAGACCGCGACCGTTACCAAGATGTCTTCGGACAGACACTTCTGGAGCTTGCTAAGTCTGACAATCGCATTGTCGGCATAACCCCAGCAATGCCTTCAGGTTGCTCTATGAATATTATGATGGAGGCGATGCCAGATAGGTGCTTCGATGTGGGTATTGCCGAGGCTCATGCTGTAACCTTTGCCGCAGGACTTGCTGCATCGGGTCAGATTCCGTTTTGTAATATCTACTCAACCTTTATGCAGAGGGCTTATGACAGCATTATACACGATGTGGCTCTGCAAAATCTGCCCGTTGTGTTGTGCCTTGACCGCGGCGGCATCGTGGGCGAAGATGGTGCAACACACCACGGAGCCTTTGACCTTGCCTACCTGAGCTGCATCCCAAATATGGTTGTTGCTGCGCCAAGCGACGAGCTGGAGCTGAAAAATATGATGTACACAGCCCTGCACCACAATTCGCCTTTTGCTATCCGCTATCCTCGTGGCTGCGGAAATGGCACAGAGTGGCATGGTAAGAGCTTCGAGAGTCTTCCTATTGGCAAAGGTCGCATACTTCGCCAGGGCAGCGATGTGGCTATCCTTGCCATTGGCAAAACTTGTACCTTCGCCCTTGAGGCAGCAGAGAAAGCGGCTAAAAGCGATGTGAGCGTTGCCGTATATGACCTTAGATATGCAAAACCGCTTGATACAGAGATGATTATTGATGTAGCAGCTAAATTTAACCACATCATCACAGTCGAAGATGGCGTACTTCGTGGCGGCGTGGGCGAGGCGGTCACAAAGGTAATGGCAGACAACTCTCTGTTTAGAGAGGTACGCAGCCTCGGCATTGCCGATATTTTCGTAGAACAGGGCACCCCAGCAGAGCTATATAACCTCTGCGGATATGATAGTGAGGGTATTTTAGATGCAATTAAACATTTTTTTGCAGAAAAGTTTGCAGAATAAAAATTTTACCCCTATCTTTGCACCGCTATTGAGAAAGATAGCGGCTTATTGCCCAGGTGGTGGAATTGGTAGACACGCTACTTTGAGGGGGTAGTGGACATTAGTCCGTGTGAGTTCGAGTCTCGTCCTGGGCACCAAAAGATAACAAATTGATTTTCAGTTTGTTATCTTTTTTCTTTTGCCTATTCACAAAGCTGACCCTCACCACTATTTTGGATCACCTGCAAAAGTCGGTGGGGATGTAAAAAAGGGCTCACTGTAAAATTCCGGTGGGGATGTAAAAAAGTTATGCAAAAATAGTTTTC
>CAZIPR010000011.1:0-54869 GCA_964541245.1 uncultured Alistipes sp.
TTTTACAGTGAGCCCGATTTTGTTGTCAGAGTGCGCCAGATACGGTGCATCATGAAAAATCCCATCGGCAGATAGTACCTAAAAGGTACAGCTGCTGATGGGATTAAGGGATGTGCCGTAGGTGGCACACTATCACGCTAAAATACGCTAAAATATGCTAAAATGGCAGGTCATCAACCTCCTGCGCCCCACTACTCTGCGCATACGCTGGCTCCTGAGTTGGCATTGGGGCGTCGTACTGAGGAGGCATCATGCCTGAGGCTGGGGCTACAGGCACCTGCTCTTTTGGCACGATTCTCCAAGCGCGTACATCTGTGTACCACTTGCCGTTATACTCGCGCGACTCAACATCTATAGAGACTGAATACTCTACGCCGATATTGAGGCGAGCCACCTCTTCGGGTTTATTAAAGAAAGTTACACATATCTTTCGAGGGTACTGAGACTGTGTTTTCTGGTCAAATATAACCTCCTGACGCTGCCATGCACCACGCGCAGACTGTCCGCTTGTAGGTGGCATAATTTTGAATACTGTTCCTTCAAATTCCATATTTCACTGTAAAATTTATTCTACAACAAAGGTACAATAAAAAAAAGAGACCGCCAAAATAATTTGGCGGTCTTCGGTTGCAAAAAAAACTGTTGGACTAAGCCTCAGTCTTTGCAATACGACGCTCCTTGATACGAGCCTTCTTACCGGTAAGCTCACGGAAGTAGTAGATACGCGCACGGCGAACTACACCACGCTTGTTAACCTCAATCTTGTCGAGGTGTGGAGAGTAGAGAGGGAAGATACGCTCAACGCCCACGCCGTTAGAGATCTTACGGATGGTGAACATCTTGGTCTTGCCTGTACCCTTAATCTGGATAACAACACCACGGAAGCTCTGAAGACGCTCCTTGCTACCCTCAATAATACGGTAAGTTACGGTGATAGTATCACCTGCATTAAACTGTGGAATATCCTCTTCGGTCTTAGTCCACATCTGCTCGTTCACGAGCTTAATCAACGAATCCTTGTTCATTGTTGCAACAAAAATTTAATAGTTTCCGCTCAACATTATCGCTGTGATTGGCATACCATAGCAGACTACTATCCACTAATCCCGAACTATAGAGAACCCAAAAGCCGCTCCACAGCCCTTTTTGCCGCCCACCCATTATAAGAGGTTGATACGCAGGGGCAAAGGTAAGTCAAAAAAATCAATCTAACAAAATTTTAATACGGAAAGGTGTGCTATCTGCGCGGTTTAACAGCAAAGAATAACAGTGAATAGCAGCGGGCTTCGCCCTTAATAACATAGAATAGCAGCGCGCAGTTAGTAGAGGTTTTAGAGGCTGTTAGAGGTTGTTAGAGGAAATTAGGGAGCACGCTAACTGAATAGACGAAGTTTAGCTGTGCAACCGTGTCACTACTTAATCTCGTTAACCTCCTTAGCCTCCCTAAACTCCCTTCTGCGAAGCAGAAAGCCAGCGTAGGTCTATGCTGGCTTTTTCGCGCTTTTTTCAAAAAGCTGCGGTACTATGTCGGCTACAAATGCGACAGTAGTTGAGCCATAAGTACGCCGAGGTGGTTTCCGATGGCATAGCCGACAATACCTGCTGCCAGACCTGTTACTAAGGTCTTTTTATTTTGCATAGCGGCAGAGACCATAGGCACAAATGGTGGCGAGTTGATAAATGCCACAGAGGAGATGACCATAGAATCGGCATCGACCTTAAGCAGTCGGCAGACTACGGCATGCAGGGCGAGTGAGACGAACACTGCGAAGGTCATAAATGCTATTTGGTATGCTCCGCCGACAATATCTATATTTGAGAAGTCTGCCATAGAGGCTATTGCGAGGCTGAAGATGTAGATAAAATACATACCTATATCATAGCTGCGTGTAAGCGACCTTACACCCTTAAAGAAGGAGCAAGCAACGCCGAGTGTTGTCAACAGCAGTATAAAGACAACCATAAACCACCCCTCTGGGCATAGCAGAGCCACAACTGCCGAGATAACCACAACGACAATTGTAATTCCAAAAATCTTTGCCACCTCTGGCAGTGATTTTCGAGAGAAGAGTCCCTTGTAGGGGTTTTGCTTTGTCTGCTCAATCTGATACTCTATCTCTGCCCTATCTTGATCTGAAATCTGCTTTGCTTTCTCTTTATAGAGCCATCTGAACATCCTAATTCCGAAGCTAAAGAGCATAACAAAGTAGAGGAACGAGATTATGATATCGTACGAATTTATAAGCACATAAGTCTGGCTGTTGATGTGGAAAATAGCCTGTAACGCCGCCGCATTAAGCGTTCCACCTGTGTACATACCTGTAATAATGCCACCCACCTGCGCACCCTCGTTCACATGGCGACCAAAAAGCATGTAGCCAACAATTACAGCCGTTGCTACAGATAGAATACCACTCAGCACAACCTTTCCTTGCAGTTTTGCCTCCTTGCGCGTGAAGGTGCAACCATAGAGCATCATCGGTATTGCCAACGGAATTACCACATTGGGCAGAATATCTTGAATACCCTTAAGCTCTGCGGGCATAACGGGGATATTTCCGATTATCATACCAATAGCATATAGAATCATAATCGGTCCTAAATTATCAAGCAAAGGAAAACGCCTGCAAAGCCAAATAACCCCCGCAGGTATGGTGCAAAACAGCACAAGAAGTAACGCGTAATTTACAATAGCCATGGTTAGTATTTACAGCACAAATATACAGAAAATATCAAAGCGAAGCACAAAATGGCAGATGATATAGAATAGCATTTAATAGCATCGGGTCAAAGACCCTTAATAACCAAGCGCAACAAAAAAGCCAGCGTGGGGCTTTTTATGCAGAACTGCCCGCTTTTTCGAGAAAAAGCTAAGAAGTGGTTTCAACCTCTCTTGCTGCGTTCTTTGTGGCGATTTTTAGTTTTTGCCGCACAAACTATTTGCCTAATAGTTGGGACTATTAGGCTGCATAGTTCGCACAGCAACCTCCTAAAAATCCCTCACAAATAACTTTGCAAGAGAGATTGAAGCCACTCCAGCGTGCAAAAAGCTTTCGGAGAAACTTCGTTTCTCTTGTGGCTGATGCAGATTTAGGATAGCCTACGGCTATTACAATAAAAGAATAGAGACCTTTCACTTTCAAGCGAGCTTGAGTGAGGTCTCTATTCTTTTATCGTACCATCTTCGATGGCATTCCCTAAATCCGAGTACAGCGAAACCTAAGTCTGTGCCGTTAGCGCGCCACTCTAATTACCCCTAATCTTCTCTAACTACCTCTAATAGCCGCTAACAACCTCAAAATTCCCTGTGCGCCAAGATTAAAGCACCCTCCTCTGCCAAATTAAACCACCGCATTTTAGCTTCAAAAGGGCATAGATGCAACGCCGAGATTAAGCTGAGCGCAATCAAGCTCGCTTGAATTGCCGAGGCGGAGCGGTGAAGGGTCGCCTTTGGCGAGCCAACGCTCGGCAAAAAAAAATGGCGATGGACTGTACTCAAAAGTACCGCCCATTGCCACTTTTTTATGTTAGCGGCAGCAAATGTGCCGCTATCACGCTAAAATTAGAAGGTGCCACCAACCTCCCACCAAAAAGCTCTAAGTCCGAGCTGTGGGTTGTTAGCATCAAGCTCTTTGAGTGCCGCCATAAAGGGTTGGCACTTTTCATCCTCAACAATAGCGAGCAGAGCTGAATTGAGGGTAGGCCAGGTGGTGCTACCGAGGTGAGGCTCGCCGGTTGCTGTTCCGCAGCCGATAAGTTCCTCCCAGCCTGTGTATCCACGGACTGAGAACTTCTCCATAACCTGCTGCATCTCTTCAAAGAGAGCCTGGTTACATGACATAAATATAGCTTTCATTACAAATATATTCTATAAATTAGCAATCTTTTAAGCGTTCAGCTGTGCAAGTTTCTTAGCCTGCTTGCGCTCATCGCGCATAGCAAGCCATGTGAAGAGTACAGGGATAAGGAAGAGAGTTACAAGGGTTGAGAAGGAGAGACCCCAAGCTACAACCATACCAAGTGAGTTCCACATCTCTGAGCCCACGCCGTTACCTACTGCCATAGGCACCATACCGAGTACGGTTGTCAGCGTAGTCATCAAAATTGGGCGCAAACGAGACCTACCACCAGCCACAACTGCATCAATGATAGGCATTTTACGACCTATAAGCAGTCGGGTGTAATCGACAAGCACGATACCGTTGTTTACCACAATACCCACGAGCATCAGCATACCGAGCATACCCATAACGCCCAAGGCTGTATTTGTCAACCACAGACCCAACAGCACACCCACAAATGCAAATGGCAGTGAGAACATGATTACAAACGGATAGCTTAGAGACTCGAACTGTGACGCCATAATCACGAATACAAGGATAACCATCAGCACCAAGAGCATACCCATATCTATAAAAGTATCCATCTGGTCCTCATAAGAGCCTCCGAGCTGCCAAGTAATACCAGCAGGAAGGTCCACCTTATTAAGTTCTGCAACTGTTCCGCCGACAACATCAGACATTGCGTATCCATGACCTACAGAGCCCGAAATCTTGACATAACGAGAACGGTCTTTACGCTCAATTGTAGGCGGAGCCTGAGTCTCAATAACAGTTGCCACATCACGAATCTTTACAGCTGCGCCATTGGTTGTGTTGTAGAGTGTGATATTCTCAATCTCCTCCAAAGACTCACGGAACTTACGGTCGTAGCGGACAAGGATGTCATACTCCTCTCCCTGCTCACGGTAGTAAGAGGCTGTAGCACCATTAACTCTGTTACGCAAGTAGGTACCTGCTGTAGCCACATTAAGACCATGCATTGCAAGTTTCTCGCGGTCGAAAACAACCTGATACTCAGGGGTGTACTCCTCACGAGAGATTGTAACCTCGGTACAACCCTCAACGCCCAGCATAATATCCTTAATCTCGGCAGCAATACGGTCTGTCTCGGCAAGATCGTAGCCATAGAGCTCAATATCTACCTTACTCTGACCACCTGCGCCACCGCCTTGACCTGTCTCAACAACCTCGTATGAACGAATCTCTGAATAGCCGTCAAGGTCTTTACGCATAAGGTCTCCAATCTCTGCCAAACCACGCTCACGCTCAGTCTTGTCTGTAAGTGTGATATTAAATGAGATATAGTGAGTACCATTTTCCTGAATTGACGCAAAGGCATTATCTGTATCAGGCACACCAAGGGTTGCATTAAGCACGGTAATCTCTGGATAGTTCTCGCGGAACTGGTCGCTGATACGCAATGCCAAATCGCGGGTAATCTCTTGACGAGTACCTACAGGGAGCTTAATCTTTACCGCTATACGACCGTTATCCTGCATAGGGAAGAACTCGGTCTTGACCTGCGGAGCAATAAATACAAATGTACCTACAAAGAGAGCCAAAGAGCCAACAAGGAAGGTCTTACGGTGTGTTACGCACCAGTGCAGGGCACCCTCATAGATATCGTCTATCCAACCCATAGCAGCATCAACATACTTTTGGATGCTTGACTTCTTAGGATTCTGCTTCATAATAAGCGAGCAGAGTACAGGGGTAAAGGTAAGCGCAGCAGCCATAGATACTGTAAGGGTGATTGTTACCATCCAACCCATTGGGGTAAACATAACGCCCGCCATACCATCAATCATAGTCAGTGGCAAGAACACGGCAAGGGTTGTAAGGGTTGAAGCGATGATTGACAGACCCACCTCCTTGGTTGCAAAGATGGCAGCCTGCTTTACTCGCGCACCACGGTCAACATGGGTTGTAATATTCTCCAAAACCACAATGGCATTATCCACAACCATACCGATTGATATAGAGAGGGATGACATTGTCACCACATTGAGTGTCTGGTCTGTAAAGAGCAGGTAAATCAGTGCCGAGAGCATTGAAATCGGGATAGTAAGGATAATGATAAACATTGCTCTCCAACGACCGAGCATCATCATTACCACAAACATAACCACGATAAAGGTCACCATAATGGTATCAACCAGAGAATAGGCTGTATCAAGGATATTGTCCGCAGTATCAACTACTGGAGTGATACGAATATCTGAAGGAAGAGTAGGCATAATCTTCTCCAGAGACTTGGTAACATCCTCTGAAATCTGAACTGCATTTGCACCTGTCTGCTTCTGGATAACCATCAGACCTGTACGCTCGCCGTTGTTATATACCTCCTGCGCTCTCTCCTGCTCAGTATCTTTGATAGTAGCCACATCGCCAAGATAGACATTTACACCACCGCGAGTGCTGATAACAAGATTTTTAAGCTCCTCTACACCTGTAAACTCATGGTCCACACGCATAGAGTAGGTATTTGAGCCTATATCCATCTGACCAGCAGGGATAGAACGATTCTCCATTGCGATAATCTGTGCAATGCCCTCAATGGTAACATTGTAAGCCTCAAGTTTATAAGGGTCGCAATATACCTGAATCTGACGCTCAGGGATACCCTGTATAGATACAGTACCTACACCATTTACACGAGCCAACGGAGTTGCAACCTGCTCGTCAATAATCTTATAGAGTCCGCTCCAGCTCTCCTCAGCCTTAACCGAGAGCAGCATAATAGGCATCTCGTCTGTTGAGAACTTAAACAGAATAGGGTTATTAACCTCATCTGGGAGGTTATTTTTTGCCATATCGAGCTTATCTCGAACATCGTTTGTAGCAACATCATTGTCTGTACCATACTCAAACTGAAGAGATACAACAGAGATGTTCTCCTTTGAACGAGAAGAGATATGCTTCAAGTTCTCTATACCATTAAGCGAGTTCTCCAGAGGTTTAGAGACATTTTCCTCAATATCCTCTGCACTCGCACCCGGATAAGCTGTAATAACCATGATATATGGTGTATCAATTCGTGGCATAAAGTCGATAGGCAACTTAACCAGCGAGAAGATACCGAACAGCGCAACGGCGACAAAAACAAGTATCGTCGTAATCGGGTTATTGACTGCTGTTTTATATATATTCATCTTCTAAGTCTTATTATTTTACAACTTGTACCTTACAACCGTTTGTCAGGGCGGTCTGACCCTTTACAACTACCTTCTCGCCCTCATTAAGACCAGAGAGAATAGCATACTCTGCACCCAAGCGGCGACCAAGTTCAACCTTAGAGTAGCGAACAGTGCCGTCTGCCTGAAGGACATACACATAACGGTCACCACTACCCATAAGTTTGTTTACAGCGCGGTCTGGAGCAATCACATGACGGCTCTTGCCGTATGGAAGAGTTACGCGAGCAAACATACCTGGGCGAACACGCTGGTCTTTATTTGGAACAGATACCTCAACGCGGAAGGTGCGGGTTGCGCTGTCAATTGTAGGATAGATACGGGTTATAGAGCCTGTAAACTCCTCGTCGCCGTATGCCTCAAAAGAGGTATATACTGTCATACCCTTGCGTACCTTTGCAAAGAGATTCTCAGAGACATTTATCATAATCTTTACAGGGCGAATCTGCTCGATAACAAGCACAGGAAGACCACCTGTCATATCGCCATTGTCGTAGTTACGAGCTGAGATAATACCAGAAACAGGGGCAATAAGGGTTGTATTCTCAAGTAAGTTCTCATAAGAAGCCTTTGCAACCTCATACTGCAAACGGCGAGCTTCCCACTCTGACTTTGAAGCACCGCCAAACTCATAGAGCTCGTTTGTACGGTCATACTCAGCCTTTGCGTTCTCCATCTGAGCCTTAGCCTGCACAAGAGACGAGTCGTCAAGGCTTACAAGCAGCTGACCCTTCTCTACCTGCTCGCCAATATCAAAATGGATAGTCTTGATACGGCGTGGAGACTGTGGCGCGATATTGTTAACCACATAAGCCTCAACAGTACCTGTAAAGTAAGCCTCCTGAACAACCTCACGCGATGAAACTGTTGTAACCTCAACATTTGGCAGTGAAACCTCTGCACTCTGCTCTGCCTGCTTTGCGCTCTTATCTGAGCCGCAGGATACTGCTGTAGCTGCTACTGCAACAAGCAGCAAATTAAAAATTCTCTTCATATCTCTTCTGTTTATTTATTTTCAAAATCATAGTTTCCCAAAACCTTGTCAAGCGAGACTTTGGCTGTCAAAAAGTTGTAGATAGATTGGTTGCGGCTAAGCTCTGCCTGAGTCAGAGCCACCTGCGAGTTGTCAATATCCACAAGTGTTCCACGACCTACATCGTAGCGTTTTACAGCAATATCGTAGCTCTTCTGAGCCTGACCTACAGTTGCTGCTGAGGCGTAGTATTTCTTAACACTTGACTGCATGTTGTTAAGATACTGCACAATGCCTACACGCAGCTGACGCTCAGCATTCTCTCTCTGCAACTGAAGGCTTGAGAGGTTGAGCTGTGCCTCACGGGTAGCCGCACGACGCTTTGTACCTGCGAAGATTGGGATATTGAGCTGAATACCTGCATAAGAGTATGGATTCCATGCCTCTTTCTTGAAGAACTTACCGTCGTTACCAAGTGCGGTATAGAGGTATGCAGCATTGATTGAGAGCGATGGCACATTGGCAAGTTTCTGAATCTTCACAGCCCTCTGGAGCATCTCCTCCTGCATATCTAACTGCTTGAGAGTTGAGTTATTCTCAAGGCTGAGCTGAGAGATATCGTAGCTCTTATCAAGGATTGTTGTGTAGTCCATCAGTGAGCCGATAACATCAATATTCTTCTCCAAATCAATACCAAGCAGTGCCTTGAGATTCCAAAGAGCAAGAACAACGGCATACTCTGACTCGATTACATTTGGAAGCGCGTTTTGCACTGATACATTTGAAGAGAGCAGGTCGTACTCAGAGACTGAGCCTACATCGTACTTCTTCTTTACAATCTCGTTATTCTCAACTGCATTGTCATATACTCTCTGGAAGAGTTGATTACTCTCTTTTGCGAGCAAAACACCGTAGTAGGCTTTTGTAACCATCTCTACCATATCAAGGCGCGAAGAGCGTGCCTTCTCTACTGCCAGCTCTACATCAAGAGCCGAAACCTTAAGGCTCTGCCACAGCTGGGCATTTACAACAGGCATACCCATAGCAACACCTCCGTTAAACGAGTTGTCACTACCAACCTTGATAGTCTGAGTCTGACCACCAAAGTCCATACTCATTGTCTGTTTCTGAATCACGCGCTGATACGACGCTGTTGCATCAATCTGTGGATAGAGTGAAGCGTAAGTACCCCTCTTGGCATAACGCTTAATCTCAATCTGCTGATCAGCAACCTTAATGGTCGGATTCTCGCTCAAGGCAATCTGAAGTGCCTGTTCGAGACTGAGTTGCAACTTCTCGCCCTGCTGCTCTTGAGCGGCAAGAGTGAGCGATGCAGCTACAAAGCCAAACATCAAAATCAATCTTCTCATAACTTAATCTTTTAATATCTATTACCTATTTTTACTCTCAATCTCCGCCTTTTTACGCTCTGTGTAGGCGTCAATCTGTTTCACACCCTCAATTGTAGCAATGCCTCTGAAGAAGTTGATGATTGTATAAATCAATGCCTCATCCACACTAACGCCATCAGGCAGTGACATATTGTCCGCAGTGGTAATAAGTGTTGTTGTTGTGTAGTACAAAATTGTTACCGACAATTTTATATTCACATTTGGCATAACAAGCCCACAATCAACATAGTGGCGCAACATATCATACAAAATCTTGCCACTTTCAGTCTCAGCCTCCTGCTTAAGGTGATTAAATGTCTCAGGATAGAACTTGCGCATATTTGTTGATATACGACGATGCAAATCCTTTTTACCCATCATCATCGCCATTGTCTCAAACAGATATGCAATCGAATCTCTGTTCTCTGTAATCGTCTCAGCAACATATTTCATGCGACGCTGCTGCATAAAACGAACTGAGAGATAGAGTAGCTCCTGTTTATCCTCAAACATCTCATAGAGTGTGCGCTTTGAAATGCCAAGACTCTTTGCTATGTCATCCATGCGGATTGACTTTATCCCCTGCTCGGCAAACATCTGCGCAGCATGCTCTATAACCTTCTCTTTTTGTGTCATAATAATTTGGTTGGTAGTTCGGGTGCAAAGATATAGAAAACTGAGCAAACAAAAAAAGTTTTCTAAGTTTTTCTACACCTAAAAAATATCCATTTTAGCCTCTCAGAGCAAAAATGGATATACTTTCTGTAAAAATGGGGGGGGTGCGCACCTTAATAGCAGAGAATAACAGAGAATAGCAACGGGCTACGCCCTTAATGGCATACAATAGTAGCGCGCAATTTTTAGTCTTTAGTGACACTAAGGTCTGCGCGCAAAATAAGACTAAAGTTCTGCGTGGGACCCGATGCCCCGCAGAACTTTTACTATACCGCTCCCTAAATTCCTTATAATTTTTGCGCTATTCCCTTACTGACTGACGGCGCGGAAAGTGCGCGCGCGGTTTTAATAGCATGGAATAACAAAGAATAACAGCGGGCTGCGCCCTTAATGGCATACAATAGTAGCGCGCAATTTAGTAGAGGGTTTAGAGGTTGTTAGAGGATATTAGGGGCGCGCGCTAACGGTACAGACTAAGTTTCGCTGTACTCGGATTTAGGGAACGCCATCGAAGATGGTACAAATAAAATAGTCCTCACGGTCGAGCTTGCTCGAAACCGATGATGGACTATTTTATTTGTAATAGCTGCAAGCTATCCTAAATCCGCATCAGCCATTAGCAAAACGCAGTTTTGCCGAAAGCTTTTTGCACGCCCTGCTTTTTCTCGAAAAAGCGGGCAGTTTTGCGTAGCTTTATCTACCCTTTATACTTCTGAAAGGCAGTTTGAGTACGCCAAAGAATGCTTCGCCGAAGATGCTGCTGGACATTTTAGAGGTACCAGCCTCGCGGTCAACGAATATAATAGACTCTTCGCCAATCTTAAAGCCGAGTTTCCAGGCTGTATATTTCATCTCTATCTGGAATCCGTAGCCTATCATCTTTACCCTATCAAGGTCTATGCGCTGTAGCACCTCTCTGCGGTAGCCAACAAAGCCTGCGGTAGCGTCACAGACGGGCATAGAAGTTACAATCTTTACATATTTTGAGGCAAAGTAGCTCATCAGCAGCCTGCTGAGGGGCCAGTTTACCACATTTACGCCGCGCACATATCTTGAGCCCACAGCCACATCGGCATCACTCTGAAGGCGAGCTGCGAGGCGAAGCAGGTCTTTAGGATTGTGAGAAAAGTCGCAATCCATCTCAAAAATCAGGTCATAGCCAGCCTCTAACGCCCACTTAAAGCCTGCTATATATGCCGTTCCAAGTCCCAACTTACCACTACGGCAGATAAGGGAAATACGCTCTGGAGCCTCTTTTTGACGCTCTTTGATAATCTCTGCCGTGCCATCTGGCGAGCCATCATCAACAAATAGCAGATTGAAGTTACCCTCTAAAGAGAGTACCGTATCTATCATACGAGAGACATTTTCTTTCTCGTTATAGGTTGGAATAATTACAAGTTTTCTCATATCAGTTTGCCAAATTTACGCCTACCCAAGAAGTAGCGCGCCACAATCATACCTTTATATATATACTTCGACTCACGCTTTACCGAGCCACGAATTACTCTGCGCTCGGCTGCAAGCCTTTTATGCCACCTTAAAAAGTCGCTCCACGCCCTAAAAACAGCCTTTGCTCCAGCACTATTACCCCCTGCAAGATAGCTCAGAGCGGCTGCAAAGTCAAGCAGTGGACGCACAACAGCCACCACAGCCCTCTGAAACGGCGGAGAGCAGCGGAAGAGCATCGCCAAGTTGTTTCTATGGTTGAGCATTATCTTGTATGGCGAGTTACTACTCAAAGTACCACCTCCAAGGTGCCACACATAACTCTTTGGCTCTATAACCACCTTCCACCCCGCCAACTGCATGCGCCAGCAGAGGTCAATCTCCTCCATGTGAGCAAAGAACTCTGGACAGAGTCCACCCAAAGAGCGATATGCACTCTTACGCACACAAAATGCAGCTCCACTGACCCAAAAGACCTCGCGGCTATCGTTGTACTGTCCCTCGTCTCTCTCTGTTGCCTGCAATATTCGCCCACGACAGAAGGGGTAGCCTAAAAAGTCTATAAATCCGCCCGCAGCACCTGCGTACTCAAACTTATCTGGCTCAGAGAGGGAGAGAATTTTTGGAGCGACAACTGCCACACTGCTATCCTCTGCAAGCCGAGAGACAAGTGGTTGTAACCACCCCTCTGAGGGCTTTATATCGGAGTTTAGAAGCACATAGAAGTCGTACTGGTCAAGCAGTGCCAACGCCCTATTATACCCCTCGGCAAAGCCATAGTTTGTACCAAGCTCTATAACCCGAATATCAGGATATGCTTCTAAGACAGATAGCGAACTGTCTGTAGAGCCATTATCGACAACCACAATATCTGCATCTGAGGTGTTTTTTACAACCTCAGGCAGAAAGCGGGTCAGATGCTCCGCCCCGTTATAGTTTAGTATTACTACGGCTGTTCTCAAGTCTGCTAACCTTTTCTTTTATATATCACTTCGCCCGTAACAGGGTCTGGCATATACTTCCAACGGCGGTGTGACCACATCCAACGCGGAGGGTCGCGGCGAATATCTTTCTCAAGTAGTCGCACAAATCGTTCCGTGATTTCGTGCTTCTCAAGTCTCTGATAACCATCATGCACCAGAATTACATCGCACTCATACTTTCCTAAGCCCACTCTGTGCATACTCAGATAGACAACAGGCAGCGAAAACTTTGTTGCAAGCTGCTCTCCGCCCTCAAAGAAGAGGGTCGGACGGTTGAGGAAGTTGTACCAATGTATATCCCCCTTTGGAGGAGCATTCTGGTCTGATGCCATGCCGAGCATCATCGGTTTGCCATTTACGCCCGTATCCTTATGCTCAATAAAGAATCTGAGATACTTCTGACTCGGCACAGGGATAACATCCTCAAAAGAGCGCAAATTAAAGTATAGTTCATCCCACGCCTTGTTTGAGAGCGGATGGTATGCACCAATCTCGCAATAACCTGGCAGGTCAAGACCTACAAACTGCACATACTCCCAAAAACCACAGTGAGAGGCAAGAACGACAAGGTGACGACCCTTTACAACCTCTCTTACATGGTCGGGGATATTAAACTTAACAGCATTACGACGCTGCTGTTCGGTTATACCTGCCATATTCATCGTACAGATAACAACCTCAGAGAGGTGTCTGTAAAACTCATTGCAGATAGCAGTAATCTCCTCACTGCTCTTCTCTGGGAAGGACTCTGTAAGCTGCTTTATAATCAACTTGCGGCGATAGCGAACTACATATCGCAGCACAAAGTAGATAAAAGAGGCTAAACAGCGGTACTTATACCAGTGTGGCGTAATTGCCACAGAGCGGCATAGTAGCCATAAGCACTTTGCCCCAAAGCCCATTTTTGGTTTATCTTCACTCATAGTTTTGGTTGGTTAGTCAGTTATCCTTTAGGGTTATACACCACCTCGCCCGTATTAGGGTCTGGAGAGTATTTCCAGCGACGATGTGACCACATCCAGCGGGAAGGCTCACGGTAAATATCCCTCTCAAGCTCTGCCACATATCGCTCCATAATCTCATGCTTGCCCACACTCTCTACTCCATCATAGAGTACCCTAACCTCACCCCTATAGCGACCCGCCTTGATGCGACTCATGCTCAGGTAAAGGACTGGCATACCAAACTTCAGTGCCATCTGCTCGCCGCCCTCAAAAAAGAGGGTCTTGTGATGCAGGAAGTCGTACCAATGCACATCCCCTTTAGGCGGAGAGTTCTGGTCTGCGATAAGTCCAAGGAGCAGTTTTTTATTATCTATGCCGCCATCTCTGTGCTTAAGAAAGAAGCGGATAAGCTCGCTGCTCGGCACAGGTTTACAGTCGGCACTCTGCCTGAGATGGTAGTACAGTTCATCCCACACCCTGTTTGTAAGGGGATGGTAGGCACATACGGTCATGTGATTTGGAAAACAGAGACCCGCAAACTGTGCATACTCCCAAAAGTTGTGATGCGAAGAGAAATGGACAAAGTTTTTACCCTCCACAATTCTCTGCACACTCTCTGGCACCTCGACCTTAAGTACCTCTCGGCGCATCTTGCGATTCATACTCGCTAAAGTCATTGTTCCGACAACAGTCTCTGCAAGGGTGTGGTAGTAGTCGTTGCAGATTCTCTTTATCTCATCTTTATCCTTCTCTGGAAAGGAGTCTGTAAGCTGTTTTAATATCAAAGAGCGGCGATAGCGCATAATGTATCGCAACATAAAATATATCACGCTGCCAATGCAGTGATACTGCACAACTCTGGGCATAAGTGCCACACCGCGACACATAAGCCATAGGCAACGAGCTGAAAAACTAATCTTTCTACTCATCCTCACTCTCTAAATCATCAATCTGACCTACATCCCTACTCTTCAAGCCCTTGCCCGCAAGCACAATTACAAACTCGCCCTTTGGAGGATGAGCTTTGAAGTGTGCAATCGCCTCTGCAAGTGTTCCACGCACTGTCTGCTCAAACTTTTTTGTTATCTCTCTTACTACTGCCACCCTGCGCTCCGCGCCAAAGAGCTCGCTAAGCTGTTCAAGACACTTTACTATACGGAACGGAGATTCGTAGAATATTATTGTTCTACTCTCCTCACTAAGCTCTGCAAGGCGTTTCTGTCGCCCTTTTTTCTGAGGCAGAAAGCCCTCAAAGCAGAATCTGTCACACGGAAAACCACTCTGCACAAGTGCTGGGATGCAAGCTGTAGCCCCAGGCAGTGTCTCAACCTCAATACCCGCCTCTATGCAGGTGCGTACAAGTAGAAAACCTGGATCTGAGATGCCAGGAGTACCTGCATCAGATATAAGTGCCACATTTCTGCCCGCCTCTATAGCCTCTGCCACAGCAGCCACGGTTGCATGCTCGTTAAACTTGTGGTGCGAGCGCAGCGGCTTGTCTATACCAAGGTGCTTAAGCAGTACAGAGGATGTACGAGTATCCTCGGCAAGGATAAAATCGACCTCGCCAAGCACCCTTATAGCCCTTAGGGTTATATCCTCAAGGTTGCCTATCGGGGTGGGGACTATATATAGTTTTGCCATACCTACCTAAACTTACGCTGCAACAAATCCACAATCAGTTTTGCACCCTCAGAGGATGGACGCCAAGAGAAACTCTCTGTGATGTAGATAATACAGTCATCAAAATTATCTGTTGTATCAAGAGTATCAATAGCCTCTTCATACATATCCACATCCCCACCAAATAGGTCTCTGATAAGCATAAATCGGTCAGCAATGCTTATAGCCTTGCGCAACGACTCTACAGGGGCAGTCTCTGCCACACTGCGCTGCTTGAGAATTGTGTCGCCAATTGTAGGAACACTCTCTATGGTCTCGCCAAGCACCTGCTCACTATGCTCCTCTACTGCATCTGCTTTTGGAGTCTCAACATGCGGCACTTCAACCTTCACAGGCTCGACAGGCTCCTGCTTAATCTCCTGCTTTGACTCCTGTTTTGGCTCAACCTCGCCATAGAGTGCCATAATCTTGCGGCGCGACTGCTGAGGGCGGCTCCACTGCTCGTCATTGCCAAAGAGCGACTGCTCAAACACCCCACTATGAGGTCGGGTAGCCTTCGGCTCTGGAGTCTGCTCTACCTCTGGCTGCTCCTCTGGGGTTGATTGCTCCTCTGGGGTAGGCTCTGATGGCTGCTCTGGCTCTGACGGCTGCTCAGGCTCAGACTCGGCAGTTTGCTCCGCAACCTCCTCTGAAACCTCCTCTGAAGTTGTCTCTACAACCTCTGACTCTACCTCTTCTGGCTCTGGCTTTTCTTCTGACTCTGGCTTTTCTTCTGACTCTTGTTCTGGCTCCTCTGTCTGAGTTGGCTCTTCTACCTCTTCAGTCTCCTCAGTATCCTCAAAGACAACCTCCTCGGTTTGCTCCTGCTCATCAGCCTCATCTGGAGTCTCCTCTTTAGGCTCTGTTGGCTCTTCTACCACCTCAGGCTGCTCAAGTGGCTGCTCTACAACCGAGGTTGGCTCGTCAGATTCCTCAGGCTCTTCATCCTCTTCCTCTTCGTCTGGCAGGATAAATTCAACCTCAACCTCTGGCTCCTCCTCCGCCTGATTATCCTCTGCCTGCTCGCAAATTAGAGTGGCTGCAACGGCTGCCTCCACAGCACTCTGAGTAGAGTTGCTCGGCTTGTTTTCGCCAAACCTCAAAAGCTCGTAGGCGTGGCGAATCTTATCCAGCGCAATCTCCTTGTCAATGATGTACGAATCCTTCTCAAAACACTCTACAAGTTTTACCGCCTGTAGAAGGCTCTCTTTTATCTCTTTGAAATCCATCTCTTTGAACTTGCTTTTTGAATTGACATTTTCCAATCTGCGAATTTAACTATTTTTTTGCAGAGTTTTCAATTTTTCGCAAGAAAAATATCAGCATAATTCACACTCTGCCGATATTGTTTGATTTTTTGTCCAAAAAGGGAGGTTAGTGAGGTTAAGGAGCGCGGCACTTTCTGTGCTGTTAGTCAGTAAAGGAAGAGCGCAAACAGATGACACTGAATAGCAAAGAATAACATTTAATGACAGCGGGGCTTTCAGTCCCTTAATAACCAAGCGCAATAAATTCTTTACAGGGTATCGGTTTTTGCGCGCTGTTATTGTATGCCATTAAGGGCGTAGCCCGCTGTTATTCTTTGTTATTCTCTGTTATTAAACCGCGCGCCAAATCAAAGCACCAATTTGTCGTCAGAGTGGTGCATTTACCACGCTCGGCAAAAAAATCAAAGAATAACACAAGGCACCGTATTTTAGCGTCAGAAGGGCGTAGATGCAACGCTCGGCAAAAATGCCGACGATGGGCTGTACTGAAGGTACTGCTCATTGTCGGCAATTTTTGTTAGCGGAAGCAGGTATGCCCTTATCACGCTAAAATTACTTTTGGCGGAAGTATATCTGAATAGGCACTCCTGAGAAGTCATACTGTTCGCGGATATGATTCTCAAGGAAGCGGCGATAGTTTTCGCGGATGTACTGTGGCAGGTTGCAGAAGAAGGCGAACTGAGGTGTTGGGGTAGGCAGCTGCATAGCGTACTTGATGCGGATATACTTACCCTTAACAGTTGGCGGAGGGGTCTGCTCGATAATTGGCAGGATAAAGTCGTTAAGCTCTGAGGTAGGTATTCTGCGTGAGCGCGAATTGCAGACGCGGATTGCGGTCTGAAGCACATCAAGGATGCGCTGCTTATGGAGTGCAGAGGTAAAGATAATCGGAATATCGTTAAATGGAGCAAGTTTCTTCTCCAAAAACTCCTTCCACTCCTTCATTGTATTATTCTCTTTCTCTACCAAGTCCCACTTGTTGACAACAATCACACAACCTTTGCGGTTACGGACAATAAGGTTGTGAATATTAAGGTCTTGAGACTCTATACCCTGCTGTGCATCGAGCATCAGAACGC
This sequence comes from uncultured Alistipes sp., assembly GCA_964541245.1. GTDB lineage: Bacteria > Bacteroidota > Bacteroidia > Bacteroidales > Rikenellaceae > Alistipes. The sequence continues at coordinate 17,461 of CAZIPR010000011.1, forward strand.
AGACATCCGAAGCCTCAATAGCGCGGATAGAGCGCATAACAGAGTAGAACTCCAAATCCTCCATAGTCTTGCCTTTTTTGCGCATACCGGCGGTATCAACAAGGTAGAAGTCCATGCCGTATTTGTTATACCTTGTATGGATAGAGTCGCGGGTTGTACCTGCGATATTGGTAACGATATTTCGCTCCTGACCAAGCAGTGCATTTGTCATTGACGACTTACCCACATTTGGACGACCCACGATGGTTATACGAGGCAGATTTTCAAGCTCATTTGCAGTGCAATCCTCTGGCAGCAGCTTAAGAATCTCGTCCATAAGGTCACCTGTTCCGCTACCAGACATTGAGCTGATGCAGAACGGCTCGCCAAGACCCAAGGCGTAGAACTCGTGCGAGTTGTAGATAAGTTCATAGTTATCAACCTTATTGCAGACTAAAATAACACGCTTTCTTGCGCGGCGCAGAATCTCTGCCATCATCATATCAAGGTCTGTAACGCCTGTGCCCACCTCGACAAGGAAGAGGATAACATCAGCCTCCTCTATTGCAAGCAGCACCTGACGGCGAATCTCGTCCTCGAAAATATCGTCACTATTGACTGAATATCCACCTGTGTCTATAATCGAAAACTCTCTGCCGTTCCAATCGGTTTTGCCATAATGGCGGTCACGGGTTGTACCAGCTGTGGCATCAACAATTGCCTGACGCTGACCTACAAGGCGGTTAAAAAGGGTGCTTTTGCCCACATTTGGACGACCAACTATTGCTACAAGGCTCATAATATTCCTCTTTTTATTATCAAACTACTAAATCTCAACAAGTAATAAACCTCTAAAATAGAGCCACAAAGGTAGTGAAAAGCTGCGGGAGTTCAAAATTTTCTGCAACTTTAACCACTTATTGTTAGTAGTTTGCCAAAATTTTACTACTTTTGAGAGTTGTTTTACTAATCTTCTTTAATATTGAGATATGAAAAAGATTATTTTGATGATTGTAGCACTTGTCGCACTTGGCAGTGTAACAGCAAAAGGTGTTCCAGGTATAAGGACTGAATTTGGCGTTGTAGCGGGTGCTCACTACCCTGTAACAAACTTCAATATGGGCAACTCTACCGCCTCACTGAAGGCTACCCCAGGTTTTACAGCGGGTCTGCACATGGGACTAAGACTTGTAGGTATTCTGGGCATACAGCCAGAGCTTCTCTACTCCTACAACAAGATTAACATCACCGACGAGAAACAGAATTTTTCGTCACACATCACTTGTAACACCATACAGGTACCTGTGTTGGTCTCTCTGAGGCTTGCCCTTGTAAGATTCAACATCGGTCCGGTGTTTACTGTTATGGACAACCCATCTTTTGCTGACCGCAATGGCAACAAGGCTCTCTTTGGCAGCATGTACCCTACAGTCTCCTACTCTGTTGGCGCAAGCATCTGCCTATTCAAGCACCTGCTTATTGATGCCAGAGTGATGAGCGGACTCAAGGCTACAGAGAATTGCCTCTCTTACGACAACTCTCACGGCGAGTATATCAAGAGCACAACTTTCAACGCACAGCTGAAGGTTGGTTTCCTATTCTAACAGAGAAAAAAAATGATTTCTAATTTATAGAACACACCTTAGCATGACAGAGACAGAGGGAAGGGTAATATCTGTTGAAAATATTGACACTCGTGAGCTTTACGGTGCGCAAAATATCTACTTGGAGCAGATAAAGGCGTTGCACCCAAAACTGAAGATTATAGCTCGCGGACACACGCTGAAAGTTCTCGGCTCAAAGGGCGAGATAGAGCGTTTTGAGCGCAGGATGCACTCTCTTATAGACTACTATGACCGCTATGGGCATATCTCTAAGGAGGTTATAGCCCAATCTTTTGCTGCGGGCTTTACAACGGGTGATGCACCTACAGAGCAAGCGGCAAAGCACGATGACCAGGCAATAGTCTATGGCAACAATGGCATTATTGTCAAGGCTCGCACAGAGAATCAGCTGCGTCTTGTAAAGATTTTTGACAAGTGCGACCTTATCTTTGCCACAGGTCCTGCGGGAACGGGTAAGACCTATACAGCCATAGCCCTTGCCGTGCGCGCACTTCGTGAGCGTCAGGTGCGCCGTGTAATACTCACTCGCCCAGCCGTTGAGGCGGGAGAGAAGCTCGGCTTTCTGCCTGGCGACATGAAAGAGAAGCTCGACCCATATTTGCAGCCGCTCTATGATGCGCTGAACGACATGATTCCACCTCTCAAGTTGCAGAAGTTTATGGAGGATGGAACGGTGCAGATTGCTCCGCTGGCATATATGCGTGGTCGCACGCTTGATAACGCCTTTGTGATTCTTGACGAGGCGCAGAACACCACCCGTTCACAGATAAAGATGTTCCTTACCCGCATGGGTAGAAATGCCAAATTTATAGTTACGGGCGATGTTACGCAGGTCGATTTACCAAAAAAGAGCGACAGCGGATTGACCCGTGCCATGAATACTGTAAGGGGCATTGAGGGTATCGGTTTTGTGGAGTTTGACAAATCGGATATTGTCCGCCATGAGCTTGTAAAACATATTGTTGATGCATTTGACCGCCAAGATAAGATTGAGAGCCAGATGCGTGAAAACCGTGAGCGAGAGGCTCAACAAAGCACCAAAGAGCAGCCATGAAAAGAGCTTTAGGACTACTCTCAGCAGGTCTCGCGCTTACTGGTTGCAGCGAGCAGGCGGCAGTACCGCAGAGACCAAACATACTATTTATCATTGCCGAGGATATGAGCCTCGACCTTGAGTGTTACGGCTGCAAAGGGGTGCAGACTCCCAACCTCAACAGGCTTGCTCAGAGTGGCGTGCTATACACAAATGCCCGCTGTTGCTCCTCTATAAGCTCCCCTACAAGGTCGGCGATGATGACAGGTCTGCACCAGACCGTCTCTGGCACACACAACCATCGCAGCAACCGCTCTACGCCACTGCCAGCTGGCATACTGCCTATGACATCGTACCTAAGAGATGCGGGCTACACCTGTATTTTAGGGAACAAAAACTGCTATGAGAATAAAAACATCAAAGATAATGATGTGCAGAGCAGTCGCAAGATAGATTGCAACTTCCGCTGGGAAAATGTTGGCGAGTATGACGGACAGACCAAATTTGGACTCTTTGACAAGCTGCATGAGGTTAATCCTGAGGATGTGCCATTTTTCTGCCAGATTTCACTCTACATAACCCACCGCGGCGACCACTGGAATCGCATACGAAACGCCTCTACAGACCCTGTTGACCCTCAGCAGATTGAAGTTCCGCCATATATGCCTGACCACCCTGTTGTGCGCCACGACATAGCAACGCTGCTTGACCAGGTGGAGTATATGGATAACGAGGTGGGTATGATTCTCGACGAATTTGAGAGCAAGGGGCTTATGGAGAATACCATCGTATTCTTTATTGCCGACAATGGTCGTTGTGATATTCGCGCCAAGTCCTACCTCTATGAGCCAGGCACGCGCGTACCGTTTATAGTCTCTGGCAAGGGAGTTAAGCCTGGTGTGGTTGATGAACTTGTCAGCGAGCTTGACCTGCCAGCCTCGTTCCTCTACTTAGCAGGCGTTGAGCAGCCGGATTACTACCAAGGCAAAGTGCTCAATTCGCTACTTCCTAAGCATAAGCAGCATGAGCCTTACAAATACCTCTACACTGCCGCAGACAACTTTGACGATGTTATAGAGTGCTTCCGAGCTGTGCATGACAACCAATACACATACATCCGCAACCACTTCCCAGAGCATCCTTACGACCGTGGGCAGATGTATATGGACCTGCACCGCCCTTCGCTGCATATTATGCGCAAACTCAAGAGAGAGGGTGGCTTAAATGACACTCAACTACTCTTTATGGCTGACACAAAGCCTATTGAGGAGCTCTATGACTACAAAGCAGACCCACACTGCATACACAACCTTGCCCTGCTACCTGAACACAGCAAGACTTTAGAGCGTATGCGCGGGTATATGGCTGATTGGCAGAGCAAAAACTGCGACAAAGGCTTAGAAGACCGCCTATCTCGCAGACTTACAGAGAGATACAAAGAGGAAAATCGTTTAAGATACTACCTAAAAACCCAGCAACCACATGTCTGGGAGCAGATTTGCGACGGTATTATCTTCGATAAGTACGACCACTACAAAAGACTTATGAAAGAGAGTAAAAGAATAGAATAAAATAGAATAAAACTGTAAACAATTATGAACAAAGATTTTAGTGCGCTACAACCTGCGCTTGTTTGGAAACACTTTGCAGCTATCTGCAACATCCCACATCCATCCCATCATGAGGAGAAAATCAGAGAGTATATCGTAGATTTTGCCAAGGCGCAAAACCTTGAATATACCGTTGATGAGGCTAATAATGTATATGTTCGCAAGGCTGCTACCGCCGGCATGGAGAACAGAAAGGGTATTGTTATTCAGGCTCACCTTGATATGGTGCCACAGAAGAATAACGACAAGGTATTCGACTTTGAGAACGACCCAATCGAGGCATATATCGACGGCGAGTGGGTAACTGCAAACGGCACAACTCTTGGTGCTGACAACGGTATTGGTGCGGCAGCTATCCTTGCTGTTCTTGAGGATAACACCCTTGTACACGGTCCTATTGAGGCACTCTTTACCGCAACAGAGGAGACAGGTATGGATGGTGCTTTTGGTCTTAAGGGCGGACTTTTGCAGGGCGATATTTTGCTAAACCTTGATTCTGAGACCGAGGGCGAGCTATATGTTGGCTGCGCAGGCGGACTTGACGCAAATATTACACTGCCATACACAGCCGTTCCTACTCCAGAGGGCTACAAGGCGTATTCTGTTGAGGTTAAGGGACTTAAGGGTGGACACTCTGGTATCCAAATCGGCTACCAGCGAGCAAATGCAAACCGCGAACTCTTCCGACTGCTCAACCACACAGCACTTGAAACACTGCTTGCAGGTGTTGATGGTGGCGGCTTGCGCAACGCAATACCTCGTGAGGCAGTGGCAACAGTCTTGGTTAAAGAGGCTGATGCAGCGGCTTTTGAGGCTGAGGTTGCAGCATTTGAGAAGACACTTATTGCCGAGTATGCAAATATTGAGGATAGCATCTCTGTAAAGGCTCTGCCTACTCAGACTCCAGAGAGCGTTATCCCTGGCGATGTATATAACAGACTTGCAAAGGCGGTTATTGGCGCGCCAAACGGTGTTGTTAAGATGTCTGTTGAGATGGAGGGTCTTGTGCAGACCTCTTCAAACCTTGCCAGAGTGGTCTCTGATGGCAGTTCTGTAAAGATTCAGTGCCTGCTCCGCAGCTCTGTAAACTCTGAGAAGCACGCCCTTAGCGAGGCTATTAAGGGTGTATTTGAGCTTGCAGGTGCTACAGTAGAGCTCTCTGGCGACTATGACGGCTGGAAGCCAAACATGGAGTCGGCTATTCTGCACACCATGTTGGCATCATACGAATCACTATATGGCGTAAAACCAGCTGTGATGGCTATCCACGCAGGTCTTGAGTGCGGTATTATCGGTGGCAAGTATGAGGGATTGGATATGATTTCGTTTGGTCCGACAATCTGTTTCCCTCACTCTCCAGACGAGAAGGTTAACATTGCATCTGTAGAGAAGTTCTACCACTTCCTGCTCCATACACTCGAAAATGCACCTGTAAAGTAGCAGTATGACTCAACAGATTTTTGCTGACCATTGGTTTGTCATTATCAACCCCATATCTGGCGCAGGGCATGGTCTGAAGGACTACCCTCAGATTGCCAAGCTACTCAGGGACAACGAGATATACCACGAGGCGGTATTTACAGAGCATAAATTCCATGCCACCGAGCTTACTGTTGAGGCTATCGGCAGGGGTTATCGCAAAATTATCGTTGTGGGCGGCAACGGCACTCTGAACGAGGTTGTCAATGGACTATTTATCCAGCAGCATTGCAAGCAGACTGATATACACCTTGCTGTGATTGCTGTAGGTACAGGAAACGACTGGGTGAGGACCTTTGGAATCCCGTCGCACTACTCTGAGGCTATTCGAGCCATTAAGGAGGGCAAAACCTTTCTACAGGATGTGGGTGCTGTGACATACACCGAGAGCAAATATACCCAAACCCGCTATATGGCAAATGTGGCGGGTTTAGGGTTTGACTCCTTTGTAATCGCCATCTTCAACCACTGGAAGGCAAAAGGCATGAGCGGCAGATGGCTATACTTTGCAAGTATAATCAAGGCTTACTGCACCTACAAATCCTCTGGCGTGAGAATTGAGGTAGATGGCAATCAGGTCTTCAACAATCTGCTATTTAGTATTGCTGTGGGTATCTGTAAATACAACGGCGGTGGTGTACAGCAGCTACCAAAGGCTGTTGCCGATGATGGTCTGATAGATATAACCCTTATCAAGCCGTTGCACTGGTGGCATATTGTCTTCCGTCTGCGAAGACTCTTCAATGGAGGCATATACACCATTGGTCATGTTACCCACATAAGGGGAAAACATATCCGTATTCTCTCCGCCCCACCTATCTCTCTTGAGTGTGATGGAGAGCTTATGGGACAGACCCCTGTGGAGATAGAGGTTATACCACGCGCTATAAGGGTTGTTGTTACCAGAGAGTTCTTAGAGCGTCGATAATTTTGAAATGTAAATTGTTATAACTACCTTTGCTGCCCGTAATGAGATGCCTTTATAATATAGGAATAAACATCTACAATGCTGTAGTTACCCTTGTTTCGCCTTGGAACAAGAAGGCTAACCTTTGGAGAAAGGGTCGCAAGGCTCTCTTCGAGCGGATGCGCAGCACCATAGACCCAAGTGCGCGTATTATATGGGTACATGCCGCCTCACTTGGCGAATTTGAGCAGGGTCGCCCTATTATTGAGAAGATAAAGGCTGAAAGACCTGAGTACAAAATTCTGCTCACATTTTTCTCCCCTTCGGGTTACGAGATTAGGAAAAACTACGCCGGCGCAGACTATATCTTCTATATGCCGCTTGACACAACTGCCAATGCACGCGAGTTTCTTGATATTGTCAAGCCAGAGATTACAATCTTTGTAAAATATGAGTTCTGGATAAACTTTCTCTCAGAGCTTCGTGCCCGCCACTGTCGCGTCTTTGTAGTCTCGGCTATCTTCCGCCAAAACTCTATATTCTTCAAGAGCTACGGCGCGATGTGGTGCGATGCGCTTGACACCTTTGAGACAATCTTTGTGCAGGACGAAAACTCCAAAGCCCTACTATCTAAGTTAGCGTGCGACAATGTTATCGTAGCAGGCGACACACGCTTTGACCGCGTGGCACAAATTGCCGCAGCCTCAAAGAGGATTGAGATAGTGGAGCGTTTCAAAGGCAATAGCCGCCTCTTTGTCGCAGGCTCTACTTGGGGTGCCGACGAGGAGCTGATTATAAAACTTGCCAACGACAACCCAGATATAAAGTTTGTCATTGCCCCTCATGAGATGGAGCAGAGCCGCATGGAGCGCATAGAGAACAGCATCAAAGGCGGAGTTGTAAGATATACAAAGGTTGAGGGCAGCATAGAGAATAATCAGGTCCTTATCCTTGACACTATGGGCATGCTCTCCTCTGTATATGGCTACGCAGAGATGGCTTATATCGGCGGAGGCTTTGGCGTGGGCATCCATAACACCCTTGAGGCTGCAACCTTCGGACAGCCAATAGCATTTGGTCCAAACTACGAGAAGTTCAAAGAGGCACGCGATATGGTTAGTCTCGGCGCAGCATGCAGCATCTCAAACTACGAACAACTGAACGAGTGGTTCTCAAAACTGCGCGACGATAAAGCCCACCTAACAAAAACATCCGCCGTTGCTAAAGAGTACACCACAAAACATCAAGGCGCAACAGATATTTTCTTCAAAACTGTGTTTTAGTGCGGCGTGTAGCTACGCAGCACCGTCCCTTTTCTGAAGAAAAGTGACCCAAAAGACTTTCGGCAAAACTTCGTTTTGCTAATGGCTGATGCGGATTTAGGATAGCCTGCGGCTATTACGCTAAAAAATAGAGTCCTTTTCACTTTCAAGCGAGCTTGAGTGAAGGACTCTATTTTTCATCGTACCAACTCCGTTGGTAGCCCCTAAATCCGAAAATAGCTAAACTAAGTTTGTACTCTTTACAGGGTATCGGCTTTTGCGAGCAGACCCTATAAAAATAGCGCGCTATTGTATGCCATTAAGGGCGCAGCCCGTTGCTATTCACTGTTATTCTCTGCTATTAAACCGCGCGCAGACCCTACTAAACGCGCACCGCTATTCCGCATCCGCCCCTATCCCTCGGCTAATGCCGTTTCGCATGCGCAGCAGGTATTTAGCCTTTAGAGGTTGCAGGGTCAGGGTATAGAGGGCTGCGAGGATATATGTTGCTATACGCTTTTTGCGCTCATCTGCAAGCAGTTGTGGCAGTTCTGCCTCCTCTGTGCGCATCCTTTTACTTACGCCCACATTATAGCTCAGTCTGTCGAAATATTCGTCGGTCAGTTTGCTATCTGGGATATGGTGGTAAATCCTTGCTCCAGGAACGAAATAAAGAGGCTCTCCTGCGGCTCTGAGTCGTGCAAAGAGGTCATTCTCCTCTCCCCCTGCAAGGCTTTTGCCGTTGCGCCCAAGTTTGGGATTAAATAGCCCGACTTTATCAAACGCTACGCGGCGAAATGCCATATTACCACCCGCTGGAACGCGATTTTTAGGGAAGAGCGTAACAACAACATCTAAGTCAAGAGGGTTGGCAATCATCTGCTCTGTATATTTCGACATCCAGCGCGGACGACAGCTATCATATTGAGCCGTCACTGCACCACCTGCGGCGACAGCTGTGGGAAAGGAGTCGAAGAACTCGATATAGGTCTCAATATAGCTCTCTTCGATAGTCTCGTCATCGTCTATTATGGCTATATACTCCCCTTGTGCCTCTGTTATACCTCTGTTGCGTGCATTTGAAAGCCCCTGCTTCTGCTCCAAAACCATCCTCAGATTTATGTTAGCATGCTCTTGTGCAAAAGCGGCAAAATCTGTCTCTGTTGTATCTGTAGAGGCATTATTCACAACTACGCACTCCCAAAGTTCAGGCTTTGCGCTCTGTCTGACAACCGACTCCAAAGTGCGCAACAGCGAAGATGCTCTGTTATAAGTGGCTATGATAAGTGTTAATTTCATAAAGCAAAGGTAGAAAATTTTGAGCAAAGCGTAAAACCTCCTCCAAATCCTGGCTCGTCAACAATTATCCAATCGGCAGCCCCATCGCCGTCGGTATCTATTAAGGTGCAAGCATTATTGTTCAAATCTACCTCGCGTAAAAGAGTTTTAGGCTCATTAGGAGATAGAGTATAAAACATTGTTGGTGCAGGTTTCTGCTTAAACACGCTATCGTTTTTGGCTATTTCAAACCATAAGTCAGTCCACGCATCACAGCCTTGAGGGTAGCAGATTTTACCCGTCCCCTCTTCATCCACCTGGAAATAATACTCAAAATAGTCTCTTACCCCTCTATTTGACAGTGCAGCCACCCAATTGTTATGGTCTGGAACAAAGCTGAGGCGAAGAAACAGGGAGACTTTACCACTTTTTCTACTCTTCACAAACAGCAGTGAGGTCTTTGACACAGCACTGACGAGGTTTGAGGCAGTATCTCTATATGTCAATCTAAGAGCATTATTGTCAGCTATTGGCAAATCGTAGGCTGAGTATTCGCTATTTACCGAGTAGTAAAAATCATGCGTATCTCCTAACCTTGCCCGCTCGCCCATAGAGAAGTGTCCAAATCGCTCCTTTTCACGCAACTTCTCCTCACATTTATTGGCTTTATAAAAAGGCAGACAGTCGCCAAGTATTATCAGGGTTGTGTCGGCACCGTAAAATTTTCCTTTACGAGCATACTCTATAATCTTTTTCATCTTAGCCTTTTGCTCAGCAGTTTGTGCCGCCACCTCGCTTATAGAGATGGTAGCTATAATCAATAGTATAAGGGCAAATCTTTTCATCGCAGAGAGGGGTATTACTAACAAAATACCTCACAAATATACTATTTTTATCTCTATTACACTACTCTGGCAAGATAAAATCTTGCTGTTTCGCTTTCGCACTAACGAAAAAATTACTACCTTTGCTCAAATTTAATCACAAAAACGACTGTAAAAATGAGAAAACTTCTTCTGTCACTGATGTTTATCCTTGTGGGTGCATCATTTGCGATTGCTCAGCCAAAGCAATCATTTGTAAAGGTTACAGTTACCCCAGACCATGCAGATTGGAACTACACCTGCGGCGAGAAGCCAAAATTTGCCGTAGAGGTGGCTACATGTAGCAATGCGCTTATTGAGAACGCAGAGGTCTATTATGAGATTTCTGAGGATTTCCTTGAGCCTGTAGAGAAGGGCACAAAGAGCCTTAAAAATGGAAAATTTGTCTTTACTGGGCATACAATGAACAAGCCAGGCTTCCTTCGCTGTCGTGTATGGGCTACTGTTGACGGCAAAAAGTACGAGGAGTGTGCCACTGCCGCATTTGACAAGGAGAAAATTGAGCCTAAGACAGTTCTTCCTGACGACTTTGCAGCTTTCTGGCAGGCTGAGATAGATAAAAATGCCAAGATTGACATGCTGCCGGAGCTTAAACTTGTACCTGAGAAGTGTACTCCTAAAGTGACTGTCTATTCGGCATCTTTCCAGAGTTTCAAGAAGGGCTCAAGGATATACGGAACACTCTGCGTGCCTGCAAATCACAGTGGCAAGTGCCCTGCAATTCTTATTGTTCCAGGCGCAGGTTGTCGCTCTCGCAAGGGCTACTACAGCGAGGCTGAGAAGGGTTTTGTAACCTTTGAGGTGGGTATTCACGGTATCCCTACAGTGCTTACAGACGAGAGCATCTATGAGAATCTGAAGCAGGGCTCACTGCTCAACTATCCATCTGCAAATGTGGATGATAAGGAGAACTACTACTACAAGCGTGTCTTTGTAGGTTGCGCTCGCGCCATCGACTTCCTTGCGCAGCTCGACTTTGTTGACTCAGAGCGCATTGGTGTAATGGGCGGCAGCCAGGGTGGTGCGCTGACAATTACAACCTCATATCTCAACCCAAAAGTTAAGTGCGGTGCGGCATTCTATCCTGCAATGTGCGACCTTACAGGCTACCTCTACGACCAGGGCAACGCATGGCCATACCTATTTAAGAACAAGAAACTCGCAACAAAAGAGCGTCTTGAGACTGTTAAGTATTACGATGTAGTCAACTTTGCACGCCACCTTACAGTGCCTATCTGGGTGAGCTATGGATACAACGACCTTGTTGTCTGCCCAACATCTATTCAGGGCGTGATTAACGAGATTCCATCCTCTAAAGAGGTTATGATTGTACCTCAGTCTCGCCACTGGACCTACCCTGAGCAGAACAGCGCACGCTCAAAATGGATGATGAATCAACTGAAAAAATAGTAGCAACAATGAAAAAACTCTCTATTCTTCTATCTGCCGTAGCACTCTTTGTCGGCACAGCTATAGCTGGTCCAAATGACGGCACAGGTACTCTTACAGAGCATACCTTCAAGCACAAAGGTATAGAATACACCTACTACCTCTATCTGCCACAAAATCTCAAGGCTGACGCGCCTCTGATTATGGCATTTCATGGTTACGGCTCACGCAACATCCCATCTGTAGGCTATGGATTTCATCCTGTAGCTGACCAGCACGGCTTTGCAGTATGTTATCCAAAAGGTCCTAAGGACAACAAGGGCAAACACTGCTGGGCTGTGGGTTACGCCTTCCATATTGATGCAGGCTGGGAGCGAGACGATGTAGGCTTTGCCGTAAGACTTGTAAAACATTTGCAGAAGAAACATGGTCTTTCAAAGCACAATGTCTTTGCAACAGGTCACTCAAACGGTGGCGAGATGAGTTACCTGCTCGCCTATAAGGCTTCTGGCACATTTGCCGCTGTGGCTCCAATATCTGGACTTACCATGGAGTGGATGTACCGCGACCTTGAGGCTAAGCGTCCCGTGCCTGTAATGGAGGTACACGGCACCGAGGATAAGACCTCAAAGTGGAACAGCAACCTTGAGAAGGTGGACAAGTGGGGCGCATATATCTCCGTTCCACGCGCCGTAGGCTACTGGGCTGCCGTAAACCGCTGCACACACGAGGTTACTGAGGAGCTGCCTGTTGTCCGCAATAAAGTCGTTGCCCACCGCTATATCAACGGCATCAACGGCAACCAAGTATGGCTCTACGAAGTCATCGGCGGCAAACACTCCTGGGCTGAGAAAGATATGAACACCGCAGCCGAAATCTGGAAGTTCTTTAGCCTATACCTCAAGTAGTTACAGCAACACAGTACCGCAGCTTTTTGAAAAAAGCTGCCCAAAAACTTTCGGAGAAACTCCGTTTCTCTTGTGCGTTGCGGATTTAGGATAGCCTGCGGCTATTACAATAAAAGAATAGAGCCCTTTCACTTTCAAGCGAGCTTGAGTGAGGGCTCTATTCTTTTATCGCACCAACTCCGTTGGTAGTCCCTAAATCCGAGTACAGCGAAACTTAGTCTGTACCGTTAGCGCGCACCCCTAATTTCCTCTAATATCCTCTAACAACCTCTAAACTCTCTACTAAATTGCGCGCTGCTATTGTATGCCATTAAGGGCGCAGCCCGCTGTTATTCATTGTTATTCCCTGCTATTAAAACCGCGCGCGCACTTTCCACGCCGTCAGTCAGTAAAGGAATAGCGCAAAAATTATAAGGTATTTAGGGAGATTAGCGAATTTAAGGAATTTAAGGAGCGGTACGATTAAAGTACCCCTTCGTTAAATTAAAGTTCCGTATTTTGTTGTCAGAGTACGCTAAAATCATTTGTCGTCAAAACAGTGCAAATACCACGCTCGGCGATTATCTCGGCGATGGGTCGTACCAAAGCGTACTACCCATTGCCGAGATAATCGTTAGCGGAAGTAGTTGTGCTGTTTTCACGGCAAATCATTTGGTTTTTAGAAAAATCATCACTACCTTTGCACCGTTATGCGCGTGTGAAAGCGCGGGCGAACAAAATTATTAACATTATTAACTTTTTAACGAGCGATTGTATCGCAAAAATTTACAAATGGAAAACATTAAAGTAGCAAACGAGAATTTCGATTGGGCAGCGTTTGAGAGCGAGTCTGGTCTCTACCCACAGTCTAAGGAGGAGATTGCAGCGCAGTATGACAACACAATGTCAAACATCGCTGTTGGCGAGACTGTTGACGGTACCGTGACTGAGATTAACAAGCGTGAGGTAATCGTTAATATCGGCTACAAGAGCGAGGGCGTTATTTCTGCATCTGAGTTCCGTTATGACTCTGAGCTGAAGGTTGGCGACACTGTTGAGGTTTATGTAGAGTCTGTAGAGGACAAGGGTGGTCAGCTCATCCTTTCACACAAGAAGGCTCGTCAGCTTAAGAGCTGGGATCGTGTTAACGAGGCTCTGGAGAAGGACGAGATCATCAAGGGTTATGTTAAGTGCCGCACTAAGGGCGGTATGATTGTCGATGTATTCGGCATTGAGGCATTCCTCCCAGGTTCACAGATTGATGTAAAGCCTATCCGCGACTACGATGTATATGTTGACAAGACTATGGAGTTCAAGGTTGTGAAGATCAACCAGGAGTTCCGCAATGTTGTGGTTTCTCACAAGGCTCTTATCGAGGCAGAGCTTGAGGCTCAGAAGCAGGTTATCATGTCTAAGCTTGAGAAGGGTCAGATTCTTGAGGGTACCGTTAAGAACATCACTACCTACGGTGTATTCATCGACCTTGGCGGTGTTGACGGTCTTATCCACATCACAGACCTCTCTTGGGGCAGAGTAAACCACCCAGAGGAGGTTGTTGCTCTTGACCAGAAGCTCAATGTTGTTATCCTTGACTTTGATGACAACAAGAAGCGTATCGCTCTTGGTCTGAAGCAGCTCACTCCACACCCTTGGGAGTCTCTTGACGCTGAGCTCAAGGTTGGCGACCATGTTAAGGGTAAGGTAGTTGTTATGGCTGACTACGGCGCATTTGTTGAGATTGCAACAGGCGTTGAGGGTCTTATCCATGTATCAGAGATGTCTTGGAGCCAGCACCTGCGTTCTGCTCAGGACTTCATGAAGGTTGGCGACGAGGTTGAGGCTGTAGTTCTCACCCTTGACCGCGAGGAGAGAAAGATGAGCCTTGGTATCAAGCAGCTTACTGCTGACCCATGGGAGAACATCGAGACTAAGTATCCTGTAGGCACAAAGTGCAGCGCAAAAGTTCGCAACTTCACTAACTTCGGCGTATTTGTTGAGATTGAGGAGGGCATCGACGGTCTTATCCACATCTCTGACCTCTCTTGGACTAAGAAGGTTAAGCATCCAAACGAGTTCACATCTGTAGGTGCTGACATCGAGGTACTCGTTCTTGAGATTGACAAGGAGAATCGTCGTCTCAGCCTTGGTCACAAGCAGCTTGAGGAGAATCCATGGAATGCTTTTGAGCAGCAGTTTGCTGTTGATAGCGTTCACAACGGAACTATCACCGAGGTTACCGACAAGGGTGCTATCGTATCTCTTGGCGAGAACATCGAGGGCTTCGCTCCTGCAAAGCAGCTTGTTAAGGAGGACGGTACAACCCTTAAGGCAGGCGAGACTGCTGAGTTCAAGGTTATCGACTTCTCTAAGGCTACAAAGCGCATCACCCTCTCTCACTCACGCATCTTCGAGGAGGTTCGTCGTGCAGAGGCTGCTGCTGAGAAAGCAGAGCGTAAGGCAGCTGCTGAGGCTACAAAGTCTTCTGTAAAGAAGATTCAGCAGGCTGTTGAGAAGACAACCCTCGGCGATATCGCTGGTCTTGCAGAGCTTAAGGCTCAGATGGAGAAGAAATAATCCACAATCAATATCCAAAAAGGCTGCTTAAGAGATTAAGCAGTCTTTTTTTTGTTTAAGGCATTTAAGGAGCGGTACAATTAAAGTTCTTCGGGGCTTAAGTTGTACTAAAAGTGAAAAAATAGAGGATTTATAGTTGTTGTTTAATAAAATATTTGTATATTTGCACGCTCTATGGGATAATCCCTTGAGAAGTAACTAATAACAGTATTAACAACATGAAAGTTTGCGAAATCACAGGCAAGGTTGCAGTAGTGGGAAACAATGTTTCACACTCTAACCACAAGACCAAGCGCAAGTTCAATCCAAACTTGAAGACTAAGCGTTTCTGGTCTGAGGAGGAGGGTCGCTGGATTACCTTGAAGGTATCTGCTGCCGGAATCAAAACAATTAACAAGAAGGGTCTTGCTGCGGCTCTCAAAGGTGCGGCTGCTCCTAAGAACATCTACTAAAAATTTAAGTACAAATGGCAAAGAAAGGTAACAGAGTTCAGGTAATCCTTGAGTGCACAGAGCAGAAGGAGAGCGGCGTACCAGGTATGTCTCGCTACATTACCACCAAGAACAAGAAGAACACCCCTGAGCGTCTTGAGCGCAAGAAGTACAATCCGTACTTGAAGAGGGTAACAGTACATCGTGAAATTAAATAATAATTATTGAATTATGGCAAAGAAAGCAGTTGCGACCCTTCGTACTGGTGTTGGTAAGCAGTTTACCAAGTGTATCAAGATGGTCAAGTCTGAGAAGACCGGTGCCTACATCTTCAAGGAGGCAATCGTTCCAGTTGATCAGGTAGCAGATTACATGAAATAGTAGCTACCCATGTATTTAAGAGGCAACTCTTAATACAAAAGGCTTTTTCCTAAAGGAAAGAGCCTTTTGTGTTTTAATTAGGTGGGGGGGGTAATGGCAGCGCGCGGTTTTTAGGGGCTGCGCGCAAAAGATAGTGGCTATTAGAGGTAGTTAGAGGAGATTAGGGGTAATTAGAGTGGCGCGAGAAGAGTACAAACTAAGTTTCGCTGTTTTCGGATTTAGGGAATGCCATCGAAGATGGTACGATGAAAAATAGAGTCCTTCGCTCAAACTTGTTTGAAAGCGAAAAGGACTCTATTTTTTGTCGTAATAGCCGTAGGCTATCCTAAATCCGCATCAGCCATTAGCAAAACGAAGTTTTGCCGAAAGTCTTTTGGGTCACTTTTCTTCAGAAAAGGGACGGTACTGCGTAGCCTACTTCTGGCGTTTTGGGCGTTTTGGCAGGGTTGAGATATCTTCGTTATGGTCAACGCCGCCGCCGAGGGCGCAATAGAGGTTTACAACGCCTTGTATCTCCTCGAAGCGGTCTTTAATTTGTGACAGCTGGGCAGATAGGAGTGCTTGCTGAGCGGTAAGCACCTCAAGGTATGTTGACTCTGAGTGGCTCATAAGCTGTTTTGTGCTGCTTACTGCTCTCTCAAGAGCCTCAATTTGGCGTGTTCTGGTATCCTTCTTATTATGCGCTGTTTGGCACTGTGCCAAGGCATCATTAACCTCGCTACCAGCCTGAAGGAGGGTTTGGCGGAAGGCTATCATAGCCTGCTCCTGCTTTGCCTTAGCAATCTGGAGGTTGGCGCGTTTACTGCCTGCATTAAAGAGTTCTGCGGCGAGTTTTACTGTAAACGATGCAAGCCAGCTTGCTGGCGAGGTTATAGCTTTGCCAAATTGGTCTTGCCAACCTAAAGTTCCTCCGAGGGTTAACGATGGGATAAATGCACCCTTAGCCATCGCCACCTGATAGAACGCCTGTTGCAGACTCTTCTCTGCCATACGCACATCGGCGCGATACGAGAGCAGCTGCGCAGGGATGCCTACGCCAACCTGTGGTATGATGCTCTGGTCATGTATTGTTCCACGCTCAAACTTCTGCGGTGTCGTGCCGAGGAGCAGGGCAAGAGTGTTCTCTACCTCGATAATATCGTACTCTAAGTCGAAGAGTGACGCATCAATAGAGCAGCTATTTGCCTCAGTCTGAGAGACAGATGCCTCATTTGTCATACCTGCCTGCTTCATAGCCTTCATAATGCGGACATTCTCTTTCCATGAGGCGGCTGTTGTACGCGAGATATTCAGCTGTGCATCAAGCATAAGCAGTGTATAGTAGCTATTTGCGATTGATGCAATAAGCGCGGTCTGCACGCTCTGACGGTAGAGCTTGCTGTACTCGTATGCAGCCTGGGCGTTGCGTTTAGAGTTGAGCAGACGACCTGATGCATCCACATCAAGCGAGGCTGAGAGCGGGAGGGCAAGAGTGCTACCCTTTCCCTTGTCAACGCCAAAGGATGGAGCAAAGGCTATGGATGGATAGAAGGCAAGGCGTGCTGTACGCAGTGCCGCCTCTGACTCCTTTACGCGCTCAAGGGCTATCTGCATATCGGAGTTATTTTTTAGACCCTGCTCTATTAACTTTTGCAAATGTGGGTCGGTAAAAAATGTGCGCCAATCTATCTCTGCAATATTATTTGACTTATTAAGAGTTGCCCTCTCGCCATAGAGGTTATCTGTAGCAACCTCTGGGCGGCTGTATTTCTGATATACAGAGCAGCCTGAAAGCAGTGCTGCTGTGGCTAATATAAATAGGTATCTTCTCATTACTCTTCTACTCTCTTTGGTTTAACAACTCTCTCCTGAATAGTCTGGAATACGATAAACAGTGCAGGGACAAGGAATATAAGTGCCAGAGTACCCACAATCATACCGCCCACAACGCCTGAGCCGAGGGTGTTGTTTCCATTTGCACCAACACCTGTTGAGAACATCAGCGGCACCATACCAAACACCATTGTAAGCACGGTCATCATAATCGGGCGGAAACGCTCTTTGCTTGCCTCAACAGCCGCCTCGAAGATTGAAAGCCCCTGACGACGACGCTCGCAGGCGTACTCTGTAATAAGGATTGCCGTCTTTGAGAGCAGACCGATAAGCATAATAAGACCTGTCTGCAAATAGATATTATTCTCAAGACCCATCATATTTGCAAAGGCAAAGCTACCAAACAGACCAATTGGCACTGTAAGGATAACGGCAAATGGGATAAAGAAGCTCTCATAGAGCGCGCAGAGGATAAGGTATATCAGCGCGATACAGATAACAAAGATTATGGCAGTGTTATTACCACTTGTAGCCTCCTCGCGGGCAATACCGCCAAAGTCAAAACCATAACCTATCGGCAGCACATAACTTGCCACCTCATTTACCGCCCTAATAGCATCGCCCGACGAGTAACCATCTGCCGCACGACCATTTATGGCGATTGATGGGAACATGTTGAAACGAGACAGATTCTCCGGTGCGTAAATCTTCTTAAGCGACACAAACTGGCTTACAGGAGCCATATCGTTTCCAATACGGATAAAGATATTGTTGAGCGTATGCAAATCAACACGATAGCGAGGGTCTGCCTGCACCTGCACCTGATAGAGCTTTGTAAAGCGGTTGAAACGGGTTGAGAGACGACCACCATAGTATCCATTAAGCACCTCAAGCACCTCTTTTGGCGATGTACCTGCACGCTTACACTTTACCGCATCCACATCTATCTGATACTGAGGGAATTTAGGGTTAAACGATGTTCTTGCCGAGCCAATCTCTTCACGAGCCTCAAGCTCTGCCACAAAGAGGGCTGTTACCTCTGCAAGCTCCTCAATAGTGCCACCCTTACGGTCCTGAATATGCAACTCAAAACCATTTGTGGAGCCATAGCCTGGAATCATCGCTGGAGAGGTTGCAAAGAGTGTTGCCTCATTGACATTTGTAGAATACTCTCTTACCCTATCCATAATATCAAACACACTATGCTCTTTACCCTTACGCTCGTCCCAATGCTTAAGTCTGAGGGTAAAGTTTCCGTATGATGTTCCCGCACCTGTGGTCATACCAAAACCTGTCATATTTAAGTAGGCATGGCACTCGTCAATCTGGCTGACAACATCACGGTCAACCCTATCCATAATCTCCTTGGTATGTGCAAGCGAGCTGCCTGGAGGGGTTGTTACATCAATTCTAACAGTTCCAATATCCTCTCTTGGGATAAGACCTGTCTTTGTGTTGTTCATAAAGTAGATAAGCAATCCAAAGCCCGCAACAACACACACTCCTGTAACAAGTTTATGATTTAAGAAGAAGCTCACGCCCTTCATGTACCTTGCTGCCACGGCATTAAACGCACTCTCGAAGGCATCGCCGAGCCTCTGAGTAAAGCTGCGCTTTACACCCTCTCCACGCTCATCTTTAGCCTTGAAGAACATTGCACACAGTGCAGGGCTGAGAGTAAGGGCATTGATTGCCGAGATACCCACTGAGACTGCCATTGTAAGACCAAACTGGGTATAGAAGATACCCGAAGTGCCACCCATCAGCGAAACAGGGATAAACACAGCCATAAATACCAGCGTAGAGGTAATAATTGCTGAGGTTACGCCATGCATAGCATCAACAGTTGCCTTATGAGCCGAGCGGTAGCCTATATCAAACTTTGTCTGCACAGCCTCAACAACAATAATGGCATCATCTACAACCACACCAATTGAGAGCACAAGGGCAAAGAGTGTAAGCAGGTTAATACTAAATCCAAGCAGGTAGAGGAACATAAATGTACCCACCAAAGAGACCACAATCGCCACAAGTGGGACAAGTGTAGAACGCCAATCTCTAAGGAAGACAAAGACCACAAGGATAACAAGCACAATCGCCTCAAAAAGTGTCTTTACAACATTTTTGATAGAGGCGTAGAGGAAGTCGTTTGAGCTTGAGAGTACAACCATCTCAAGGTCACGCGGGAAGTCCTGCTTTGCCGTCTCAAGATAGGCATCAATCTGGTTGATAACCTCTGTTGCATTTGAGCCAGGAGTCTGATAGACACTAAATGATGTACCTGGTGCACCGTTTACCTCGCCAATAAACTGGTAAGACTGCGTTCCTAACTCAATCTCTGCAACATCCTTAAGCCTTAGCACCTCGCCATTTGCAAGGGCGCGAATAACGATGTTCTCAAACTGCTCAGGGGTCTCAAGACGACCCTTGTAGCGCATAGAGTATTGGAAGGTTTGGTTTGAGTTCTCGCCCAAAGCGCCCGTTGCAGCCTCGATATTCTGCTCTGCAAGGGCAGCAGAAATATCGGCAGGGATAAGTTTGTACTGCGCCATAATATCTGGTTTGAGCCAGATACGCATACTATAATCAGCACCTCTAACCTCAACATCGCCAACGCCTGGGATACGAGATATGGCAGGGACAAGGTTAATCTTGATATAGTTGGCAATAAAGGTACGGTCGTAGGTACCATTTGGGCTATAGACTGCAATCTGCTCAAGGATATTGGTCTGACGCTTTCTTACAGTCACACCCACATCTGTAACCTCAGAAGGTAGCTGACGAGTTGCGCGAGAGACACAGTTCTGCACATTGACAGCCGCCATATCGGGATTTGTACCCTGTTTGAAATAGACCGAGATGCTCGCGCTACCATTGTTTGTAGCACTTGAGGTCATGTAGGTCATATTCTCCACGCCATTGATAGCCTCCTCAAGCGGCACAACAACAGCCTTCTGTACTGTCTCGGCACTTGCACCTGTGTAGTTTGCCTGAACACGAATTGTCGGCGGTGCGATATTTGGATAACGCTCAATTGGGAGCGAAGCAAGACCAATAAGTCCTCCTAAGACGATAACAATAGATATTACCGAGGAGAGTACAGGACGGTCGATAAATGTCTTAATATTCATACACTACCCTATCTCTTAGCCTCAACAAAACTCTTAATCTTAACCTGGTCGCCATCGCGTAACAGACCCACACCCTCAACAACAATGGTATCGCCCGGCATAAGTCCGCTCTCAACAACATACTCTTTGCCGTTGCTGATGTTAAACACGCCGACAATCTTACTCTCTGCCTTGCCGTCCTTGACAGTATAGACATAGATTTTATCCTGAATCTCGTATGTTGCCGACTGCGGAATTACAATACACCCATCAGCCTTATGAGGCAGGATAACATTACCTGAGCCACCTGAGAGCAACAGACGACGGTAGTTAGGGAACTTTGCACGAACAGTTACAGAGCCTGTATTAGGGTCGATAATACCCGAAATTGCCTCTATTCGACCCTTCTCCTTGTAGATAGTACCATCACTAAGCTGCAACTCTATAGATGGCATAGCCTTAAGAGCCGCCTCAAGTGAGCCATGCTCGCGGGTAAGAGATAACACCTGACTCTCGGTCATTGAGAAATATACATACATCTCTGAGTTGTCTGACACAGAGGTCATAGGAGTTGAATCTGACGGACTTACCAGAGTACCTACACGGAACGGCAGAGTACCTACAACACCATCTGCTGGGCTCTTAACAAGGGTGTAAGAGAGGTTGTTGCGAGCGTTTACCTCGTTTGCCTTTGCCTGTACAAGGGTCGCTTTCTGGCTGGCAAGCTGCATGCGTGCCATATTTAGGTCAAACTCTGAGATGATATTCTGCTTAAAGAGCTGCTCTTTACTGCTTGTTGTAAGCTCGGCAGCATCAACAGCAGCCTGTGCAACATCAACATTGGCAATTGCAGTCTGCAACGCCGCCTGATAAGGGACCTGGTCAATGGTAAACAGAGTCTGTCCCTTACTTACAATTGAGCCCTCCTTAACATGAATATCAGTGATGTAACCCTGAACTTTCGGGCGAATATCAATATCCTGCTTACCGCGGATAGTCGCCGAATAGGTCGATGTAAGTTTGCGTGATGTTGGTTGCATAATCATCACATTGTACTCTCTTGTACGCTTGGTACTCTTCTCCTCTTGGCAGCCAGCAAAAGCTAAAATAACACCAAGAAGAAGCAGTGGTTTTAGGCTAAGTTTTCTCATTTTTTCGTCTTTTCGCAATTTTTCGCGAAATTAACAAAAAGATACATCTTTTTGAAACTTCAAACCGTGAAACAACAAAATTTCGGGGTGAATAGACAGTCCAAACAAAAGTACAAATGGTAGATGACACAAAATAGCCCTTAATAGCTAAGCGCAACTAACGCTGCAAGCTGCTGAGCAGCTGTTCTGGGGTATCAACAATTACCTCAGCACCATTTTCAACAAGCTCAGAGACAGAGCGGAAGCCCCAGCTAACGCCTATGCTATGCACACCTGCGGCGCGGGCGGTTTGGATATCCACCCCTGAGTCGCCGACCATATAGGTATTTTCGGCTGTAAAACCTCCACACTGCTCCATTATCAGTTTTAGTATGGCAGCATCGGGTTTGAGAGGGAAGCCCTCTCTATTGCCATAGATGGCAGTAAACTTAATATTTGAGAAGAATTTTTCACACAATCGGCATGTTCCTGCGTGGAACTTATTTGATGCCACAGCAAGTGTAGCTCCGCTATTTTGCAACTCTTCAAGCAGCGACTCTATACCGCTATATGGCACGGTTTTGTGGTCTATATTCTCAAAGTAGAACTCCACAAAGACTCTTCTGGCAGCGGCTACATACTCGGCTGTTCTAAGCTCTTCTGGTAGCGCACGCTCTACAAGGCGGGTGATGCCATTACCCACAAAGTGGCAATACTCCTCGTATGTATGCTCTGCAAGAGAGCGCATTGAGAGCATGTGGTTACACGCCACAGCAAGGTCGCCGATAGTATTTAACAGCGTACCGTCAAGGTCGAAAATAATCAGTCTATTTCTCATTTACCTTTACAATTTTATACCCCACAGCCGCAACAACAATAGATACTATCGGGCTGAGGATGTTAAACAGACAATATGGTAGGTATGTAAGCGTAGAGATACCCAGCACGGTGGATTGGGTCATACCGCACGAGTTCCACGGGATAAGCACAGAGGTTACCGTTGCCGAGTCCTCAATAGAGCGGCTGAGCAGCCTGCCTTCAAGACCACGCTTTTTGTACAACTCGCCAAAGGTGTTACCTGTTATGATGATAGATATATATTGGTCGGCAGTTGTCAGGTTGCAGAACAGACCCGTAGCCACTGTTGATGCCACAACGCTGACAGTTCGCTTTGCAAGTCCCATAAATAGCCTTGTTATGGCTGCAAGCATGCCACTACCAGCCATCACACCACCAAAACACATCGCGCAGAGGATAAGCCACACAGTGTCCAGCATACCCCTCATGCCGCGAGTGGCAACTAACGAGTCAAGCATGCTATCGCCCGTTGTTACGGATGTTGAAGAGGAGCAGACGGTCATCAGCGCACGAAATGTCGAGAACTCGCCCTCGCCGCCAACCTGAGAGATAATCTCTGGCTGAAAGACAACCATCGCCACGCATGCCACAACAGTTGCCACAAAGAGGGTAATAAGTGCTGGCAGACGGCGCAGTATAAGCAGAGCTGTAATAACAGGCACTGCAAGTAGCCACGGCGAGATATTAAATGTGCTGTGCAACACCTGCGAGATATGGGCTATCTGCTCTGTAGAGTCCTGGCTGTGGGTTAGGCTGACACCAAAAAATACAAGTAGTGCTATGCCAAACGACGGAATTGTGGTTATAAGCATATAGCGTATATGCTCAAATAGCGGCACATGCGCCGAGGCTGAAGCCAGCACAGTAGTATCCGAGAGTGCAGAGATTTTATCGCCAAAATAGGCTCCAGAGATAATTGCTCCCGCAATCCAACCCTCGCTAAAGCCCTCAGCACGACCAATACCCATCAGTGCAACGCCAATAGTGGCAATTGTGGTCCACGACGAGCCCGTAACAACTGATACACAGGCACATATAGCACACGCTACGCCTAAAAATATACGCGGATGGATAATATCAAGACCATAACAGATAAGTGTCGGCACAACGCCACTGAGCATCCATGTTCCCGATATTGCACCAATAAGCAGCAGAATTATTATAGCCGACGCGGAGGTGTGGATATTATCCACAATAGCCTTCTCAAGGCTCTCCCACTTGCAGCCACAAAGACCTATAGCCAACATCGCCGCCACAGAAGCCGCAAAGAGAAGCGCAATCTGACTACCTCCCAAAATAGCATCAGTACCGAAACACTTTATAACCAACGCAAGCACTACAACAAGCACTACAAGCGGTACAATGGCTATCCACAAAGGGGTCTGACCCCTGTATTTGGTAAAAAAATCCGATATTTTCATCTTAGTTACTCTTTTGGGTGCAAAGATATGTAAATTTTTTATACCTTTGCCATCAAATATCGCCCCTGTAGTTCAACGGATAGAACGAAGGTTTCCTAAACCTTAAATAGCAGTTCGATTCTGCTCGGGGGTACAAAGCAAAAAGCGCGTTCCAGATGGACGCGCTTTTTTAGCTGGGTGCGTGCGGCTTAATAGCAGAGAATAGCAGCGCGCGGATAGTAGGGGATTTAGAGGCTGTTAGAGGAAATTAGGGGTGCGCGCTAACGGAATAGACTAAGTTTCGCTATTTTCGGATTTAGAAGATACCTCCGTAGGAGGTGCGATGAAAAATAGAGTCCTTCGCTCAAGTTTACTTGAAAGCGAAAAGGACTCTATTTTTTAGCGTAATAGCCGTAGGCTATCCTAAATCCGCAACGCATCAGCAAAACGCAGTTTTGCCGAAAGCTTTTTGCACGCCCTGCTTTTTCTCGAAAAAGCGGGCAGTTCTGCGTAGCTACAACTCTGCGATAATCTTCTGCATAGCGGGGTACTGCTGTTCCATGCTTTGCAGCAGTTTATACTGGGCGTGGGTACGGACGAGGTTATGGGTTGGGTAGGCGATTTTGTAGTATCTATCGCCGTCTATATAGTCCATCAGAAAGCGCAGCACCTGCTCAAAAGTGATATAGAGTCCCGAAAAGGCGAGCCACTCAAGTTCACTTGCTGTCATTGTTGACTTTCTCTCAGAGAGGTAGCCCTCGGCGTAGGCGCGGAAATAGTCTATATTCATGCTCACTCTGTCGAGGTCTGTATCATCCTCGGCTCCTGTGTTGGTATATGAGCGGATAGCATCGCCAAAGTCATTTAGCGAGGTGGAGCTCATGACCGTATCAAGGTCTATGGCGCAGAGCACCTCTTCTGAGGCAGCATCAAAGAGGATATTGCTAATTTTGGTATCGTTGTGGGTCACACGGGTAGGGATTTCACCGCTCTCCACAAGGCTCCAGAAGGCGAGCATATCTTCGCGGCGCGACTCTATCCACTCTATCTCCTCAGACAGCTCTGCCACCCTGCCTACGCGGTCTAAAGCGAGTGTTTCATCCCACTGATTAAAGCGGTGGCGGATATTATGAAAGCCCTTGATAGTCTCATTTAGCGGAGCAGTAAAGTCTGCGAGCAGCCTCTGGAAACGACCTATGCCCACGCCACCCTGATATGCAAGTTTTAGCGAGTCGGCTCTATCGTAGCTCTTTGACCCCTCAATAAAGAGGCAAACAGCCCAGAAATTGCCATCCTGCTCAACATATAGTCTGCCGTCAAGTGCAGGCACTACGGTCAGTGTATGGCGCAGCGGGTCTGCCACCTTACTCTTGATATGTGCTGTCACGGCTGCAATATTCTCCATCATCCCTGGCACATCGGGAAAGACATTGTGATTTTTGCGCTGCAAGATGTAGTTTGGACTATCCCCAGCAGTTGTAACTACATAGGTATCGTTTATAAATCCCTCGCCAAGCGGTGTTACGGCGAGAATATCGCCCTGAATAGCAAATTTTGAGGCGATGGCTGTAAGTTGTAGGTTATTCATAGCTTTCAAAGGTCAGTTCTCCAAAATATTCGGGACGATGGAAGTCTGGGGTGGCACAACCAACTGCCGACCAACTCATAAAGTGGGGTCTAAGCAGCTTGTCGCCACACTTGTATAGGTTTGCCTTTAGTGCCTTAGGCGCAGAGTCGAGCCCTAACAAGTCAAAAGGTATTATCTCTATAACCCACCACGCCGTTGTCTGGCAGTTGTCCACAGCACGATGCTCCAAAGAGCAGAAACGCACAACACGGTCTATTTCAGCCTGCGAAAAGTGGGTAGCAACCTCTCTTGAGAGCCGTTTTGCCGCAAGCAGCGTGCCTATGGCATTGCACTCAAAGTTAAAATAGCCCTCCCCTATCGGATTTGAGATAAACAGCTCCACACAACTATCCTCCCACACCTTGCCGTTGCTGCAAAGCTCTACAGCCTTAGTATGCTCCTCTGTGACATCAAACATAACAACAAGGGCACTATCAGTGTAAGCCATGCGCGCTGTAACCTGCGGAGCATAAGGGTACTTATCTGCCCAATTGTGCGCTGTAAGGGGCAATAGCGCGCCCTGAGATAAGAGAGTCTCTCGCAACTGAGCCGAACTAAAATCGGCAAGAGCTGCAATGTATGGAATATGTGCGTTGGGTTTCATAATGCAAAGATAGCAAAAAAATGGCAGAGAGCAAGTACCACAACTATTTGTACCGTCTGTCAGTAAGGGGAGCGCAAGCAGAAGGGTGTTTAGGGAAATTAGTGGGATTAAGGAATTTAAGGAGCGCGCTACTCTAATACCCTCTAATACCCTCTAATAGCCACTAATAACCTCTAAATTACCCGCGCGCCCCGATTAAAGCACCCCCTCCGACAAATTAAAGCACCGCATTTTAGCGTCAGAAGGGCGTAGATGCAACGCTCGGCAAAAATGCCGACGATGGGCTGTACTGAAGGTACTGCTCATTGTCGGCAATTTTTGTTAGCGGAAGCAGGTATGCCCTTATCACGCTAAAATAAATATGGGGAGGATACAAAACCCTCCCCACGGAAACACGCCCTTAAACCTGTATCAACCAGAAGGTGGAATCCTTACCTATATATAAAGTTCCCTATAATAATAACACTTTATAGAGACTTTTCCCTACGCTGTTTCTACAATTTTCCCATCTTTTGCAGCAACTTTTTAGGATAGTTGGTGCAGATGCACTTAAGTTTGCTTGATTGGTTGATGTAGTAGTCCATCTGAGCATCTGTGTCAGCGTTATAGATGCTAAACTCAATGCCCAAACCAACAAACTCATCAATAGTGCGTTTACCCTGCTCTGTGGTATTAGTGCCATAGAGCAGACCATCATTCATATACTCAAGCGAGAGGTTTGCCCAGCGGTATGCATACTTGCAACCTACGCCGAGTTTGTCATAATCTGCCGCAGACTTATTTGCCATCCAGCCGATAGGAATCTGTGCACCCTCGCAGAGAGGTGCGCAGCCTGCCATAACGGTTGCATTACCTGTACAGATAAACTCTATCCAGTCTTCTGCTCCCAACTCCTGCGCAATCTCTATAGAGCGGCGGCAAGCGTTGATGCAATACTGAGCACGGGTAGCAGCAGCAATTGAAGTAGGAACTGTGATATTCTTAATGTCAAGGACAAGTTTTGTACACTTGCCCTCAGTGGCAGCTACGCGGATATACTCCTCAAGGGTTGGCAGTATCTCGCCATTTGAGAGTACGCCACCACCGCGAAGCTCAGAGACAGTACACTCCCAAGGGTACATATTATTTATTCTGCAGTTTGAGTCTGCATGCGCCACGATGACATTATTGTCTTTTGTCCAATATATATCAAGCTCAGAGCCATAGCAACCAAGTGCAATAGCATTTCTCAGAGAGGCAAGAGAGTTATCCGGTGTACCCGAAAACTCTTTTACCGCGCCACGATGGGCAACAACAATGTTGTCTGCCTTCTCAATAGACTTAAAAGTTGTCTCCTCTTTCTTATCATCCTCGCCTGTAGGTGGCACATAGCCTGGACCCCAAGGAGAGTCTGGACCGTCCTCATTATTACATCCAACAAAAAATAGAGCGGCTGCAAAAAACGATAAAATAGATAATTTTCTGAACATAGTTTTTTTGTTAAAAAGGGGTGGCAGTGGCTACCACCACCCCTTAGTTATAGATTATTTGTAGTTCTTTACACAACGGAAAGGACAAACTGCCTGACCAATATCAAGGTTAGCAAGAGCTGTAGTCATAGTCTTGTTGTCCTTAATAACAACATTGATACGACCACCACCTGCACTTGGATAGTCAGCAGGCTTAGAACCAGCCATTGGCAGTGGAACCCATACCTGAGCTCTCATGCTCCAGCACTGGAAGCCCTGAGTCATGTAACGGAAGCCGAGTGGATAGTATTGGAAACCAAACTCGTCTGCACCCTCATCAACATAGTTAGTACCCCAATCCTTGGTATTACGCAACCAACCATTGATGTTAGGTACACCATCGTTAATCATCTGCTTGTAGGTACAATCAGCCTCAGCTACAGGGTATGTGTGAGTACCTGTCTTAGAAGCCTGTGCCATTGCATAGAAGAGGTCGAGCCAGTCAGATGCATTAGCAACATGCCAGCCGTAAGGGCAGATACCCTGAGCCTGTACCTTAAGCATTGGATAAAGCTCCTCATCCTTAGCATTGTCGCCTGTATATTGGTCAATCTGAGCCTTGAGCGGAGCCTCAGCGATGGTATAAGTAGTACCGCGAGCATCGGTATATTTCTCACCGATTACCCATGGACCCTGCTCGTAACGAGCATAACCGATACCGAAACGAGCCTCATAACCGAGCATCTCATGATAAGTATAGCAACGACCATCATCAGAGTAGGTCTCAAGAACACCAAGACCGCTCTCCAATGTCTCATACTCCTTTACAAGAGTTGAAGCATTCCAAACAGTTGGGAAGTTAGCAGCTGCATAACCACCTGTACCGCTTGCACCAGCCTCAACCTTCTTAACCATACCTGTACCGAGCTTTGGAGTAATGTCACCACCGTCCCAAGCCATGTGGCGTACCATCCAAGTCTTCATTGAGCCATCGCGTGCGATGTAAGACTTTGTAGGATAGTTACCAAGCTCAGAATCCGGCATAGCATAAGTTGTAGATACTCTCTCCCACTCCCAAGTAAGGGCTGTGAAATCAACTGTAAGGTTACGAATACCATTTGCATCAATTACAAGACCTGTAACAGCGGTATTATTGTTCTCTACAACGATAACCTTACCATCAGCACCCAAAGCATAGCAAGGATAAGTAAGTTCACGAGAGTTCTTGTTAAACATTACAACATTACCTGCAGCCTCGTCGCAGAAGAAGTGCTTAACAGAGTAAACGCCCTCGCTAACCTTATCCATCTGGACAGCATCAGCGATAACAACATCGCCTGTTGATGCACCATACATGAAGTAGTGATCCTCTGCAGCAAGCTGAGTTACAGGGATAGTAACCTTTGCAAGTGATGTATCTGCGCTACCAACTGTGATAGTCATAGTAGCGGTACGAGGAGTCTTCTCTGTCCAAGCCTCAGCAGTAACCTTTACCTTACCAGCCTCAACAGTCTCTGCCTTAAGCCAAGATGCAGCAGCACCATCGCCTTGAGTAAATGTATATGCTACAACATCGCCCATATTTGAGGTATATTCAACCACCGATGAACCACCTGAAGCAAGGAACTCAATGTTCTTAACATCGGTAGAAACAGCTGCGTCAGCCTTTGCACCCTTCTGTGTGCAAGAGAGAACAGCAGTTGTACCGTCAGCAGCGGTAACAGTAATCTCGAAAGAACGCTTGTAAGCAGCGTTAGCAGAGATATTAACCTTAATACCCTCTACATAAGAGTCATAAACAGTCTCGGTGTCATAAGTACCGGTGTAAGACTGCTTAACAGTAGTTTTCTCAAGTGTTACCCATGGAGTAGATGAGGTAATACTTGCCTCCCAGCTCATGTCAGAGAGGATACTACCCTGTGCAACCTGCACAGCAGCAATATACTCTGTAGCCTCAGCTCCAAAAGAGGTAGTCTCCGGAGAGAGAGTGATACGAGTTCTCTGATCACGCTCCGAAATATCAGTCTCAACACATGATGCAAAGCAGAACATTGCAGCCATGCTGAGAGCCAAATACTTAAACATTTTCATAGTTATATTGTTTTTTATTTTTGACTATTAGTTCCAACCTTCAGTCTGCTCAAGCTTGTAGTTCTTGTTACGAGCTGAGTTAGAGATTGGCCACAACAGAATGTTAGGATTGTTTGTGCGCTGTCCTGCAAGGTAGTCGTTGTACTCCCAAATCAGGTCAAGACGGATAAGAGCCCACCAAATAACACCCTCAGCAGGGAACTCAAGGAAATACTCGTTATCAAGAGCAGCCAGAACACCTGCATTGGTTGCGTCTGTATAGTAGTTATCCTTACCATAAGCACGCTTAGCAACGATGTTGAGGTACTTAAGAGCGTTAGAGTAATCCTTCTTGTAGTAGTAATACTCAGCTGTCAGCATAACTGCAAGTGACTTACGGTAGTAAGGGATATCGCAGTCAAGGACAGCCATAGCACCGCTCTGGTCGCCGATATACTTGTTACACCATGTCAGATTCTTATCGCCTGGAGCGTAAGGACCATCGCCAAGGTTTGTTGCAACACGGGTATCGCCATTTACATCACGGCTTGTACGCATACGCTCCATAAATGTAGGCTGGAAGCCCCACCACTGAGTAGAAGCTACTGGAACAGGGTTGTTTGCGTAAGCAGCAGCGATAGAAGAGTTACCGAGGTAGAAATACTCATAGAAACCACCTGTCAGCTTCTCAGTCTGGCTGTTAGAGAGTGCAAATACCATCTCAGAGTTCTTCTTGTTAGTGTAGCTGAATACATCAGAATACTTTGGAAGAAGGTCTGCGCTTGATGGGTTGAGTGCATCAATAGCCTCTTTTGCAAGAGTAAGGTAGCTGTCGCCGCCCTGCTGGTTTGTGTACATCCAAAGAGCATACTCAAGCTTAAGAAGGTTTACTGCATAAGCTGTTGCAAAGTAGCAGTCTGTACCAAGGTTTGCTGCGTTGTCAAGAGCGGTCTGAATATCCTTGCCAATCTGAGCATAAACCTCTGCCTTAGGAGCGCGCTCCGGATAGCACTCCGGCTGAGATACTGACTCAATTGGTACAAGGTTGAGAGGCACATCGCCCCACAGACGAGCTGCATAGAAGTAGCTAAATGCACGAGCAAATGATGCCTGACCAACTGCAAAACCGCGCTCTTTGTCAGTCATATTTACAATTGGAGCGTACTTAAGTACTGCGTTAGCCTGGTCGATAGTAGAGTAGAGTGCTGACCAGCTGGTAGAGGCATTTGCACCGTTCATTGTGCTGCTCTCTACGCCAATCATATCGTTATCATGTGCAAGGTTTACAATTGAAGAGCCCCACATATAGGTACCAACTCTCACCTCACCCCAGTAGAATACATTTGTGTTTTTGTGTACAAAGCATGTACGCAAACGGTCATAGATTCCATAGGTGGACTGCGTTACATCGGTCGCATCTGTCCACATATTGGATGCCGAGAGCCTGTTATCCTGCATAATATCCAAATCGCCGTGGCATGAGGTTGCAACCATCGCACCAGCAATTGCAGGCAGGATAAATCTCATTATATTCTTAAGTTTCATAATCTTTTTCGTTTTTATAAATTAAAGTACCCGTTTTTTAGAAAGTAAGTTTCACATTGAACAGGAACTTACGAGTAGGAGGGTTGAAGTTACCTACAGTAGTGTCTGCATTGTTTACAGATGCATACATATCAGCGTCGCTTGCACGACCGATACCAGTCTCAGGGTTTGCACCACCGCTAACAGCAGTAAGGTAGCAAAGTGTGTTACCTGTAACACCTACGGTTACCTTCTTCAGACCCAACTTCTTAATCCAACTCTTTGGAAGGTCATAGAAGAGAGATACATCGCGGAGGCAGAGGTAGTCAGCCTTCTCAACATTGAACTCTGATGCACGAGAGAAGTTACGGTTACCAAAGTCAGCATCGTTAGGGAAGAAACGAGCGTACTTGTAGTCACAACCAGGTGCTGTCCAACAGTCATAAACCATCTTATCAACATTTGAGTTACTGTTACCCAGAGTATTCTGGAAGAAACGAGTCTTCATGTAGTTGTAGATAGAGTGACCGATTGCATAGTCAACATATACTGAAAGGGTCAGATTCTTATACTTAAAGGTATTGTTCAAACCACCTGTTGAGTGAGGAACTACATTACCGAGAAGGAACATATCCTCGCCGTCAATCTGGTCACGACCATCAGCTGTAAGAGCTGAGCCATAGCGGTTAACCCACTCATAGTCACCAATATCCTTACGACCCTTGTACTTAGCGTTATCCTTATCAGAGAGCTTATCAGAACGACGGTGACCGTGTGACTGAGTATCGTAGAGAGCAGCATCAGCCTGAGCCTGATTCTCAATTACATGAGAGATGCTGTAACCCCAAATACGACCGAGCTCCTCGCCTACAGCAGTACCTGCAAAGCGGTAGCCAGTCTCAGACATTGTGTAACCACCGATACGGTAAGCTGTCTTGCCTGTTGGATTACCGTACATATCGAGCTCCTCGTAAGCGTACTCCTCAGGAAGGCTGAGAACTTTGTTCTTAGAGAAGGTATATGTAAAGTCGGTTGTCCAAGTGAAGTTTGGCTTCTGAATATTTACAGAGTTAATCTCAACCTCGAAACCGTAGAAGCGTGCGCTACCAACATTTGCCTTAACAGAGCTAAATGAGCCTGTATCTGGAAGTGTGATAGAGAAGAGCATGTTGTCAGTACGCTTGTTGTAGTAGTCAACAACAAAACGGAGACGATCTCTGAAGAAGCCCATATCAATACCGAGGTCGAGCTGGGTAGTAGTCTCCCACTTCATACCTGAGTTAACCATCGCACTTGGGAGCATGATGCTCTGACCTGCGTACAGACCTGTAGCAAACGCACCATAAGTATCGTAAAGACCGATACCGTTGTTACCTGTCTGACCGTAAGAAGCACGAATCTTGAAGTTGTTCATCTTAGTCTTGTCAGCATCCCAGAAGTTCTCCTCAGAGATAATCCAAGCTACTGAGCCGGCAGGGAAGTAACCCCACTGGTTACCCTTAGCAAACTTTGAAGAGCCATCGGCACGGAAAGTAAACGAAGCTACATACTTGTTAGCGTAGTCATAGTTTACACGACCGAAGTAAGAGATAAGAGCCTGCTGCTCGTCCTTGTTAGATGCAGAGAATGCAGTACCTGAATCGAGGATAGGCACCTTATCAGATACAGAACCTGTTGCATTTGCAGTCAGGTACCAGTAACGCTGATTCATGTAGTCGTAACCAACAGTAGCGTTAATAGTGTGCTTGTCCTTGAAGGTCTTGTTGTAGTTAACAAATGCCTGGAAAGTGTTACGCAGGGTCTGAGTACGAGTCTCAGTTGTTGAACGAGTAGAATATACATAGTTTGTATGACCCTGATACTCTCCAAGTACATAGTAGCTACCACGATACTGGTTGTCAAAGATAGCATACTGAGCAGTTGCAGTAAGACCGTCGCAAATCTTCCACTTCAGGTTGAAGTTACCTGTCATACGGGTAGTTGCAGCCTCGCGGTCAAAGAAGTTCTCATAGAACCATGCTGTCTGCTGGAACTTGTTGGTACCACCTGTGATGTAGTTGCCATCAGTGTCAAAGTTACGAGTTGTAGGACCCATCATCAGACCACGACCGATAGATGTGAAGTAGTCATCAAATGGAACATCACGCTTTGAACGAGAGAGGTCGAAGGTAGTTGATGCCTCCAGATTCTTAGCAACCTTGAAAGTGGTGTTGCCGTGCATTGTGAAGACCTCATAACCTGTTGTAGCAACCATACCGTCATCGCCGAGATAGCTAACTGATGCAGCATACTTAATCTTGTCGTTACCACCGTTTACACCAACATACTCCTTGTGCCAAAGTGCGCGAGAGTACCACTGGCTCTGATAATCGGTATCACGGAAGGTCAAATACTTAGTTGGGTCAAGTGGGTCAACCATCCAATCCCAACCTGGAGCAGGATCCTCGCCCTCGTTGAGGTAACGAGTGGTAAACATTGAGTTACCAAGGGTGTTGCCTGTACCAGCAGCA
This sequence comes from uncultured Alistipes sp., assembly GCA_964541245.1. GTDB lineage: Bacteria > Bacteroidota > Bacteroidia > Bacteroidales > Rikenellaceae > Alistipes. The sequence continues at coordinate 51,273 of CAZIPR010000011.1, forward strand.
TTTGCACCAGCAAGGAAGGTCTCGCCTGAACGAGTATCCTTCAGTGCAGGACGAACCCAAGAGAGGAACTCCTTAGCGTTCATCAAATCCCACTTACGAGATGGCTCTGTCCAACCTACCTGAGCGTCGAATACAATCTGAGGACCACCTGTTGCGCTACCCTTCTTTGTGGTAATAAGCACTACACCATTACTTGCTCGCGCACCATAGATACCAGCAGATGCAGCATCCTTAAGTACCTCGATAGACTCGATATCGTTAGGGTTGATATCATCCATTGTACGGAGTACACCGTCAACGATAACGATAGGGTCATTTGACATGTTGATAGAAGATCCACCACGAATCATGAAACGAGGAGCAACACCTGGAGTTGTATCACCGGTAGCAACACGAAGACCAGCAACCTTACCCTTCAGTGCATCTCCGACATTTGATACAGGAGCATCGAAAAGCTCTGCACCGTCAACCTTAGAGATAGCGGTGGTAAGGGTGCGGCGAGACTGTGTACCGTAACCAACAACGACAACCTCGTCCATAGATGTTGCAGACTCCTTAAGAACTACATCAACAACAGAACGACGACCTACAGCAACCTTTGTATCGGTAAAACCGATATAAGAGAAACCGAGGGTCTGGTTGCTCTTCGCTGTGAGCGAGTAAGCACCGTTCATGTCGGTAGTAGTACCGTTGGTAGAGTCCTCAACAACCCATACAGTAACACCAATCAGTGGGTTACCTGCGCCGTCTTTTACAACACCTGTTACCGTTTGTGACTGTGCAGGAGTTGAAGCCTGAGCCACACGCTTGGTAACAACAATACTCTTGCCATTGACTTGGCAGTCAACATTTTGTCCGGCAAAGATTTTGCCCAAAACGCTCTGCAATGCCTCGTCCTTGGCATCAATAGACACAGCGGCGTCCATATTGACATCGCTGAGCTTAACAGAAATTGAGTAGCCCTGCTTCTGCAACGACTGAATAGCCTGCTGAACAGTAGCGTCCTTCAACTTCAAGTTGACTTTCTGCGCCTCTGCCGAGAGCGGAAGAGTCAACATCACACACATCGCAAGCAGAATAGTCCACAAACGACGATGAGAGGAAACTTTTGTTCTCATAGTGTTAAGTTTTGATTAGAAAATAGGTTAATTATATATGGTGTATTAAAAATACCTTGTTTATTTATTACTTGCAGAAGTGAATCTCGCCATTTTTCCAGTAGTAGGACATACGACCATTGCGCTTCAGTGTTGAGAGTATCTGGTCAAGCGACTCGTTGTTGACAAAGGCTGAGTAGTAACGCTCCTCCGATAACTCTGCTTTGTCTATCACAATTCTCACATCAAAGAGTCTCTCAAGCTGCACTGCAATATCGCTTAGGCGGGAGTTGATAAATGTGAGCGAGCGTGCCCTTGGGTAGTTGTCAAACATGTCACTCGGAATATTCTCGCACGATATTCTGCCTGAACGCTTATCCAACTTGACAAAATCGCCAGGGTGCATTCTCACAATCCTATTCTTACCCAGAGATTTGGTCTGCATATCCACCGAGCCCTCAAGCAGCATAACCTCAACCTCGCTATTGGAGTCAAACGAGCGGATATTAAACTGTGTTCCGTGTACCACAACATCAACCTGCTCTGCCGAGACAACAAACTTGCGGTGAGCATCTTTTGCCACATCTGCAAACGCCTCGCCTGACAGATAGACTTTGCGGATATTTGAATCAAACTCACTCGGATAGATAAGCCTTGAGCCTGCTGTAAGACGAATTGTAGAGCCATCAGAGAGTGATACCATGCGGCTCTCGCCCTTTGGCACATAAATCTCGTGCCACTCTACCCCTGTAGTGCCGACAAACATCCTCACAATAGCCGTAATAGCTACAGCCATAACAACAACCGCTGCTGTACGCAAAAATGTACGCGCCAAAGCCACGCGGCGAGCCCTGCTCTCGCTACGCTTCACTCGCTGCATAACAGCATCAAACGAGTGACGCATGCCGAGCTTATTTGACTGCACCTCGACACTATCCCACGCCTCTTTTAATGCCTCATCCTTCTGCTGGTGGTCTATCGGAGAGGCAAACCAAGCGGCAAACTCTCCTCTCACATCATTTGGGTAACGATGTACCAAATAGGCATTTACAATCTTCTTTATATTCGACATCTTTCTGTTAGTTTTCAGGCAAATTCTACCTAATTGTATATATAAGACACAAAACTAAGGCGACACACCCAATCACACAGGGTATATTTTTACCTTTTCAAGCTGTTTAACATTATTGACTTTGTCTGCAAAGTAAAAAACTCCTATTACTCCAACTTTTCAGCCTATAAGAAAACAATAGTTTTGCTACAAGGCACTACCTTTGCCGTGTGAAATAATAGTTTTAGACATGGAGAGATTTAGACTTAAGATTAGAGCTGGCGAGACCTTTTTATATCGCAAGGATGGCACTGAGAGTCAAGTATTTGAGGTCAGACTCAAGGAAAATGTAAATTTCAACTGCATCATCAGAGCAGCAAAATTTGCCTACAAAAGATACCCATATTTCAAGAGCCGATTTAAGGTTGTTGACGGCAATGTATATCTCTGCGAAAACCTCTTTTCGCCCACTCCTGCAAGAGCTCGAAAACTCCGCCCTTTAGGAGGTAGTACAACCAATAAAAACCTGCTCGACATAACCTTTTTCAAGAAGAGTATCTACATCTCGTTCCATCATGCCATGTGTGACGGCAGGGGCATTATGCAGTTTATCAAGACCCTGCTCTACTACTACCTAAACTTCAAATATCCGCACAACAATATTCGTATTCCTGATGTGCGCCTTATGGGCGAAGGGTTGCTCCGTGGAGAGACTGCCGACCCTGTAAATGATGGCAATTTAGAGTTCGACAAAAGCAAAGTTTATCAAGCCGACAGAACAGCCTTTGCAATCCCGCAAGTTACTGAGGGTCAGGAGGCTGGCGGTCTGAGTTGGAGATATGAAATTATCTTTGATGTAAATAGCGTTATCAAAGTCTGCAAAGAGTGCAATGCCACCCCTGCAATACTGATGACTATTTTGATGCAGAAGGGTGTAAAGAGCCTCAACCCTGATGCCGCTGAGCAGATTTTGTGCAGCATGAGCTGTGATTGGCGCGAGAGCATAGGGCTGCCCAACACTTTTCGTAACTGCGTCAGCTCGATATATCTCCCATACGGAGACCAGGAGCAGAGTATGGACTTGGAGAGCCTCTCGACCCACTTCCGCGCCCTTATTGCCAAGCAAAAGCAGACCGATTCTGCGCGCAGCAGTGCGAGTGTAATGAAGATGATGTCCGATATGTTAGACTCGCTTGAGAGCTACGAAAAGAAGCAGGAGATGGTCTCTGGCTTTATCTCAAAGCCGATAAATTCGTTTATTTGCAGCTATACAGGCAAAGCTAATATGGGCGATGCAGAGAAGTATATCGACAGCATCCATGTCTATAGTAGCGGCACTAAGGGTATAAGCCTGCAAATGATGTCCGTGGCAGATACCTTTACGGTTGATTTTATGCAGAACTTCCCAGATAGACTCTATGTAGAAGCCTTCCTTGAGGCTGCCGCCGC
>CAZIPR010000012.1:0-47445 GCA_964541245.1 uncultured Alistipes sp.
TCCTTGTATCAAGACTATACTGTCAACCTATTTCAGGAAACGACATTTAGGGAGTTTAGGGAGTTTAGCGAGATTAAGGAGCGCGCGCTAAAGTTCAAGGGATTCGATATCTCGAAGAACTTATTTGTTCGCGCTCTGTTAAAATGCGTGAAATCGAACAGTTTTTCGTCACTGATTTTTATGCAAAAAGTCTGATTTATATTCATTATGGAGTATTGTTGCAAAAAACTTGTTTTTCCGTAGGAAAATACCTATATTTGTGCCGTTTTGAAAAATCTTAAACTATTATACTGTATGGAAAACACAAAACTCAAGGAATTGACCGCTCGTCTCTATGATGAGGGATTGGAGAAAGGTCGTGTTGAGGCGGATCGTCTTGTAGCTGATGCAAAGGCTGAGGCAGGGAAGATTTTGGCTGACGCAAAGGCTGAGGCAGCAAAGATTGTTAAGGAAGCTCAGACAAAGGCTGCTGATACTGCAAAGAACTCTATGACTGAGATTTCACTTGCTGGCAAGCAGGCTCTTGCAAAGATTAAGAGTGAGATTTCAGAACTTATCATCGCAAAGAGTGTTACAGCATCTGTCTCTGCTGCCACTGTTGATGCACAGTTTGTAAAGCAGCTTCTGCTTACTGTTGCAGGTGCTTGGAACAATGGCGCAAAGGTGGATCTTGTAGCTCTGCTCCCTGCTGCTTTGGAGACTGAGTTCTCAAAGGTTTTTGAGGCGTCTGCAAAGGAGTTGCTCGCAGCTGGTATCGAGGTTGGCTACTCAAAGGATGTTCGCAACGGCTTCAAGGTAGGTCAGAAGGATGGTGGTTACTACATCTCTTTCACTGACGAGTCATTTGCTGCGCTTATGCAGGAGTATCTGCGCGAGAAAATCTCAAAACTGCTCTTTGCATAGCCTATGTTTAGCAAAAGTTACTATACTTTAGTAGCGGGCTTTCGTGAGTATGCCCTTGATGCTGAGACTAAGGGTTTTAGCCTTGAGGAGATTCTTACGGAGGTGGAGGAGTCACTTAGTACAAGCGATTGGAAAAAGGTGCAACTTCTCTATACCTACTACGACTGTGAGAATCTTGCTGCGCGTCACAGTGGCAGCAGCTCTCACAACTCGTTGGGTTGTTTGACTACAGAGCAGGTTTCAGAGCAGCTGAAAAATCCAACTCTGCTGCCTGGAAGTATTGCCAAAGTAGTTCGTGCATACGCTGCTCCTGATGGGGAGGATGCCGAGGGACTTGATATGGATAGACCATTTGCTGTGGCTCTATTTGCTGCATACTACGATTTGTGTAGTGCCTCCTCTTCGCGTTTCCTTAGGGAGTGGTCTGAGGCAGATAGAACTCTGAGAAATGTTATCGCTGCGCTTGTTGCCCGCGAGAAGAATCTTACAGCTGACTCTGTTACAGTTGGTGGCGGAGAGATTGTTGAGCAGTTGCAGCGTAGCTCTGCGGCTGACTTTGGTCTAAGGGGTGAGTTGTCCTATATAGACTCTCTGATTGCTGCAATGGATGAGCAGAATATGCTCGAAAAGGAGCGTAAGATTGACCTTATCCGTTGGTCGGTAGCCTCAGAACTCTCAACTTTCGACTACTTTACTCTTGATGCTGTTATGGCATACCTTGTTAAGGTTAATATTGTTGCTCGTTGGGCAAAGCTCGATGCTAAGAGGGGCAGAGAGATGTTTGACAAACTTATGTCAGAGCTTGACGGCAAGGATTTAGTCAAGGAAATATAATTAGAACATACCTATAAATGAAAACAACAGGAAAAGTTAGCGGTATTATCTCTAACATTGTAATCGTTAAGGCGGACGGAGCAGTTGCGCAGAACGAGATTTGCTTTGTTTATTGTGGTGATACCAAAATGATGGCTGAGGTCATCAAGGTAATAGGCGACGATGCCTATGTACAGGTTTATGACTCTACCCGTGGTCTTAAAATCGGCGATAAGGTAGAGTTTGAGGGTCACATGCTTGAGGCGACCCTTGCACCAGGTCTTCTTTCAAAGAACTATGACGGTCTTCAGAATGACCTTGAGAAGATGGACGGTCTGTTTATCGACCGTGGCTCAATTACTGACCCGCTCGATTTCGAGGCTATGTGGGACTTTAAGCCACTTGCAAAGGTTGGCGACAAGGTATCTGCTGCATCTTGGCTCGGAGAGGTACAGGAGCAGTGGATTGCTCACAAAATCATGGTGCCATTTATCATGACAGGCAACTACACTGTAAAAAGTGTTGCAGCAGCAGGTCAGTATAAGGTAACAGATACTGTTGCTGTGGTAACAGATGTTGATGGTAACGAGTACAATATTACAATGGTACAGAAGTGGCCTGTAAAGCAGGCTGTTCGCTGCTACACAGAGAAACCTCGTCCATCAAAGGTTATGGAGACAGGTGTTCGTGCAATTGACACCTTCAACCCACTTGCAGAGGGTGGTACAGGCTTTATCCCTGGTCCATTTGGTGCAGGTAAGACTGTGCTTCAGCACGCAATCTCTAAGCAGGCAGAGGCTGATGTAATTATCATCGTGGCTTGTGGAGAGCGTGCAAATGAGGTTGTGGAGATTTTCAAGGAGTTCCCAGAGCTCGTTGACCCTCGTACAGGTCACAAACTTATGGAGCGTACCATTATTATTTGTAACACATCAAACATGCCTGTTGCAGCGCGTGAGGCATCTGTATATACAGGTATGACAATTGGCGAGTATTACCGTTCTATGGGTCTGAGAGTGCTTGTTATGGCAGACTCTACATCTCGTTGGGCTCAGGCTCTGCGTGAGATGTCAAACCGTCTGGAGGAGCTTCCAGGTCAGGATGCCTTCCCAATGGACCTCTCGGCTATTATTTCAAACTTCTACGCTCGTGCAGGTCTTGTAAAACTTACAAACGGTCAGACAGGCTCTGTAACCTTCCTCGGTACAGTATCTCCTGCGGGTGGTAACCTTAAGGAGCCTGTAACAGAGTCAACAAAGAAGGCTGCGCGTTGTTTCTACGCACTCTCTCAGGGTCGTGCAGACTCAAAGCGTTACCCAGCTATTGACCCATTAGAGTCTTACTCTAAGTACCTTGAGTACCCAGAGGTTGAGGAGTACCTGGGCGAGAAGATTGAGAAGGGCTGGGTAGAGCTTGTCCGCAGAGGTAAGACTCTTGTTCAGCGTGGTAAGGAGGCTAACGACCAGATTAACATCTTGGGAGACGACGGTGTACCTGTTGACTACCATGAGCGTTTCTGGAAGAGCGAGCTTATTGACTTTGTAGTCCTTCAGCAGGATGCTTTCGATGATATTGATGCCAACTGTCCTATGGAGCGTCAGCAGATGATGTACAAGATGGTACTTGATATTTGTGACTACGATTTCGATTTCGCCGACTTCGAGGCTTGTTCTAAGTTCTTCAAGGGACTTATCAACCTCTTCCGTCAGATGAACTATTCAGAGTGGAAGAGCGAGAAATTCTACGACTATCAAAAGCAAATTGAACAGTATGTTGCTTCCGCTAAATAAATTGGTACTATGACAACACGAGCATTTCAAAAGATATACACAAAAATCGACAATATTACCAAGGCTACTGTCACTCTTCGTGCAACAGGCGTAGGTAATGACGAACTTGCCACTGTGGGCGGAAAACTTGCACAGGTGGTAAAGATTATGGGCGAAAATGTAACCCTTCAGGTCTTTGCAGGTACTGAGGGTTTGGCAACCAACTCAGAGGTTGTATTCCATGGCGAGCCACCAAAGCTCAAGGTTTCAGACAACCTTGCAGGTCGCTTTTTCAACGCTTATGGCGAGCCTCTTGAGGGTGGAGAGCAGCTTGAGGGCGAGGCACGCGAGATTGGCGGTCCTACAGTAAACCCTTTTAAGCGTCTTCAGCCATCAGAGCTTATTGCAACAGGTATTGCAGGTATTGACCTTAACAATACTATTGTAACAGGTCAGAAGATTCCGTTCTTTGCTGACCCTGACCAGCCATATAACGCTGTTATGGCAAATGTGGCACTGCGTGCAAAGGCTGATAAGATTATCCTTGGTGGTATGGGTCTTACAAATGACGACTTCCTATACTTTAAGCAGGTATTTGAGAACGCAGGTGCCCTTGACCGTATTGTCTCTTTTGTAAATACTACAGAGAATCCTCCTGTAGAGCGACTCCTTGTGCCAGATATGGCACTTACAGCAGCAGAGTATTTTGCAGTGGATAAGGGCGAGAAGGTGCTTGTTCTGCTTACAGATATGACCCTCTATGCCGATGCTCTTGCAATTGTGTCAAACCGTATGGACCAGATTCCATCAAAGGACTCAATGCCAGGCTCACTCTACTCTGACCTTGCAAAGATTTACGAGAAGGCAGTTCAGTTGCCAAATGGTGGCTCAATTACAATTATCGCCGTTACAACCCTCTCTGGTGGTGATATTACACACGCAATTCCAGATAATACAGGTTATATTACCGAGGGTCAGCTCTTCCTTCGTAACGACTCTGACACAGGAAAGGTTATCATCGACCCATTCCGTTCACTGTCACGACTCAAGCAGCTTGTTATCGGTAAGAAAACCCGTGAGGACCACCCACAGGTTATGAATGCCTGCGTGCGTCTCTATGCTGATGCGGCAAATGCAAAGACTAAGTTGGAGAACGGTTTTGACCTCTCTGACTACGACGAGCGCGCACTTAAGTTTGCACACGACTATTCAGAGAAACTGCTTGCAATTGATGTAAACATTGATATTACAGAGATGCTTGACACCGCTTGGGAGCTGTTTGCTGAATACTTCTCTAAGGAGGAGGTTGCAATCAAGGCTGAACTTATTGCTAAATATTGGAAAGCATAATAACTGATGGCAATCAAATTTCAATATAACAAGACTTCGCTTGGCGAGCTGGGCAAGCAACTTAAGATGCGCCAGAAGGCACTCCCTACCATTAAGAGTAAGGAGTCGGCACTGCGCTCTGAGGTAAAGCGAGCGAAGGACTCTGCACAAGACTACCGTGAAAAGCTCGATGCGCTTATTGCGCAGTATGACTACATGGTAGCTCTGTGGGGCGAGTTTGATTGTACACTGCTCAAGATTTCGGATGTCGAACTTTCGGCACAGAAAATCGCGGGAGTGCGAATACCGCTACTCAAAGAGGTTATTTTTGATGAGAAACCGTTTAACCTCTTCTCCTCTCCTGCGTGGTATAGTGACGGATTGTCACTGCTCAAGAAGATTGCCTCTTTGGGCATACAGTTCGAGGTATATAACCGCCAGATGGAGCTTTTGGATTACGCACGCCGCAAGACCACTCAAAAGGTAAACCTCTATGAAAAGGTACAGATACCTGGCTATGAGGATGCCATACGCAAAATTAAACGATTTATGGAGGATGAAGAGAATCTGAGTAAGTCGGCACAGAAAATCGTAAAGACACGCCAGCAACAGCAGGCAGCTGCCGAGGAGGGCAGAGGTGTATGATAGTAAAGATGATGAAATATGACATCGTCCTCTTTGCCCCTGAGCGCGATAGATTTATCGAGTCGTTGCGTGAGACGGGTATGGTCGATATAACCACCTCTGAGTGGGAGCCTACAGAGGCAGATAGAACTCTGCTACTTGATATTGAGGCACGCACCAAGGCTCTTGCGACTTTGGACACTCTTGCAGCCCAGGGTAAGACCTCTGTAGAGAGTGTTGAGGGCGAGCGCGTATTTGCAGCCTATACAGAGGCTCAGAGCGTTATCTCAGCCGCTAAGGGCGATATCGCACGCCTTACAAAGGGCATTGAGGAGTGGACTCCATGGGGCGAGGTTGATATTACTCGCACCGCAGAGCTGTCTAAGGCTGGTGTTGTACTGCGCTACTTTGTAGCTTCGGGTAGTGTCTTTGAGAAGAGTATCTCTCAGTGGGGCGAACAGTATAATATTGCCCTTATCAGTGATGCTGACGCTATGGCTCGTTTCGTGGTTATTGGCGATGGTACCGAGGAGATAAATCTTGATGCTCAGGAGCTTAAAGCACCAACTATGAGCCTCTCTCAGCTCAAAGAGTCACTTCGTGCAGCCGAACTTAGAATAGATGCTGCCGAGCAGACCCTTGTAGCTTGTGCTGCTCATCGTGGAGTTATTGTTTCAGAGCTTGCTGCGCTGAAAGTTCAGTTGCAGAATGCTCGTATAGCCTCTTCGGCTACTCAGGAGGCTGACGGAATGTTGCTTGTTCTTGAGGGTTGGGCTGAGGAGTCAAATGCAGCTAAGGTTGATGCTCTGCTTGATAGCTCAGCAAACACTGTCTATCTGAAGAGTAACCCAACTCCAGAGGATAACACACCTGTTAAGCTGAAGAACAATAGCTTTGCACGCCTTTTTGAGCTTATCGGCTCACTCTATGCACTGCCAAAGTACGGGACAGTCGATTTAACTCCGATTTTTGCACCGTTCTATATGCTATTCTTCGCAATCTGTCTCAACGATGTAGGTTATGGAACAATCCTCTTCTTGGCAGGTCTTGCCCTCTTCCTTAAGGGTGGTAAGAGCCTTAAGACCGCATCAAAGTTGACAATGATTTGTGGAGGTGCATCGGCACTGTTTGGATTCTATACAGGTGGAGTATTTGGCGTTAGCATACCGTCAGTATTCCCTGCAATAGATTGGTTCCCGTTCCTTGATTTCCAGAACGATTTCTTTGCAATTTCGATGGTTATAGGTGTAATCCAGATTATGATTGGTATGGCAATCAATATCGGTTATACATGCTATACTTTCGGTGTAAAGAACGCTTTGGGCTCAATTGGATGGTTTTTGATGATTCTTTCAACCTGTCTTGCAGCTGTCGCGGGTATGGTGGGTGTTGAGTGGTATAGCTTCTCTTCGCCAGCATATATTGCCTCTGCTGCCGTGGCTCTTGTGCTGATGCTGCTGCTCAATCGTCCGAACTTCAACATCTTTGCAAACTTCGGTACAGGTCTGTGGGATACCTATAATAATGTAGCAGGTCTGCTCTCTGATGTACTCTCGTATATCCGACTCTTTGCAATCGGACTGTCAGGCGGTGTGCTTGCTCAGGTGTTCAACAACCTTGCACTCGGAATTACAGGTCTTGATGCAGGCTTTGAGAGCTTCACTTTCGGAACTATTTTCCAAATCCTTGGTGCGTCTGTAATTCTTATTATCGGACACGCTATTAACCTATTTATGTCGTGTATCTCGTCATTTGTTCACCCAATGCGTCTGACCTTTGTAGAGTTCTTCAAAAATGCAGGCTTTGAGATGACAACTCGCGTATTTACACCACTTAAAAAAGATTAAAATTATAACAAAAACAAATTAAATTTATAACAATTAAAAACAAATTACAATTATGACATCAACAGCATTGATTTTAGCCTATGTGGGTGTTGCACTTATGGTAGGTATGGCAGGTATCGCATCATCTATCGGTACTGCAATTTGCGGTCAGGCAGCAGTCGGCGCAATGAAGAAAAACGGTTCAGCTTTCGGTAGCTACATGGTCCTCTCAGCTCTTCCAGGCTCACAGGGTCTCTATGGTTTCGTTTGCTTCTTCATGGTAACAAGCATCTACAACCTTATCACTCCTGAGATTACTATGCTTCAGGGTGCAGCCGTTCTTGGTATCGGTCTTTTGGTAGGTATGGTAAACCTCCTCTCTGCTATCTATCAGGGCAAAGTCTGCGCAAGCGGTATTGCAGCAATCGGTAACGGTCACGATGTAATGGGTAAGACCCTCATCCTTGCCGCTTTCCCAGAGCTTTATGCAATTCTTACTGTAGCAGCGACCTTCCTTATCGCATCAGCAGTAGCATAAAAAACAATTTTAAGGGGCGTTTATTGCGTTCCACTTTGATAACCGAGCTGCTCACATACGCTTAAGTATGCTGCGCGCTCGGTTTTTTTGTGCCTTATAAACACCTCCTTAAAATTAGACGGTACTTTGATTTAGTGGAGAGGGTACTTTAATCAGGGCGCGCGGAAAATTTAGAGGATATCAGAGGAAATTAGGGGTAATTAGGGGTAATTAGGATGGCGCGCTCACTATTCTCCCTAATATAGTTAACCTCCTTAACTTTCCTTCTGTGTAGCAGAACGGAGGTTAGTTATTTTACGCTATATAGACCGTACCCTGTTTCCAAAGAGTTCTGCTGCCTATCAGTTGCAAAAAAAAGAGTCAAGGAAACTTGACTCTTTTTTGTCTGAATTTTAATACTCCTCCTCGTCAAAGAAGAAGTCCTCTTTGGAAGGGTAGTCTGGCCAGATCTCCTCGATGCTCTCATAAACATCACCGTCGTCCTCAATAGCCTCAAGGTTTTCAAGAACTTCAAGCGGTGCGCCTGAGCGGTTGGCATAATCTATAAGCTCCTCTTTAGTTGCTGGCCATGGAGCATCCTCCAATTTTGATGCAAGCTCAAGTGTCCAATACATAATATCTCAATTTTAAGGTTATAACGCAAAAAGTAATCGGCTATTGCCTATTTGAGTTGCAAATGTATAAAAAAAATAGAATATACAATATATTTTGGCAATAAATTATGCATAGCCTCGCGGTGCTAAGGTCTCCACACCTTCTCTGTAACCTTAAAAATGTGGGTCAGATACCTGCCAAGGGCATAAAAGTAGTCTGAGAGGCGGTTGAGAAAAATTAGAGATGAACTATCTGCATCGCACTCATTTACGGCAGCAATAGCCCTGCGCTCTGCACGACGACAGACTGTTCGGCAGACATGGCACAGAGAGACGCACTCGCAGCCGCCAGGTATTGTAAAGAGGTTTACCTGCGGAGTTTGTGACTGTAGAGAGTCAATAGCCTGCTCTAACCACTGTGAAGCCTCCTCTGAAATTGGGGCTATTTTACCCTTTGAATTGCCATCCGAGGCGAGCAGAGCCTCTACGCTCATCAGTACACAGTTTATCTTGTCTAAAGTGTCGCAAATGCTCTGTGTGTCAAGCTGTTGCTGGCATAGTTTGTCGCCCAAAAGTGCCACAAAAGCTGTTAGCTCATCCACAGTGCCGTATGCCTCTACTCTAAGGTCGCACTTGCTCACCCTGCTGCCCCCAACAAGTGAGGTCTGACCTTTGTCTCCTCCTTTGGTGTATAGTTTCATAGTTTGTAGTATTGTTTAGGCAGATGGTTGTTGAAGAATATGATATATCCGCGGTTATCCACCACTGTAGAGCGGTGACGGAGCATCAATTCCTTGAGTGCATTGCGTCGCTGACGGTCAAGGTATGGCTGCATAACGACAAGTGTTGTGCCATTTGCAACAGCGTTAGTAAATGGCACAGCAAACTCTGTAGCAGGGTAGAGAGCAGAGAGAATATTAAAATCGGAAGAACACTCTACAGAGTCAATGGCAAAACTCTTGGCATTGCAATACAGGGCGGCGTTTTGCAGCTCAATGGCACGCTTTTTTGCAACCCTTGCCTCTATTAGGGCATCGAATATAGGACTCTCCGCACTCTCCAACTTCTTGTTCATAAAAGCTCTGCGTACAAGCCCATATACAAATGGCGAGTGAACGCCGTGACCCCTGAAGTGCTTGGCTCTGGAGAGGCGATTTCCGATAAGTATAAGGCTGTAGAGCCTGCGTTTAATATTTCTGCCGCTCTGTTTCATTATTTCTTCAAAAGACCTGCAAGATGACCTGTAGAGAAGGCTATTTGCAGATTGTAACCACCTGTATTAGCATCTATGTCAAGCACCTCGCCTGCAAAATATAGACCTTTGACAAGTTTAGACTCCATAGTATATTCGTTAACCTCTGCACAGTCAATACCTCCAGCTGTGACGATAGAGTAGTCGAAAGATGCGTAGTCTGAGATAGGGAACGACCAGCCCTTAAGCACCTTGATAAGTCGCTCAAACTCGCTATCGGTAACTTTGCTGATGTAGAGACGAGAGTGAACATCAAGCTCTTTGCAGATTGGAACTACAAGCGGCTTTGGAACAAGACGGCGAACAAGCTCTGCGAAGAACTCCTCTGGACCCATCTCGGCTGTCTCTCGCTTTATGCGCTCGCGCAGAGTCTGCTCGTCAAGGGCAGGCTTGAGGTCGAGAACAAGTTTTACGCTTCTATCCTCAGTTAGCGCATCTACAGCATCGCGGCTGAGACGCAGTGTGGCTGCACCCTCAATGCCTCGGTCTGAGAAGGTCACCTCGCCAAACTCTTCGGCTGTAACCTCGCCATCAATGGCAAGTTTTACAGTTGTGTTGCGCAGAATAACATCGCGGATATACTGAGCCTGTGGATGTGATGTAACAAGTGCTGTAAGCGATGGGCGGACATCCTCTATACGGTGCCCTAATGCGTCAGCAAACAGATAACCATCGCCTGTAGAGCCTGTACGAGGGTATGAGATGCCACCTGTGGCGATAATTACATTTGGAGCCTCAATCTTACGCTCAAAACCGCGCTTGTTGAAGAATTTTACACCCTGCACCTTATTTCCGAGGGTTACAATACCTGAAACCCTTGTATGGCAGCGAATCTCTACATCGTAGTCTCTGCAATAGAACTCAAGCGCATTGGCAATATCGGCAGCCTTGCCACTCTGAGGAAAGACTCTGTCTCCACGCTCAGTCACAAGTTTTACGCCCATACGCTCAAAGAAACGCATTGTGGCACGGTTGTTAAACTCTGAGTAGGCGACTTTCAGAAAGTCGTAGTTTGTGCGGATATTAGCCTCAAACTCCTCCTCGCCACGGGCATTGGTCAGATTACAACGACCCTTACCTGTAATACGCACCTTACGCGCTGGTTTCTCCATCTTCTCAAGCAACAGAACACGGTTGCCATTTTTTGCAGCTGTTCCTGCCGCCATCATACCTGCCGCGCCTGCACCTATGACGATAACATCGTAGGTCGGCTGCTCAGGAATATTGTCTAAAATCTCTTCCATACCGCAAATGTAGCAATTATTTCAATAGTATGCAACGCAACTGCTCACAACTTTTTTCAGCATCCTTGCGGTCGAAGTGAAATGGGGTTATACCCAACTGAGCCGCAGCATCAACATTTTCCTTGCGGTCGTCTATAAACATGGTCTGTAGCGGGTCAAGATTGTAACGCTCAAGTAGGGTAGAGTAGATAGCCCTTTCTGGCTTTATAAGTGCTGTCTCACAGGAGATTACCTCGCCCTCGAAGTAGTTATAGACAGGCATTTGTCTAAGATAGGCGATATACTCTTTTGACATATTGGATAGCACAAAGAGCCTATAACCTGCCGCCTTAAGATCTGCTATAAGTGCCGCAGTTGGAACAACCTGCTCTTGATAGGTAATAGCCCTCTGCATCATACTCTTTGCAGTCTGGAAGTCTGAACCTCTAAACTCTGCAAGAGCCTGAGCTACAGAGTCAACCTCTCGCGTGCCACGGTCATAGTCATCCCAAAAGTCGGGCATCTTCTCGCCTGAGTTGATAAAGTAGAAGTAGTCCATCAGCTCCTGTGGGCAGCGGCTCTCATTGCGGGCAAATACGACCCCCGCAAGGTCAAATACTATATTTTTCATACCTTTAGAAACTATATCTTAGCCCTATCTGCATGTGCCAACGAGAGAGTAGGTCGTTGCGTGAAATCTCTCCGCCAACAAAACGATACTTTGGAGTCTTATTGCCATTGCCATCGTCTGTAAGCGAGATAACCTCTACAGGGGAGAGCTTCCAATCGTCAAGGAAGTAGTAGCTACCCCAATTGCGGTTGATAAGGTTGCCAAGATTCATTATATCAAATGTAAGTTGTAACTTATGTGAGCTGTTCTTGCTGAAGTAGAAATCTTGAGCAAAGTGGAGGTCTATGTGATGCTCAAACGGCGCAAGCATTGCATTTCGTGCGCTATACTCTCCGCGATGCTCTCTGAGGGCTCTGTTTTCTGAAATATACTCGCCAAAGGCAACCCTTTGCTCTGCTGTCTCGAAGTCCATTGCGCTAAGCTCAGCCTCTGTTGGGATGTATATTGTGGTATTTCCGCGGTATGTGTCGCCATTGACATCAATACCGTTTTTGTAGTATGTAAGCGAGTATCTCATGCCCGAAAAACCCTGATATACTAAAGAGACTGTTGTGCCAAACAACCCCTTGTATCTGCGAGAAAATGTAAGGCGCGCTGAGACTTTGTGTGGAGTCTCAAAGACGGAGTGAGTTAAGTTTTTACTATTTGATACAGTGGCATAGCTCTTACCCCAGATACTTGGTGCAGAAGAGGATACACCGTCATTTACAGTGTAGCTCTGAGAAAAGGTATAGCCAGCCGAGAGTTGCAGACCAAAGGTAAATTGTTTCTCAATCTGAGCCGAGAGGTTGTAGGAGTAGCCTCTATTCTCGTTCTCTAAGTAATAGACTGATGAATAGCTCTTTTTTGCACTTGAGTCGTAGAAAATAGTTGTGTTGTTACTATTTGCCACAGAACTATTTACCGCATAGAGTTTTGAGCCATTGTCTGCTGCAACAAGGTTGCGGATAGATATATCGTTTATACTCTTGGCATATATTCCCTCAAGGGTTATATTCCATCCTTTGCCTATATGACTATCAAAGGCTAGGTTTGCCTTAAAGGTTTGAGGGTAGCGGAAATTGCGGTCTGCTACATATATTACAGGGTTTGCGCTTGTTCCCGCAGTGCCACTTGGCGAGACTCCAAAGGCTGGGATATTGTCGCCATATAGGGTATAACCCCTCTGAGTCATGCCTGTATTAGAGTAGCAGTTTGTAATCCATACAAACGGTATTCTACCTGTGAATATACCCGCACCACCTCGCAGTTTCATATCCTTATCACGCATATACCATGTAAAACCTACGCGAGGCGAGAGCAGTATATGGGTCTTAGGCTTGCTGTTGGTCGCAACGCCGTAGCTCTGCGCAATATCGCTGCTATTAAAGTCACTATTCTCGCGTGGAGTGTTGAATATTGTAGGTATATCGGCTCTTACTCCGTAGCTCAGCTTCAGGTCGCCCAACCATAGCTCGTCTTGGGCAAAAACTCCAAATTGGGCTGTGTTAATCCTTGTAGATGCATCGCCAACGGGTATAGTCTGCTGGAACATAGATGGTTTGCCTGCAAGAAAATCCGCCATGGTGTTGTATGTGTATGCACCTTTGGAGTTTGAGACAAATAGTACCTTTGCTGTAAAAATCTCGTTGTGAGTACCAACAGTGATGTTGTGAATACCCTTTTTGATAGAGAGATAATCAGAGATGGTTATGCTATTCTGTGTCAGTGAGTTGCTATGTGCCATGCCGTCTGTGCCAATCTTTACGGCGGTATTCTCGCCCTCGCGGATATGGTCAATAGTGACAAATGGGGTCTTTGTCTCGGTATCTCTGCCGTCAACTACGCGGGTATAGCCTATACGCAGAGAGTTGTGCAAGTTGTCTGCTATTCGAGAGTCTAACTCAGCCATAACAGAGTGCGTGTCGCAGGTACTCTTATAGCCTGCACCGTGGAAGAGTAGGGTAGAGGCGGAGTTTACATGCTCATCTTTAGCCGCCTCAAGGTAGTTGTAGCGCAGGGCAAGAGAGTGACAGTCTGTGATGTTCCAATCTATGCGGGCAATGACCGAATCTGTCCTCTTGTCTATATTCTTGCTGCCGTAGCCTCCGCCATCGTAACCTGTAAGTGACTTATAGTGGTTGGCAATCGTGATTGCATCACTCTCAGAGACTTTACAGTTTGCATCGCCTATATGGTAAGACGATGGAGAGCGGTCAATGCTCTGCTCTGCACACAAAAAGAAGAAGAGCTTGTTTGAGACAATAGCACCGCCTGCTGTAGCTCCGTATGTTATGGTGTGCTGCTTGCCAAGTGGGGTAGAGTTTATGCCTTTACCATATAGGTTATTGTCGTTGTAGTAGAAGTATGCCGAGCCAGATGCTCTGTTTGTTCCAGACTTAGTCACGGCATTGATTCCACCGCCTGTAAATCCACTCTGGCGAACATCAAATGGGGCAGTTACAACCTGTACCTGCTCTAAAGCCTCAAGGGGTATAGGGTTTGCGCCTGCCAAACCTCCATTGGTGCCACTTGCTGTAAGACCGTACATATCGTTGTTTACGATACCGTCAATGTAGAAAGAGTTATAGCGGCTATTTGCTCCGCCAATGCTTATGCCACCCTCCTGCTGTGGTGTAGCGTAGGGGTTAAGGCGGGTAATGTCGTATATCGAGCGAGAGACTGTAGGAAGTGCCTCAATATCGAGCTTTGAGTAGCTGCCGCTACTCTTGGTGCTGGAGATAACAAGCTCGTCAATAGCCTCTTCTGCCTCCTGTAAGACGGTGCTGAGTTGAAGAGCCTGACCAAGCGAGGTGTAGATGTTCTTAATAGTAGCACCCTTATAGCCTATAAATGAGAAACTTACAACATACTCTCCGCCTACCTTAAGACCCTCAAGATGGTAGCCTCCATCAACGCTTGTGGAGGTGCCGTAGGTAGTACCTGTAGGGGTGTGAGTGGCAATTACCGTAGCTCCGATAATTGGTTGCTTGCTGCTGTCGGTTACCTTTCCTACAATAGAGGAGGTTGTTGTTTGCGCCCAAGTAAGGAGCGTGGCGGTTAGAAAAAATAGTAGTAAAAGTGTTTTACGCATCTCTGTAAAATAAAAAAGTCCAACATCTGTACGATATCGGGACCCATCACACACCATAGTAGAGCATACAATGCCCTCTATGGTTGCTCTGATTTCTACCATCCGGACTATACCGTCGGTATCGGAATTTCACCGATTCAGTCTCAGTAAGCAGGTGGCTTATACAAAGTTAGCCTACAGAGAGTCGCGGACTATACCGCCGGTGGGGAGTTGCACCCCGCCCCGAAATCAACTATTTACAGTGCAAAGATAAGAAAAGTGGATTAAAATACAAAATAATAGGTAGCCTTATTTTGCAATTTTAATACTTAACTCATAGAGTAGGTAGAGAGGTATGATAACAAGTATCATACTCACAATATCAGGCGGAGTGATTATCGCAGCACCCACGGCAAGAAATACAATGGCGTGACGACGATACTTTTTCATCAGTTCGGCTGTGATAATGCCCGTTTTAGATAGGAAATATACCGCAACAGGCAACTCAAAGACAACTGCGCAGACTATAGACAGATTTGCTACAAGAGATATATACGAGCTGACATCAATCATATTTGTAATATCACTACTAACAACATACCCTGTAAGAAAGTTGACCGATATAGGGCAGAGGACAAAGTATCCAAAGACAAGCCCTATTGCCATGCAAGATACTATATATAGTATAAATAGTCGGCTACCCTTAATCTCGCTTTGAGAGAGTGCGGGGCGGACAAAGAGCCACAGCTCAAATAACATATAAGGTATTGTAACCACCAAGGCAGCATAGAAGGCGGTGAGTAGGTGCATATTAAACTGACCTGCCATGGCTGTATTTATCAGCGTAACAGGGGTTTGGTTTATCTTCAGCACTTCAGAGTTCATGCTCTCTGCAATCTTGTAGAGTAGGGCATTTGTTGGAAAATCTGGCGACTTAGGACCCATGATGATCGCCATAATGTAGTCCTTAAAGAGCAGAGCTACAACCATAGCCACAACAAAGACAACAACGCTGCGCATAAGCCCTGGGCGCATTGCGTCAAGATGCTCAAAGAACGACATGTCGTCTATATCCTTTTTCTGTTGTTGGCTCTGTTTCATAGTGCAAAGATAATACATTTTGGCAATTATTGGCGTGATTATTGAACAATCGTTGTCTGAAACATAAAAAAATAATACCGTGAAAAGATTTACATCAATTTTGTCAATCGCGCTACTCTGTTTCAGTATGGCAGCAGCGCGTAGCACTGAGGCTGGACAAGGTGGCGACTCGGTGCTTGTATCAAAGAGCCAGCAGCAGGATAAGGTTATCGAACACTATCTTGTCAAGAGTGACAGCGTAGAGAGTGCAGATTACCAAACCCATTTCCCGCTCAATGTCTCAACTTTGCAGGAGAATTTTGGAGGAAATGCTTTGCAGATGAAGGCTCTATCTGAGTTTGTGACTAAAAGTGCAGATACGCTGATGCACATAAAGTCTGTAGCTATTGTAGGTACAGCCTCGCCTGATGGAGTGCCGTCAAATAATGCTACTCTTGCCGCATTGCGAGCTCAGACGATGAAAAACTGCGTGGCAAAGAAATTCCCTAATGCAAAGATTGCACTTACTACAAAGGTCTATACTTGGGCAGAGTGTATTGATGCAATAAAGAGTTCAAACCTGCCAAATAAGAGTGATGTAATTGCTATTTTGGGTAGCAAAAATCATACAGAACAGCAGAAAGAGGCTGAACTTGTAAAGCATCCAGAGGCGTGGAGCTACCTTAAAACAACCGTTCTGCCACCACTTAGAAAGGCAGAGGTGGATTTTGACTATACACTTGATAAAATTGTTGAGAAGGTAGTTGTTGTGGCAGCTCCAAAACCTGCGCAGACAGCTCAGCCAAAACCTGCTCACAATACAACTGTAGAGCAGAAACCTAAAAGCGAGACTGAGAAAAAGTACCCCGTTGCCGTAGTTGAGACTTCGGAGACTGGAATTATTGTCGAAGTGCCACCTAAAGAGCATAAACATCATAAAAGAGAGAAGAAAAATCGCTAAAAAATTTGTTGTTTCGTAAGATATTCTTAACTTTGTCGTATCAATTGGATTATGTCAAATATTAAATATTAAAACACTATGGCAAATTTAAGAGTTCTGAAGAAAGAGATTGATTATCGTCTTGAGGAGTTGGTTTTCGACTGTGATATGGCTATCTACTTCCAGCCTGCAAAGGATAAGGAGATTTTTACCGTTATGCAGGAGGGTGTAGAGCTTCGTAACGCTCTCTATACCAAGGCTAACAACCCAACCGAGCCTCATAACCCATCACTTGTTCGCAAGTATTACGCAGCTCTGCGTACTGAGATGGTTGAGGAGTTTGGAAAGTTATTCGAGAAATTGTCTTCTATCAACAAGTAATTTTAGTGTGATAGCGTGCCACCTACGGCACATCTCTTAAATCCCATCAGCAGCTATCTGCCGATGGGATTTTTTTACGATACCCCATATCTGGCGCACGACCTAATAGCCGAGAATAACAGCGGGCTTAACCCCGTAATGATATAGGATAATGGCGCGCAAAGAGGCTGTTGCGCATAGCTATTAAGGGGCTGGAAGCCCCGCTGTCATTAAATGTTATTCTGTGTTATTCACTGCCATCTGTTCGCGCTATCCTTTACTGACTTACGGTACAAAAATCCCCCTGTCCTCCCTCTGCAAAACAGAAAGCCAGCGTAGGTGCGCTGGCTTTCTTGTTGTGCAATTCGATTGAGTCTTAATTAGTTGCCTGCAAGAACGATAACACCCAAACCAATAATAAATAGCAGGAACATCAGGGTCAGCAGGGCATTGGTCTTGCGGTCTGCACCTTTGAACTCTTTCCAGATAAATACACCCCAGAAGGCTGCAATCATAGGTGCGCCCTGACCCAAAGCGTATGATACTGCTGCGCCAGCCTTACCTGCGGCGATATAGCTAAATGCAGTACCAAGGCACCATATAGCTCCGCCCAAAACGCCTACCATGTGAGTAGAGAGTGAGCCCTTAAGGTACTGGTCATACGATACAGCAGTGCCTACAAATGGGCGTTTCATAACCCAAGTATTGAATAGGAAGTTAGAGGCAAGCACGCCAAGCGAGAAGATAAACAGTGCCGAGTATGGGGTAAGCATACCCTCAGCAGGGCTTTCGAAGTTGTCAATGTCCATGCCCTTAACCACAAAGCGATAGAAAGTTGACATAAGCAGACCCGCCACGATAGCA
This sequence comes from uncultured Alistipes sp., assembly GCA_964541245.1. Lineage (GTDB taxonomy): Bacteria > Bacteroidota > Bacteroidia > Bacteroidales > Rikenellaceae > Alistipes. The sequence goes on from CAZIPR010000012.1 coordinate 17,798, forward strand.
AGCACGATACCCTTCTTGCGAGATGAGTTTTCTGTGCCACCATTTGCTACGCGACCTGCTGCTGCGCCATTGCAGACAATAGCCACAACAACAAGTAGTACACCAAGAGCAAGCAGCACAGGGTTTCCCTTTGCCTGCTCAAGATAGTTGTTGATAACTCCTAAAACAAGGGCTAAGCCGCATCCAAGAGGGAAGGCAACTGCCATACCCGCTAACGAAGTGGATGCTGAGAGCAGAATATTGGAGGCGTTGAAGATAATACCGCCCAAAACCACCCATAGCAGGCTTGTGGTACTTGCTTGACCTAAATCTGTAACAAAGCTACGACCCTGCTCGCCTATACTACCCATGGTAAAACCAAGGATAAGGGCGAAAAGTACCATGCCGATAACATAGTCCCAATAGAATAGCTCGTAACGCCAAGTTTTGCCTGCAAGTTTCTGGGTGTTACCCCATGAGCCCCAGCAGAGCATTGTAATAAAGCAGAAGATGACTGCAAGTGAATAACTGCTAATAATAAACATAGTATAAAGTTTTAAGTGTTTAGAAAAAATCAATTTTGAAAGCTATCAACCTCTTCTCTTGTAGGGATTGATGGCTGTGCGCCTATACGGGTTACAGAGATAGCCGAGGCTTTTGTGGCAAATTGCAGAGCCTCTTTTAGCTGCTTACACTCAGCAAGAGCTACGCATAAAGCTCCGTTATAGACATCGCCTGCTGCTGTGGTATCTACGGCAGCGACTTTGAGGGCAGGAATCATCTCTGCTTTGCCATCTTGATAGAGCAGTGCGCCTGCGCTACCCATAGTCACAACAACCCGCTCCACACCGCGGGAGACCAAAATCTCAGCCGCCAAGCGTGCTGTAGCCTCATCTTTGACCACAACGCCCGTGAGGGTCTCCGCCTCGGTCTGATTTGGAGTTATAAGGTATAGCTTAGAGAGTGTCTGCTCGCTTACAGCCGCCGCAGGGGCAGGGTTGAGAACAACTCTTGCACCCTTGCTGTGTGCAATGGCAACGCACTCGTCAATAGTCTCCATAGGTATCTCAAGCTGCAAGAGTAGAATATCGCCACTCTTGATACTCTCAAGTGCAGGCATTATATCCTCTACAGTTAGGCAGTTATTAGCTCCCAAAGCAACGGATATTGAGTTCTGTGCGTTACTGTCAACCATAATCAGAGCTACGCCCGATGGGGTATTCTTACGCACGATATAAGAGGTGTCTATGCCAAAGCGACGGTATTGGCTCTCGGCAGCGTCGCCAAAAATATCTCTGCCCAAAGCCGCAGCAAAAACAACCTTATGACCCAAACGAGCTACGGTAACAGCCTGGTTGGCACCCTTGCCACCTCCAGCCATCATAAACTCCCCTCCGACAACACTCTCTCCAGGGCGCGGAAGACGCTCTGAGCGAACAATCATATCGGTATTAGAACTACCTACTACAATAATTTTATTCATAATAAATCCTTTCGTTTGTCAAATGTAATAAAAATTTCGTTACTTTTGCACAATTGAATCAAAAATCATACAAATATGTCAACAGAAAGTAAAGTGAGAGCCGTTACAACTTTGCGACTCAAAGAGATGAAAGATAGAGGCGAGAAAATCTCAATGATAACCTCTTATGACTACTCTATGGCAACAATAGTCGATGGTGCAGGTATGGATGTGATACTTGTAGGCGACTCGGCTGCAAATGTTATGGCAGGTCATAAGACTACTCTGCCAATTACCCTTGACCAGATGATTTACCACGCACAGTCTGTTGTTCGCGGTGTTAGTCGTGCCCTTGTTGTCTGTGATATGCCATTTGGAACATATCAGGGCGACTCCCAGGCAGCCCTTGACTCGGCAGTGAGAATTATGAAAGAGACAGGCGCAGATGCTGTTAAGATGGAGGGTGGCGCAGAGATTTTAGACTCTATAAAGCGAATCCTTACCGCTGGAATACCTGTTATGGGACACCTCGGTCTGACTCCGCAGTCTATTCACAAGTTCGGAACATACACTGTTAGAGCTAAAGAGGAGGCTGAGGCTAAAAAACTTAAGGAGGATGCAAAACTGCTTGAAGAGGCTGGCTGCTTTGCCGTTGTGCTTGAGAAAATCCCTGCACAGCTTGCTACAGAGGTTACTCAGAGCCTCTCAATCCCTACAATCGGTATCGGCGCAGGTGGTGGCACAGATGGTCAGGTCTTGGTTATCCATGATATGCTCGGTATAAATAAGGGTTTCACTCCACGCTTCTTGCGCAAATATGCCTCACTGCACGAAATTATGACAGAGGCAGTTTCGCACTATATCGAGGATGTTAAGTCGTGTGACTTCCCTAATGAAAGCGAACAATACTAATCTATCTAAATAAAAGTTCTTCGTAGGCTTGATACCTCGAAGAACTTTTTTTCTTTGCGCATATCTATTAAGCAGCCCTCTTTCTGCTATACGAGACGATAACAACGCCACTGAAGACGGTTATTGCAGCAACGACTTTTTGCCAGCTCAGGGTATCCATACCCACGCAGATACTTACCACAATGGCGATAATGGGCTGTACATAGGAGTACATACTGACAAGTGTCGGACGGAGCAGTTTTTGACCTATAGGGATAAGGAAGTAGGTAATAAATGTTGCGCAGATAACAAGAAAGGCTAACTCTGCAAGTAGCTGTGTTGGCAGGGTAGTAAAACCTATGTTGACAATCTCTTTACCCGCTATAGGCAGTGATAGGGCAGAGGAGAAGAGGAAAATCCACTTCATAAATGTCACTACCGAGTATTTTGCAATCAGGGGCTTGAAAATGCCTAAATAGAGGGAAAAACTAAGTGAATTTCCAATCATCAGCAGCACGCCAGCCGTAGTTGTCTGAGCCGCACCGCCTGTAGAGGTTACACTGTTGAGTATCAGGTATATAATGCCGCAGAGACTGAGGATTACACCTCCGATTTTTTGCGTAGAGAGAGGCTCTTTGAGAGCATACGCGGCGATAAACATGGTGTATATCGGCGAAAGGGATGTTATAATGGAACAGTCCATTGGTGTAATACGCGAGATGGCTACAAGGAAGAACATCTGCGTAGCAAAGAAACCGAGTAATGAGGCTGCAAAGATTTTAGGCAGGTCTCGCCTCTCAACCCTCTCTTTGGGCATAAAAAGGGAGATAATCCAAAATAGCGTACCAGCACCTAAAGAGCGTAGGCAGAATAGTGCTATGGCAGATATCGCACCACTGCTTGTAAGGTCTTTGCAGACCACTATGTTAAGTCCGAAGATAGCATAAGCCGCAAAGCAGGCTATATGTCCCAATATCTCTTTTTGTCTCATAATTCAAAAAAAAGCTGAATAAAAAGGCTCTTTTGTCGTTACACTCACCCTCAAAATGCTCACATACGCTTTAAGTATGCTCCGCTTTTTCGGGTTCGCAAGCCTAAAAATAGCTCTTTTTATTCAACCTTTTGATTTTAAGTCTTTCTAAAAAACAGCGGAAAGGAGGGGATTCGAACCCCTGAAACGCTTTTGGCGTTTACTCGCTTTCCAGGCGGGCCAGTTCAACCACTCCTGCACCTTTCCGTTTTTTTAGGGACACAAAGATAAAAACTATTTTTTAATCAGCCAATCTTTTTGAACAAAAAACTGCAAATACGACGAAAAGGTGTATTTTGTGTGTAAAAAGTCGTTTTTAACAATATTATTCATTATATTTGTCGCAAATAATAATGCTGTGGGGGAGATGTGTGAGTGTGGAAAGCAGGTCGCAGAGCTACCACGGCTACTTAAGCGATATTTTTATGAAGGAACAATTAGAGTCTCTTAATGCTCTGACCATTAACTTTGGCGGAGGCGGAATGTTGATTGTCAACATTATCCTTGCATTTGTGATGTTTGGTGTCGCACTTGGTATCAAACTTCAAACTTTCAAAGATGTTTTCAAAAATCCTAAGTCTGTAATTGTAGGTGTGCTGTTGCAGTGGGTAGGTCTGCCGGCTGTAACCTTTGCCGTTGCGCTGTTGCTCAGCCCATGGATTACACCTATGGTTGCTTTGGGTATGATACTTGTGGCATCTTGCCCAGGTGGAAATATCTCAAACTTTATCTCTTCACTCTCTAAAGGCAATGTTGAGCTGAGTGTATCTATGACAGCTGTTACAACAGCCTTTGCACCGCTTGTAACCCCGCTTAACTTCTTTGTTTGGGGCTCGCTCTATAATATCATCATCAGCGTAGGTAGTGATATTCCTCGCCTTGTTATTCCGTTTATGCCTATGTTAGAGCAGATTTTGCTGCTGCTCGGTGTACCTATCGTGCTGGGTCTGCTCTTTGCAAAGTATTTCCCAAATGCCACCAAGAAGATTACAAAGCCTGCTAAGGTTATGTCTATCTTCCTCTTTATCGGCATGGTTATAGCTTCAGTGTCGCAGAATTTTGAGATTATTGTAAACAATATCTTCTACATCTTCTTTATTGTGCTGATTCACAACGGTTTGGCACTTAGTACAGGATACTTTGGTGGAAAACTATGCAAGTTGCCTGCAAAAGATTATCGCTCGATTACAATTGAGGTGGGTATTCAAAATTCAGGCTTGGGTCTTGTGCTGCTCTTTAATCCAGCAATATTCCCGCCTGAGATTTGGCACGGTCACTATGGCGGTATGCTGATTGTTACCGCTTGGTGGGGTATCTGGCATATTATTTCAGGTCTTACCGTGGCTTATTTCTTCCGTAGAAATCCACTAACTGAGTAATTTATGGCAAAACAGAGGAAGATTCAGGACTACGACCCTGCCTATGCCTTTCTGCGCCACTATGTTGACCTTGCGCTGAGGCTCTCCTATCGTACCGTCAGATATGTCGGAAGGGAGCGTATTCCGCAGGATGGGGCGGTAATTTATGCTCCAAACCACACCAACGCACTTATGGACGCCATGGTAATCCTTGCCATGGATAGAAAGGCTAAGGTTTTTGTTGCGCGTGCCGACATCTTTAGAAATCCAAAGCTGGCAAAGGTACTTACTTGGCTTAAGATTATGCCAATTATGCGCATCCGCGACGGTTTTGATGAGGTTAAGAAAAACTATGAAACCATAGAAAGAGCTGTAGATGTGTTGAGAGACAAGGTGCCGTTTTGTATCTTCCCAGAGGGTACGCACCAGGCAAAATACTCCTCTCTGCCACTCTCTAAGGGTATCTTCCGTATAGCCTTCCAGGCTCAGGAACTTATGCCTGATATGCCACTATACATTGTGCCTGTGGGTCTGAGATACGGCAGTTTCTTCCGCTTTCGTTCTACTATCCGTGTGCAGATTGGAGAGCCTATAAATGTGGGTGAGTTTATCTCAAACAACGCCTCACTCTCCACACCTGAGCAGATGACCAAGATGAAGGATTTGCTCACTGAGCGCATGAAGAAGTCTATTTTTTACATCCCAAATGATGAGAATTATGACGCTGTCTATGAGATTTGTGCTGCGGTGGTTAAAAAGCAGGTTAAACAGCTCGAAAAGGGTAAAAATAGGCTTGATGCCCACTTTGAGGCTAATAATATAACAGTTAAGAGAATCGAGTCTCTTAAAGAGAGTCACCCCGATGTGGCAGCTCGTCTGCTCAAACTCGGCTCTGAGGCATCTAAAATGCGTAAGGGGCAGAGAATTAGCCTTGCCTCGGTCTCAATAAAATTCCCTGTGTTGTCTCGCATCCTCAAGTTCTTATTCCTTGTCGTGGCACTGCCGTACTGTATTCCTGTATCTATTCTGACACTTCCTATAAACGCACTGTGCAGCTTTTTGTTCACTAAGCTCAAGGACTATGCTTTCAGAAACTCGATTCGCTATCTTGTAAATCTGTTGCTCTGGCCTCTGCTTATGATTATATACTCTGCTGTGGCGTATATCTGCCTACCTTGGCAGTGGGCACTACCTTTGACAATTGTACTTCTGCCAGCTCCTATCGTGGCGCAAGAGACTTGGCGACTGATGCGACTTGTTGCTTCGGATATTAAGTTGCTAGCAAACACTGCACTGCGTAGCAAGTATAGAGAGATTCGTAATATTATCTTTAACCAAAAATAGAAATAAATGAAATTAAGATTATCACTGACAGCACTTTTGGCTATTGCAGTAACTTTTATAGGATACTCTGAGGAGAAGACCCAGAGTGAAAGCAAAAAGGAGATTATCAAGACGGGTTATAACTTTGGTCCTCTGCCTGCTGTTGCTTTTGATGCAGACAAGGGTTTCCAACTCGGTGCGCTGCTCAATATCTACGACTTTGGCGACGGTAGCACATACCCAAATACCCGCCAGCAGTGGTATATGGAGGCATCTTTCTTTACTAAGGGCTCTCAGCTCTATGTCCTTTCGTATGACAACCGTTTTCTGATTCCAGGTGTGCGTTGGTCTTCGTCGCTGACAATTACAAACGACAAGGCTATGGACTTCTACGGATTTAACGGTTATATGTCATACTTTGACCATGAGAAGGTGGCAGCGGGTAAGGATAAGAAAAACCAGGATATGTATATCTACACTCCTAAGTACCGCACCAACCGCCTTGCACTGCTCTTTAAGACCGATTTTGTGGGCAATATTTGGAAGAAAAAGCTCTTCTGGGAGGCTGGTTACCACTTCAGTTACTTTAAGCAGGGTGCGATAAACCGTGAGAAGATTAACAAGAATAAAGAGGAGTACAAAATGTTCCCAGACTCTGAGCCTACACTCTTTGAGCAGTATCGTGAGTGGGGTATTATCTCGGATAACGAGGCTGACGGCGGCGTAAATAGCACCGTGCGCTTTGGTCTGCTCTTCGACACCAGAGATAAGGAGGGCGCACCTTCAAGGGGTGTATGGGCTGAGGCACACCTTATGCTTGCTCCTAAGTGGTTGGGTACAACAAATCCGTACTATAAGTATTCTGCAACCTTCCGCCACTATATTCCTGTGGTCAAGAACGATATTCTTACAATCGCCTACCGTCTTAACTATGAGGGTACCTTTGGTAAGGATGCACCTTACTATATCTGCCCATATTTGACCACTATAGGTCCTACTTACGACCGTGACGGCATGGGTGGCTATCGTACCGTGCGAGGTATTATGCGAAATCGTGTGCAGGGCTTGGATATGGCGTCTTATAATGCTGAGATTCGCTGGCGTTTTGTCTCTTTTACCCTCTGGAAACAGAATATAGCTTTTGGTCTTAATCTGTTTAGCGACGGTACTATGGTTACCAAAAACTTTGATATGTCTTTCGGTAAGTCAAAGAGCGACTTTGCCTCTGAGGCTGAGTATGTAAGGGTCAAGGGCGAGTATGAGGATTATATGGTAAAGGGTCTTGATTCTGACCGTCCACATATTACCGTTGGCGCAGGTTTCCGCTTTATTATGAATCAGAACTTTATCGTCTGCCTTGAGTACGGCAAACCTATCGGCAAATACAGCAAGCAGGATGGTAATGGGGCGTTTTATATTAACACAGGTTACTTGTTTTAATATCGTTTCAACCTCTATAGAATAGGGATGGCTAAATTGTTTTGGTCATCCCCATTTTTTTACGCTTAGTCACTTAGAACATTTAGTCAACTCCGCGGTTGCACAATTTTGTAGAGAGATTAGCGAGTCTAAGGATGCGTAACAAAAAAGTTCTTTGGAGATTGATACTCCAAAGAACTTTTGCTTGAGCATGGTATCGGCTTTAACTCAAAGTCGCTAAACTCCTTAATGCCTAAAAGTCATACGGCTCAATGGCATCTGCATACTCTTTCCAACCATCAGCTGCTTTATAGGCATCAACTGAAGCACGAGGAACATATATTTTACGGTTTGAAGCGTTATTTGTAAACATCGAATTTATACCAGATAGCTTATATGCGGATACGCAATATACATCTTTAGCAATACTTGTTACGGTATGAGGAATTGTTACACTTGCTATACTGTTGCATCTACAAAAAGCCATAACTTTAATATTCTCGATTTCGTTTGGAATAGTAATACTCTTTAATGTTGCAAAATTACAGAACGCTTGTTCGGGTATTTCTGTTAGGGCTTTGTTGATGATAAGGAATCCTTTACCGTTTTTATAAGTGTTGCTTAGTATATTCTCAAACTTGGCAACTCCAGCCTGTAGTGGCTTGGTATCAGTTGTGGTATAGTATATTGCAGGTGCGCTAACAGGAATAACAAACTCTTCTTTTTATCCTCCACAGGTGTTTTGTCAAAGTATATAACATGCGTGCAACTATACGAAAATAGCAGAGCAGCAATAGTGAAAATGGTCAAAACTTTTTCATAGTTAGTTGGGTTTGGTGGCTATTCTAAATAGGGTTAAGCAAAATATAGAGCAAATCAATGTCGATATCGACAAAGTAAACTTATAAGGATAGTAAAACTTTGGTATAAAAGCAATTTTGGTGGTATATAATGCACTGTTTGGGGGGATTTTGGGGTCTATATTTTGATTTTTGGCTTTGGAGAGTTATCTTTGCAAAAAATTATATAAATATAAGTATGACTACAGAACAATACATTTCAGAGGTGGTTTTATCTGCCGTAACTTCACTTTATGGCAATGTTAATCCACAGCAGATTCAGATACAGAAGACCCGCAAGGAGTTCGAGGGCGACTACACCCTTGTAACCTTTCCGTTGCTAAAACTTTCAAGAAAATCTCCAGAGGCTACAGCAGCAGAGATTGGCGAGAAGATTGTTGCGGAGAACACAACTTTTGGCGGCTACAATGTAATCAAGGGCTTTTTGAATCTCTCGCTTAGTGCTGCATATTGGCAGGGCGTGTTTGAGGGTATTGTTGCGGCTGAGAACTACGGTCATGCAGAGCCTACAGGCAGAACTATCATGATAGAGTATTCATCGCCTAATACAAACAAGCCGCTCCACCTTGGTCACATCCGAAATAACCTTTTGGGTTACTCTGTGGCGCAGATTCTCAAGGCAAATGGTCATAATGTAATCAAGGCAAACCTTGTCAATGACCGTGGTATTCACATCTGCAAGTCTATGGTTGCATGGTTGCGCTATGGCAATGGTGCTACACCAGAGAGTACAGGGCTTAAGGGCGACCACCTTGTAGGCGACTACTATGTTGAGTTCGACAAGCACTATAAGGCTGAGATTAAGGAGCTTGTAGCTTCTGGTTTGAGTGAAGAGGAGGCAAAAAAGCAGGCTCCGATACTCCTTGAGGCGCAGGAGATGTTGCGTAAGTGGGAGGCTAAGGATGAAAAGGTACGCTCATTGTGGCAGACCATGAACGGCTGGGTGTATGACGGCTTTGATGTTACATACAAGGCTCTTGGTGTCGATTTTGACAAGGTATATTACGAGTCTGAGACCTATCTGCTTGGAAAGAGCATTGTTGCAGATGGTCTTGAGAAGGGCATCTTCTTCCGTAAAGAGGATGGCTCGGTGTGGATTGACCTTACAGGCGATGGTCTTGACCAGAAGTTGCTCCTCAGAGGCGACGGCACCTCGGTATATATGACTCAGGACCTTGGTACTGCTCTTCAGCGTTTTGAGCAGAATAGCCTTGACGATATGATTTATGTTGTGGGCAACGAGCAGAACTACCACTTCCAGGTACTCAAACTTGTGCTTAAGAAGCTCGGCTATGAGTGGAGCGATAATATCTACCACCTCTCATACGGTATGGTAGAGCTGCCAGAGGGTAAGATGAAGTCCAGAGAGGGCACAGTTGTTGATGCAGATGACCTTGTGGCAGATATGATTACAACAGCCCGTGAGATGTCGGCAGAACTTGGCAAACTTGATGGACTTACAGAGGAACAAACCTCAAAAATATGTACAATGGTGGGTCTTGGTGCACTCAAGTATTTTATCCTCAAGGTTGACCCTAAGAAGACAATGCTTTTTGACCCTCGTGAGTCTATTGACTTCAATGGCAATACAGGTCCGTTTATCCAATATACCCATGCCCGCATCTGCTCAGTGCTTCGTAAGGCTGTTGAGCATGGTATTGACTACAGTGGTAAGGTGTCAGCCTCACTTCTCCCAGAGGAGATTGAGATTATCAAGACCCTTGGCGACTACCCTCAGACTGTAGCTACCGCTGGTGCGCAGTTTGCACCATCAGCTATTGCGGCTTATACATACGAGTTGTGTAAACTCTTTAACGGCTACTACCACGACCACTCTATCCTTCGTGAGGAGAATAGTCAGGTCAAGGCTATGCGTTTGCAGCTTGCTGCACAGGTAGCCCGTGTAATCTCAGACTCTATGTTGCTGCTCGGTATTGAAGTTCCAGAAAGGATGTAATTTTTTGCAATTATGGCAGGCTCAAATTTTGTTGACTATGTAAAGATTTTTGCCCGTTCAGGTCATGGCGGCGCAGGCTCGGCACACTTCCGTAGAGAGAAGTTTGTTGCCTTTGGAGGTCCCGATGGTGGCGACGGAGGCAAGGGTGGCAGCATCATCCTGAAGGGCGATAGCCAATATTGGACCCTTATCCACCTTAAGTATCAGCGTCATCAGTTCGCTGAAGATGGTCAGTGTGGCTCTGGCGCACGCTCTTCGGGCAAGGATGCAAAGGATATTGTAATTCCTGTGCCTCTTGGAACTGTAGCCCGTCGTCTTGTTGAGCAAGAGGATGGCGAGCAGACTCTGGAGTATGTTGGCGAGGTTACAGAGGATGGCGAGGAGCTTGTTCTGCTTAAGGGTGGGCGCGGAGGTCTTGGCAATTGGCACTTTAAGACCGCTACAAACCAGGCTCCACGATATGCTCAGCCTGGCGAGGAGGGTGACGAGGGCGCATTTATCCTCGAACTTAAGGTGCTTGCCGATGTGGGTCTTGTGGGCTTCCCAAATGCAGGCAAAAGCACTCTGCTCTCTGTTGTATCAGCTGCTAAACCTAAGATTGCAAACTACGCCTTTACCACTCTTGAGCCTAATCTGGGTATTGTAGAGGTTAGAGACGGTCACTCTTTTGTTATGGCTGATATTCCAGGTATTATCGAGGGCGCGCATGAGGGCAAGGGCTTAGGAACTCGCTTTTTGCGCCATATTGAGCGAAATTCAATACTGCTCTTTATGATACCTGCAGACAGCGACGATATTGTGCATGATTACAATGTCCTACTTGGCGAGTTGACACAGTATAACCCTGAGTTACTTGATAAGGAGCGACTTCTTGCAATTACAAAGTGTGATATGCTTGATGACGAGCTTATTGAGCAGATGAAGGTACACCTGCCGGAGGGCATTGAGAGTGTGTTTATCTCCTCGGTTGCGGGACTTAATATTGCACGCCTGAAAGATATGATTTGGGCTGCGCTGCAACGATAAGACACACAGACTCAATTGAAAAACTCTCTTCGTACTTAGCAGCTTGGTATTTATGTAAATAAAGAGCCGCCAAAAGTTGTTAATGAACACTTTTGGCGGCTCTTTGCTTTATTGTCAACGATTATTGGGCGAAATTGTAACCTACAATTGCATCGGCATAATCTTTCCAGCCGTCAGCTGCTTTATATGCATCAACTGACTCGGTAGGTACATAGATTTTGCGGTCTGCGGCGTTACCGTCAAAAGCATGCCAACTACCCCATATCATATTATGAATCTTCCGTAAAGCTATTGGATAGTCGGTTGGATTGCAATATACCTTTGTAAGGTTTGAACAATTTAAGAATGCCCATGCGTAAAGAGATGTTAAACTATTTGGTAATGCTACACTTGTAAGAGTTGTACAATTTTCAAAAGCACTAGGCATAATTGTGTTAATGCCGTCTGAAACAGTATATTCAGTGGTGCCACTGCCGATAGCAAAACTATACAGAATACCGTCTTTTATAAGGCAAAGATTATCACTCGAACTATATTTACCTCTAAATTCAGATAAACTATTGCAATTCCTAAACATAGAGTATGAGAGCGATGTAACACTATCTGGTATGGTTATACTTGTGATTGTCTGGCAATTTTCAAATGCAGTACAATCTATACTTGTTACATTGTTAGGTATTGTATATTCATTTACTCCGCAACCTATGGCAAAGGCTTTTAATACACCATTGACAACTAAACATCTTTTATCATCAGACGCAAACTTGCCTTTAAATTCTGAAAGAAGACAACATTCATTAAATACACTTTCTCCCACAGATATAACACTATCTGGGAGCGCTACACATGTAAGATTTAAGCACCTGGCAAACGCAAGTGATTCTATTGATGTTAAAGAGTTGCCAAATGTTAACTCTTTAAGATTTTCACAACCATAAAAAGCAAATCTACCAATAGATTCTGTATTCTCTCCAATAATTACGCATGCAATATTTTTACACTCTCTAAAAGCGTACATTCTAATAGTTGTTACACTATTAGGTATTGTTATATCAGTGAGGCTATTACACTGAAAAAAAGCACTGTGTTTTATCTCTGATAAACCCTCGTTTAGATTCGCGTTTGATAGGCGGAAACATTGAAGGAACGCATTTTCTCCAATAAAAGTAACACTATTAGGAATTGCTATACTTTTCAGTGAGTTGTTCTGGTAAAAGGCTTCATTTCCAATCTCTGTTACCTCCCCGTCAAACAAAATCACACCCCTGCCGTTTTCGTAGGTATTTGAGACAATATTCGCACCAAATACTGTTGAATCGTGAGGCTCAACTATATTTCCATCGGTCGAGGTGTACCAAATCTCGTTTGATAATGGCTCAGTGGCAGGTGCTGCTGCGAGCTGGATATATTCGGATGTGATATTTGTATTGCCGTCCGAAATGCCGAGGCGCGCGCTTGCGGGTTGTGTGCCTGCGAAGAAATCTTCAGAAAGGTTGCTGCCTGATGCGGAAACTGTGATAATACCCTTTTCGGCGTCTGCATTGCAAGACAAAATCGGCATGTCAATATATGTTACCGCGCGGGTTTGGGTATTTACAGCTTTGAGGGATAGGATTGTTTCCCATTGTGCCGCGATTTCTGCAACCGCATCCTTTGGAGAAATTTCAAAATCCAACTCCACCTGCGAATTTTCTGCGGTTGAATAGAATACAGTCGCTTTACCATCTTCGTAGCGCGGAATATAGCTAACTGATTGTAGCTTATTGAATAGATAACTGCTTGATTTTGGCAAAGTTATCACTGTACCGTCCGCAAGAGTAAATATCACATTGTTCTCGTCTTGAGTTACACTCTGGAAGAACGAGTCGCCGTCTTTACCTGCTGCACCATCCTGCCCGTTAGAGCCGTTTGCTCCGTCTTGACCATCCTCGCCAGTAGCTTTGCCGAGTTGCTCCCAACTCTCGCCATTATTGTACGAAACATACCAATATCCGTCCTCAATCTTGAGTTGCGGGGTTACTCCATCCTTGCCGGTCGCACCATCAGAGCCACTTGTACCGTCTTTGCCGTCTTCGCCATCAATAGGGGATGCACGAACTTTATAACCCTCGCTGTCGAGTAACCACTGACCGTCAAGAGTCCAATAGTATATGCCGTTGGTGTCTTGCTTGATGCCGATTGTTGGCACAACAACTGTTCCGTCTGCACCGTTAGAGCCCTCACTGCCATCTGCTCCGTCGCTACCGTTAGCACCGTCCTTGCCGTGATAGATTACAATAGAGCCCATCTTGGCAAAAACAATTGTGTAGCCAATCTGTTTGCCGTCCTCCATCAGTGGGGTGCAAGAAGTAATGTAGTCGCCCTCTTGCATAGCCGCTACAACAGTCTGCAACGACTCAAGATTGGTATTCATCTGGTTACAGAGGGTCTTTAGCTGCTCAAAAGCATACCAAGTAGGCAACTTTATCTCTGTGCCGTCTGCGAGAGTGAAGATAATATAGTCGCTGTTGGATGTGTCAACACTCTGGAAGAACGAGTCGCCATCTTTGCCGTCATTGCCCGCAGCACCGTCAGTTCCATTTTCGCCATTTTGACCATCTTTTCCGTCCTCGCCTGTAGCTTTGCCCAGTTGCTCCCAACTCTCGCCATTGTTGTACGAAACATACCAATATCCGTCCTCAATCTTAAGTTGCGGAGTGATGCCATCCTTGCCATCCTTTCCATTTGCGCCGTCAGTTCCATCCTCGCCATCTTTGCCGTCGGTGCTTATAGCCTTGACCTTCTCGCCCTTGTCGTTGAGTAGCCACTCGCCGTTCAGAGTCCAATAATAGACCCCGTCAGTGTCTTGCTTAACGCCCACAACAGGAGTCGAGCCGCTTGCGCCATCGCTGCCATTTGAGCCATCTGAGCCGTTCAGACCGTCACTGCCGTCCTTACCATGATAGATTGTAATCGCGCCACTTTTAGAGAAAGTGATTGTGTAACCTACCTCTACGCCATTTTGGGAAATTGGTGCAACACCTGTAACAAAGTCGTTATTTTGCAGAGCGGTTACAATGGTTTGCAGAGACGAAATATTTGTATTCATCTGCTTGCACTGCTCCTCAAGGGCTGTTACGCGGTCTTTAAGTTCGATAATATTGCGCTCAAGTACGCTTGTGTCAAAAATTTTACTACAGCCAACTGCAAGCAGTGTGACTGCAAGAAATGTAGAAAGTCTTTTCATAATGAAATGTTTTGTCAAAATTAGGCAAAACACTCTGAATTAGCAAGAAAATAGCCCTAAAAAGTCTTATCCTGACTTTTTAGGGCTACTATGTACTTAGGCGTATGCTATTTTTTCTTTACACCCTTATAGATTATAAAGGCGAGGGCGAGGGTAACAACGGCAATGATTGCGTAGCCGATTTCGTGGCTATACTTTGTTACTGTCTCAATAAGTTGCTCCTCTGGGACAATTGCCTCAAGGTAGTAGCCCAAAGCTGCAAGCACTGCGTTCCAAGCAGCAGCACCGATGGCTGTAAAGATGATAAACTTTGTAAGATTCATCTTAGCCAGACCCGCAGGAATAGAGATAAGCTGGCGCACAGCTGGAACAAGGCGACCTACAAGGGTTGCAGCAACGCCATACTTGATAAAGAACTTCTCGGCAGTCTCAACCTTGCTCTGGTCGATAAGACACATGTGACCAAAGCGGCTGTTTGCAAACTTATAGACAATAGGTTTGCCAAGCCAGAGGGCGAGGAAGTAGTTTACAAGCGCACCGATAATAGCACCTACGGTTGCAAAAAATATCACAAGCCATATATTAAGCTCTCCACTTGCCGCAGCCTTATACGCCGCAGGGGGAACAACAACCTCTGACGGGAAGGGAATAAAACTGCTCTCAATAGCCATTAGCAGGGTAATGGTCCAATAGTTAAGGTTGTCAAGACACCACTGTATAAATCCTAAAGACTCCATAGATAAGTTGTATTCTGCTGCAAAGATATAAAAAAAGTAGCTGTCAGCAAAACTAACAGCCACTTTTCTGAAATAGAGTTTATACTACTTCTTCTCCTTCAAGATATCACGAATCTCAGTAAGGAGCAACTCCTCTTTAGATGGAGCTGGTGCAGGAGCTGGAGCAGCAGGCTTCTTCTCCTCTTTCTTGAGCAGTTTGTTCATAATTTTTACCATCATAAATACGCAGAAGGCGAGGATAGTAAAGTCAACAACCTGCTGAATAAATGCACCGTAGTTCCAAGTGACAGCTGGAGCGGTAACAGCACCCGCAGCGTCAACAACGGCAGACTTAAGGGTCAGCTTGAGGTTTGTGAAGTCAACACCACCTACAATAAGACCGATAGGAGGCATGATAACATCGTTTACAAGTGAAGATACGATTTTGCCGAATGCACCACCAATGATAACACCGACAGCCATATCCATTACATTACCCTTAAGGGCAAAAGCCTTAAATTCTTTAAGAAATCCCATAACAAGTTTGGTTTATGTGTTAATGTTGAATAGTTTATTAGCCAATAATCATGATAACTGCATCGGTTGCAACATTGTCGCCCTCAGCAACAGCTACCTGAAGCACTGTACCTGCATAGTCAGATGTGATAGAGTTCTCCATCTTCATAGCCTCAAGCACAGCAACCTCCTGACCTGCTGCAACGCTATCGCCCTCCTTTACCTTGAGCGCAATTACACGACCTGGCAGTGGAGCTACAACTTTGTTGCCTGCAACTGCTGCCTTTGGAGCAACTGTTGCAGCTGCGGTAGGTGCCTGTTCGCTAATCTCAAGGATGATTGCGTCAGTTGCAACATTGTCGCCTACAGCAACAAGCACCTGCTTAACATAGCCTGTAAAGTCTGAAGTGATAGAGTTCTCCATCTTCATAGCCTCAAGCAGAACAACCTCCTGACCAGCTGTAACCTTATCGCCAACCTTTACCTTGATGTCAATAACCTTGCCTGGCAGAGGAGCGACAATAGTCTTGCCTGTAATCTCCTGCTTAACCTCAACCTTAGCCTCAGCAGCCTCAGTCTTTGGAGCCTCAGCAGCTGTCTTAGCCTCGTATGCCTTCTTCTTAAGGTTTGTAAGGTATGGTTTTGCAACAAGAGGGAAGAGTTCAAGGAGCAGCACCTCTTTCTCGTTCTCAGCAAGTTTTACGCCACCTGCCTCAGCAAGCTCTGGGTTAGGCTGCTGCTGATACTTTGAGATATCGTAGGCAGTCTCCTCACGAACACCGCAAATCTTAAAGCGGAACTCAGGGTCAATAGCTACCGGAGTCTTGCCATACTCGCCCTTTACAAGGTTTACAAACTGGTTATTCTTTGTAGTGTACATTGCACGACCAGCCTTCTCGTCAAGTGCGCAGTTTACAGCCTGTGCGCCTACAATCTGTGAAGTCGGGGTTACAAGTGGTGGAAGACCTGCAGAGAGACGAACAGTAGGGATAAGCTCCATAGAGCGTGGCAGAATATCCTCAGCCTTAAGAGCCTGCAACTGTGCTACCATGTTAGAGTACATACCACCTGGAATCTCAGCCTCCTGAACAAGTTTATTTGGAGCAGGGAAACCGAAGTATGCCTCGATTGCCTGTGCAGCCTCAAGAAGGGTTGCGAAATCCTCGCTCTGGGCAGCCTTTACTGCGCGGTTAAGCTGAGCCTCAACCTCAGCAGGAACTGCGTCAGAAAGTGGGTTAAATGGCTTTGGAGCAGGTTTGTCAGCACCGAATACAGAGATGTTGAGCTCAGAACGAATATCCTTAAGAGCTTCGTTAATCTTAGCTACAGCTTCCATATTGACGCCCAAATCAATGCCTAACTTCTGACAGAAGAGATATACAAGCTCAAGAGCAGGGGCTCCAGTGCCACCACCAAACCACCAGCAGTTTGTATCAACCACATCAACACCAGCTGCAATGGCTGCATATACAGATGCAAGACCATAGCCTGGAGTACAGTGTGTGTGGAAATCAATAGGGATATTTACAGCAGCCTTGAGCTTCTTTACAAGGGCACTAACCCTCTGTGGAGGGATAAGACCTGACATATCCTTGATTGTAATCATATCTGCACCAAGCGCAGCGAGCTCCTTAGCCTTGCCTACAAAGTAGTCGTCGGTAAATACAAGAGCTGGGTTCTTCTTGCCCTTGATTTTGTCCCACAAGCTGAGCTTAGGATACTTAGGGTCAACAGTATAACATACAGCGCAGTCGGCAATACCACCATACTTCTTGACATACTTGATAGTTGACTTTACATTGTCAACATCGTTCAGACAGTCGAAGATACGCATGATTCCAAGACCGCTCTCAATAGAGTTGCGGCAGAAACCCTCAATAATTTCGTCTGTGTAAGGTGCATAACCAAATAGGTTACGACCACGAGAGAGGGCTGTGAGCTTTGAAACATCTCCAACAGCCTCTTTGATGCTCTCAAGACGATGCCAAGGATTCTCGTTAAGGTAGCGCATTACCGAATCAGGTACTGCTCCTCCCCATACCTCCATAGCAAAGAAATGTGCATCCTTGTAGTATGGCAAACAACGCTCAACCTGAGCCTGTGTCATACGGGTTGCAAACGACGACTGCTGTCCGTCGCGCAGAGTTAAATCTCTGATTTTAAGCACTTTAGTCATAGTTTTGATTTTTTATGTTGTGTCAGTTTTTTATTTTCACTGTTAATTATTTAACAAAGATAGCAAATTTTATGGATTAAACAACAAAAAGAACGAAAAAAAATGATGTTTTTTATTCATTTTTAGCTTTGCTAATCTTTGTATATGCTTAGAGCCAAACGCTTAACCAGAAGTACAAAACCGCCAGTAAGAATAAGGTTGAGCACAAGAGTTAGCACCGAGATAAGTAGTGCCACTCCACCAATATTGTAGCTCAGTGCGATAAATATAACACCTGCGCCCACCTCTCCGCGGGTAAACATACCAATTGAGAGTGCGAGTCTCTCTTTGAGAGAGTGGCTGCGGTAGAAGAGCATAGGCACGAGCTTACCGATATTTGAGAGTAGGGTAACCGCCAAAACATGCAGCGCAATTGTACCCCAAGATGGCATAGGTTGTGATGCCATTATGCTATCTCCGACACTATGTGAGCTGGCACTGATTTGAGGCATGCTCATACCCACAAGTAGCATGAATATCAGAGATATTGCGGTTGTAATACCCTCGTCGCTCTTTGAACTGTGATGCTCTCGTTTCATAATCATACCAAATACAAAAGCTGGAAGCAAGACCTCTATATGCAGAGCATCTTCAGCCCCGAAGAAGTGCTTTGTTACCACATGTATAAGGTGGGTTATGCTGAAAACCAGAAAAGCGTAACATAATATTGCCCACCACTCTTGGCGCATCTTGTAGCGGCTCATCTTTGTCCAGCCGATATAGAGAAGCCCAAAGACGATTACAAGTATTGCACCCATCTGCCACTGCAAACCAATCATGGCTATCTGCAATGGAATCATTAGTATAATGGTGTCTAAGTCGTCAAAGATTGCAAGTACCTGTATCTTCTTATAAATCCAACGCTGTTGCAGTCCAAGTGCAGCAAGCATTGAGAAGAGTATGCCCGCAGATGTAGGGGCAGCAAATCGGCTGAGTAGCAGAGTCTCTTTCCAGGCTGCGCCACTGCTCCAGAGCTCTGGTGGGAACAGAAAGAAGATGTAGTATATAGCGATAAGTATCCACGGAGCCGCAGCTGCCAACATAGCTACGCAGTAGTCTTTGCCGTAAGAGGCGAGGTTGTTTCTGTTAAGCTCAAACTCCCTACCTACATTTATCATAATAAAAGCAAGGCAGACTCCTAAGAGGATATATACCACCTTTGAGAGAGAGGCGTATGATGCACCCATTGCGTCAGGTAAAACTTGAGAAAATAGCAGCCCGACCATGAGCATCATAGAAAAAGATAGCACTTTCTTCATAAATTATAGCCAATAGGTTATCAATAAACAACAAAGATAGTAAAATTTTCTAAAATTCAAAATAGTATAAACTAAAATTTTGAGAAATTGTTAAATATTGGTGCATAAAAAAACCCGTTCATAAGTAGAACAGGCTTTTTACTCTTTACTATAAGAGATTAGAGCAGCTGGCGCAGTGCGTCAAGCTCAGAATTTCCTGTTGAAGGCTGTTGCTGCTGAGTCTGTGGCTGTGCAGGTGTCTTAACAACAGGCTCTACAGGCTGCTGAGGAGCCTCTTCAATAACTTTTGCAGCTGTAACCTTGATAGTACGGGTTGTGATAAGACCTGCGGTAATAGCAGAGATAAAGAGGTCAAGCAGACCAAAGCGTGCCTTAATCTCGCAGCTTCCATGCTCTGGCATAGGTACCTGAGTACGACCCAGAGGAATAAGACCCAAGAAGAAGAACGCCTGCTTTTTCTTTGCAAACTTGTAAGACTCATAACCCTTTACTCGTGTATCCTCGTAGTATGAGCCTACATAAGTACGGGTTGGAAAGCAAGATGGGAGCAGAAATGCAGCCATCAAAAGGATTACAATCAGTTTTTTCATCGTATCTGTGTTTTATAAATATTAAAATGTAAGTTGCTCCCAAGTGTCACCAACACCCCTAGCTATTGACACTCTAGGAGTTTGTGACTTATTTGCTCTATATGATTCAACAGTTACCTTACTTTGGATATAATCAGCAAGTTCTCCATAAGTGATATTACCTTGAGACTCCTGTAATTTTTTGAGTAGGAAGTAAGTGAACATGCCATGCTGTTTCTCTGTATAAGGTATAGCGGTCTCGTTAGCAGAAGATGCAGAGAATACAACAGTGTTACCCTCAAGAATTTCCTCTTTTGGAGCAGAGGCAATTCCACGAGCTGCAACAAGCATTGCACCATCCTTGCCTGCGCCAGAGAAACATGCATCAATGAAGTATGTGATAGAAAGGGCAGATGTTTTGGATAGTTCTTTATACATGTAATCCAGACTAATACAACCCTCTGGCATAGATGGATGACCGTCGGTTGGAATCATATATGCTTCGCCGCTGGCTACATTGCGGTCGCCATGACCACAGTAATATACAATACCCTTTGTTCCACCCTCCATAGGAAGGTTGAGTCCATCTCTTAGACGGGTAATACCACTTCTCATAATACCACTTGTAGCATCACTGAAGAAGGAGATATTTCCCTCTGGAATGCCCAGAGTCTTGATACAATACTCTTTGAAAACCTCGCCATCGTTGATAGCAAAAGGAACAGATGAAACATTGCTAATATCTGTCCTATAGTTCTCGTTTGCAATAATCAGCACCCAAGTATTCTCTCGCTTTGCATCGGTTACAGGGATGTTGATATCGACATCGCTCTTCGGCTTCTCCTCCTTTACAGGTGCAGCTGCAACGGTCTGCTGTATAGGCGCAACTACAGGCTGAGTAGGGATAGTCTCTTTTGGCTGAGCCTCCGCAAGCAGAATATTGTGGTACTTGCTATCAAGCATAGAGTCAATTTTGTGCAGGAAAGTGTTGGCAGCAGAGAGATCCTTTACATCTGTATCTGTACCCGTACCATTTTTGCTCAACTTGTCTAAGTTTTTCCTATTTTCACCCAACATGTCGCGCATAACCTTTAGTTCAGCGAGGTCAGACTCAGGTAAGAAATATTTATCTCTGTTATTGTATATGGTAACAAGATTCTGGCGAGTTTTGCCCTCATGTATGCTGGCAAATAATAGCTCGTCATCAAACTCGTCCTGAGACATGACTATCTGGGGCTTTGCCTCCGCAACAGCCCGCTGAGGAACTTCATCTTCTGCAACATCTGAAATAGGAAGCGCGCGCTCCAAAGAGAGTCTCTTTAGACGATACTCTCCATCGGCATTTGCAAGACGCTCAAAGCGACCCATTGCAGTATATGTATTGAAGTATGCAATCTCGCCACCCTTAATATCAAAGCGAACATGCTGAGTCTCTGCAACATCACACTCAATATGTACCTTTCCCGCAGGAACAGTACACTTGTAGTATCTGCGAGATGGTAGTTTACCAATAAATGTGTTGTTTACAGCAATTGTTGGCAACTCTACAGATGAGTGAACATTTGCCTCTCGCATAATGTAGATAGTTGCTGTCTGAGAATAGGCAGGAAGTGCTAAGATCCCCAACAAAAATAAAAGTACAAATCTCTTCATTGCGGTTTGTGTGTTTTATCTATTTTTACTCTATTATTCAACCTTCTTGATAGTTACGCTCTTCTGAACGACAGACATCATATCATCTTTTGCTAAGTTGTTGTGTAGCCAACTTTCAAAAGCTCTAATAGAGAGAATTGGAGCATGCTCTCCAGTGCTTGTGATTGGCATTGCAAACTGTCGTGTTGAGTAGATTATGTAAATTCTATCAGTCTCTGTTGTTTTGTCTGTGGTAAACCAAAAAACTCTGTCGCTACCATCTTCAGCCTCTAAGAAGTGATACTCCTCAGACTTCTTTACAGGTACTGCAAAGCCATTGCCGTTATTGCCTGGCACCATGCAGAAAGCAACATCGTTATTGTCGTCAAGTACAAAGGCTGCAACAAAACCATCAGCTGCGGCTTTGAATTTGACTGCAAAATCCTCCTCGTCCTTGTTTTTATCCCTATTGTTTGGATAATACTTGAACACCTCGCCCTCTGTGTGGTGGTGCAGAATAGCTACATCCAAGTTGATTTCGGCAGTGTTTCTGGCTCTTGCTTTGCCATTTACCTTGACAGTGTATATAAGCTGCTTGCCGTCTGGGGTAACTGAGGCTGTGAGCTTAGGCTCCTCAATATCGCCAATCCAAACACCTTTGACGTCATTTGTGCCGATGCTGTTGACAGCTACATCCGACTTGCCGTTTACATTGGAGATATTTACGGTGTTTGTCTGAGCTACGATAGTGCCAAACTCGTCTGCTATAGCCTTTACTCTTGCCCTCTCAATTGCAATTTGCTTTGCTTGCGCTGGAGTTACAGTCTCTGGAACATGGTAGGTGTACTCAGCACTTACAACCCTGATTTTTTGCGCCTTCGCACAAATTGGAGAGAGTGTGATAAAAAGTAGTATGAGTAGTAGTCGAATCATAAAAAGTGTGTATGTTGTTTAATGTTAATAAAATACAGAGTCTGCCATCCTATAATCGCAAAAAAATATTTTGTCGTATATAGAGTGAAAAACATCCCATTTTGGACAATCTATAATAATAGTATTGTATAAGTCGCCACAAAGATACAAAAACTTTTATGAAAAAGCAATAGTTTTTATCACAAAAAGTGAATAAAAAATACCCCAAAATCAATACTGGCTTCGGGGTAAATTTTTATGATAGAAAATGCTACTATTTGCTCGGTTTTGCGATGTAATAGGTCATAATTGAACTTACGATGTATAGAGCTGCAATAACCCACACAATACCATCATATCCGATAGGGTTTTTGAGCAATTTTACAAGCAGCGGACCGATAAATGTGGCAAGACCTGCACCGAGGTTAAGGACAGAGACTGCTGCGCCCTTGTCTTTCTCCACAAGCGACGGAACAAGCGCGCTCAGAGGTACATAACCTGCAAGCATAATACACCAGAAAGCACCGCAGCCAAGGATAAACCAGAAGTTGTTGCAAATTGCTGGTGCATAGTAGAATAGCAGCACGCCTATAGCGCAACCTACGCCACCAAACCAGATGATTGTACGACTCCAGCCAAGGCGGTCACCGACAATTCCAAAGACTAAGTTAAAGGCGATGTTGAACATAAATACCGAGCCCCAAATTGTAGCCCACTCAGTATCTGTCATGCCATAGTCCGCAAAATATAGCGGCATAAATACCACAAAGGCAAACTGTGAAATAGAGTTGATGACCCTCACAATACCGCCCATAAGCACCTTTGGCTCGCGTTTCATAATGCCCAAACCGCGAATAAGCTCCTTGAATTTGCTCTCTTTGCGCACTGTGGTCTGCTCGGCAAATAGGTTTGTATCGTCGCACTTGTTGACCTTAAGGGCAAGTAATGCACCGATGGAGACGAAGATAAGCGATGACCAGAGGGTTGGAAGTACGCCTATAGCCTCCTTCGTATATGCGCCATAGTACGCGCCAAGGACATTTAGTCCACCTGTAAAAACAAACCAAAACCAGCCTTGAGCAGAGCTAAGACTCTCTTTTCCAACGCGGTAGGTAATCCATACAATAAATGTATAGGCAAAGAGCGGATAACCAAAGCCCTTGATGGCGTATGTAATCAGCAGGGTAGGGTAGTCAAGCCCCGACATACCAAGCCCCGCAAAGCCCGCCATGCCGATAATATAGACGATAAAACCGAGGGTCATGGTACGACGAATACCTATTGTCTCTGCAATAACGCCCGAAAGCCATGAAGATATGGCAATTGAGATTCCATAGACTGTAAAAAGCAACTCATGGTCAAGGTTGTGGGACTCGATGTATTTGCTCAACCAAGTCTGCTCAATACCATCGCCCATCATAAAGATAAGCACACCTAAAAAGCCCCATGACAGACTCTTAGGCAATCCTGTGCGTTCAAAAAAGTTCATAAAGTCTCTTGTTGGTTATTTCTGACCACAAATATAATAAAAAAACATATTTTACAACTATTAGGTGCTGATAATTTTGCCTATTGTTTTTCAACTGTTGTTCGTTTGCAAAACATTTTTTACCTTTGCATTATCGCAATGTGCGATTTACATATTTGATGAAAGTGTATTAGCTTTTATTCTCGATTGGAAATCTGGAAAATTTCGAATACTGCGAGGTTAGCAACACACTCGTCACCTTGTATTGTTCAGGTAATCAATTCACATATCTTGATGTTTCGAGTTGTATGGCATTAAGACATTTGGATTGTCGCAATAATCCTATCACACAAGAAGTTACGGATTTTTATCAATCTTTAGAGTCTTTTGGTGCAGATTGGCGATATGCATATTTGGGAATTGGATGGACTGAAGATGGAGGAATTATTCTTTCAGATGGGTGGTATGATTATGAAGACCACCATGGTTGGTATTATCCTGGCGAGCCGTATAGTGAAGGTCATATTGTTTACCCAGACAATTAAATGGTCACAAATACCCACCTGCAGGTTCTTAGTTAACGACATTTTGATACTGTCAATAAGAATAGTGAGTAATTGCGCGCAACTCTAAAGTCTTTTAGTGTCTCTAAGGTCTCTAAAGATAAAATAGCGCAAACAATTATGGATGGCTAAATTTTAGCCATCCATAATTGTTTGTTAGTCTGAGGTTTACTCCTCGCTTTGCTCCTCGTCTGGTAGGCGGAACTCGGTCATGCCTGCGCCAACAAGCAGATTAAACCAAGAGACTGCCTTTTTGATATCAGAGACGCGAACTCTCTCGCGGTCGTAGTCTGTAACAACTGCGCCAAAGAACTCTTTAAGAGCCTCGTTTGACTCCTTATGTGACAGAGCGGCTTTGCCCTCGGTATATGCGTACATCTTTGTAAATACCTCTGCAAGTGGAATATCCTCGCCCTCGGTGTACATTGAGATTTCAGAGAGTGCGCTAACCTTTGCAGATGCAGGTACATTGCTGCGTCTGCTGTCGAGTAGAGACTCTACAATAAAGCCGTTGCGAGAGTGTGCAATGTAGAGGTAAAGTCCGGGCTGACCGGAGATAGCCAAAATATCCTTAAATTCCATACTATTTGATATTATTTTTGTTTAACATTTATATTCATCTGTGGTACAGGGAAATGTATGCCCTTTGCAGGTAACTCCTTGTAAATTCGCTCGTTAAGTTCAAAGAATACATCCCAATAGTCTGCATTTGCAGTCCATGCCTTGATAGAGAGCGAGATATATCCACTGCCAAGTTCCGAAAGTGAAACTGTAGGTGCAGCAGGCTCTTTGAGAACACGGCTATCAGCGTTGAGCATGGCAAGAATCTCGGCGCGGGCAACATCAATATCGTCGCCGTAGGAGATGTTTATCTTCCAATCCACCCTGCGGGTCTTTGGCTGAGAGTAGTTGTCTATAATTGAGGTAGAAATTGCGTTGTTTGGAACATAAATAATTCGGTTGTCAGGTGTGCCGAGCTGTGTAGAGAATAGTCCGATAGCCTTGACAGTACCAGACTGACCCTGCGCTGTGATATAGTCGCCCACACGGTAAGGGCGCAGCAGTAACAGTATAACACCACCTGCAAAGTTCTGCAAAGTGCCGCTCAGTGCCATACCTATAGCAAGACCTGCCGAGGCAAAGATTGCAAGGAACGAGGTTGTGTTGATACCCAAGGTCTGCACGGCTGCAAGAATAACGAGCAGATTCATTACAACCTTGACCATGCTCCTAAGGAAACTACAGAGCGAAGTATCCACATTGCGACGCTCAAAAGAGCGGTCAAGCAGGCGGATAATCCACTTTGTAATCCATCGACCTACCATGTATATCAGCAGGGCAAGGAGGATTTTCAGCCCAATCCAACAAGCCTGAGAGATAAGGTCGTTGAAGAGTTGGTTGTAATCGGTGTGCATTATTTTATTGACTGTTTCGGCAAGCTGAGCCTTCTGCACACTGTCTGGAACAATAAGATTCTCAACCGCTTTAGCGGCATCTTCTGTCTGTAAGAGGTGTTTCATATTGTAAGTTCGTTTTTATGTGGGGACAAAAGTACAAAAAAATAATAAAGTTTCATAAAATTGTACTATTTGATTTTTTGTTTTTATCTTTGTGCGCAGTAAACCAAATCTAAAATGATTATGAAGAGAATTTTTATTTCACTCTGTGTGCTGTTCACTTGTTTTACTATCAGCGCGCAACCTGTAATGAGCTGGGAAGAGGCTGAGGCAAAAGCCACTGAGATTATCAAGACTCTGACCCTTGAAGAGAAACTGAGCCTTACCCAGGGTCACAACCGCTTCTTCTTCCCTGGCGTTCCTGAGAAAGGTATGCCGTATATCTACACCACAGATGCATCTATCGGTGTGAAGAACAAGCAGCACATGCACGACAATAGCGAGATTGTGCTTACCGAGCGCACAACCCAATTTCCTGCATTTATAATGCTTGCATCAACATTTAACCCTGAGCTTGCAAAGACTTACGGTCATGCAGTAGGCGAGGAGGCTCGTATGGCGGGTGCTGCGGTTATCCTTGGTCCGGGTATGAATATCTATCGTAACTCTCGTTGCGGCAGAAACTTCGAGTACCTTGGCGAGGACCCATATCTTGCAGCCTCTATTATCTACGACTATGTTACAGGTATGCAGTCAACAGGTACTCTTGCCTGCGCAAAGCACTTCCTCTGCAACCAGACTGAGTTCTACCGTCGTCGTTCAAACTCTATTGTCGATGAGCGTGCTATTATGGAGATTTATACCCCTGCCTTCAAGGCTGCTATTGATGCGGGCGTGGCAACTGTTATGACCGCTTACAATCAGCTTAACGGCGAGTGGACAGGCGAGAGCAAGTATGTTATTACAGACCTGCTGCGTGGCACTTTGGGCTTCAAGGGTCTTGTGATGTCTGACTGGAACTCAATTTATGATTGGAAAAATGTTATCCTTTCAGGTCAGAATCTTGATATGCCAGGCGAGGATGCTTTCTATATCAAGAAAAAGCCTGCCGACCTTGTTGCTGAGGGAGTTGTGACTGAAAAGGATATCGAGACCATGATTCGTCCGCTTATTGCAACCTGTCTGCGTTGGGATCTCTACAATCGCTACAATAGTGGCAAGCAGTATGACAAATCTCTGGAGGCAAAACTGCCTGACCACCTCAAGGTTAGCTACCAGACTGCTGCTGAGGGTACCGTGATGCTTAAGAATAATGGTATTCTGCCTCTTGCAACCACTGATAAGCTGCTTGTCGTAGGTAAGTGGTTTAACGCAGTGCCTCATGGCGGCGGTGCTGCTCGCGTAACAGGCTACGACCATAAGACCCTTAGGATGGTACTCAGCGACAGCTTTGGCAGCAATGTAACCTTTGTGGAGAAGCCTACAGAGGCTCAGTTAAAGGCTGCCGATAAGGTACTTTGTGTTGTTGGAACTTACGATTCTGAGAGCACCGAGCGTCCATTTGAGATGGAGAAGGCTGACGAAAACCTTGCTCGCCTTGCTGTGGCAGCAAATCCAAATACTGTTGTGCTTGTTCACAGTGGCTCGGCTGTAAATATGACCGCTTGGGCTGATAAGTGTGCTGCGCTGCTCTATGGCTGGTATCCAGGTCAGAACGGCTCAGAGGCTATTAGAGATATTATCATCGGCAAGGTAAACCCTTCAGGTAAACTGCCAATGACCGTTGAGCGCGACTTTGCAGATTCTCCAGCTGTGAACTCTGTACCTGCGGGCTTTAATCTTGCTAAGGCTAAGGGTAATCCAAACGAAAAGGCGTTCCATCCATGGACCTACGATATCCACTACGACGAGTCTGTGCTTGTTGGCTACCGCTGGTATGAGAAGAAAGGTATTGAGCCGCTCTTCCCATTTGGATACGGACTTAGCTACACAACTTTCCAGATTGCAAAGCCTAAGATTCTCAATAAGGGCAAGGTTAAGACCCTTACAGACGATGCTCCTCTCAAGGTAACCGTTGAGCTGACAAATACAGGAAATGTAGCAGGTGCTGAGGTTGTTCAGCTCTATGTTGCAGAGAAAAATCCTACTGTTCTTCGCCCTAATAAAGAGCTTAAGGCGTTTGAGAAGGTAACTCTTCAGCCGGGCGAGAAGAGAACTGTAACCTTTGAGGTTAACCGCAAGATGTGCGCTTATTGGTGTGATAAAAACCACTCTTGGACTGCAAATAGCGGCGACTATGAGCTGCTTATCGGAACATCGTCAGCTGATATTGATGTAACTCTTCCATTTGTGGTTAAGTAACAGCCACTTAGCTACTTATAATAAAAAAGTCTGCGAGGAACTCCCCGCAGACTTTTTTTGATTTAGACTAATTGGCTAAAAGTCGTAACCAGTAATCCTATCCGCCACACCGCGCCAATACTCAGACTCTTTGTAAGCCTGAACAGACTCTGTTGGGACATAGATAGTAAGAGCAGTGCAACTGGAAAAATTGCTACCGCTTTCTAATACAGGAGGTACGGTAGCCTTTATATATAGACTTTTCAAAGATGTACAATAATAACAGAATTGACTACCAATTTTTTCAACTTTATTGCCTAATACGAGAGTTTTAATATTTGTGCCACTGAGGAAACTGCGACCTATTTCCACAACGCCCTCTATTGTAATACTACCAGATAGGTTAGTACCACTTAATGCTCCAATACCTATTAAAGTTACTCCTTGTGGTATATTTATACTTGATAAATTCTTACAATTTACGAAAGCATACTCTCCAATCTCTGTAACAGTTTTTGGTAAAGAAATAGTTTGGAGAGTATCATTATTATAGAATGCTCTATATCCAATCTTTGTTACATTGCCGTCAAAAGCTATAACGCCTTTGCCGTCTGTGTAGGTATTTGAGACTATGGTCGCGCCAAAAACTCCCTCTGCGTATGGCTCTACAACCTCGCCATTGGTAGAGGTGTACCAAATCTGATTGCTTGGCACGCTACTATCCTGCACATCATCAAATTCGTATCCGACAATACCGCTTTCGTATTCAGCCCATGTGTTAGCAGACTTATACGCCTCAACAGACTGCATTGGAACATAAATAGTTGTACCATACTGAGAAATCGACATAAATGTATTACTTCCCAGAACAGGTGGTACTATAGCTTTACAATAGACAGTGCAACCATGACCAATATAGAATGCATGATATCCTCTTATTGAAGTTATACCTTTTCCTATTACAATAGTTTTTATGTTACCACACTCCTTAAAAGCCTCACTTTCAATAGTTGTTACGCTGTCTGGTATTTCAACTGATGTGAAGCCATCACAGTGATAAAAACTACTCTCACCTATGCTAATCAAGGTATTTGGGAAGTTTACATTATTAAGTTTTGTGCAATAATGGAATGCCTCTGTTCCGATAGATGTAATACCCATTGGAAAGTTGATATTTGTCAGGTTTTCGCATTTGTAGAATGCCTCGTCGCCAATTTTTGTAACACTGCTTGGCAAAGTAACTGTTTGTAGAGTTTTACACTCCTGAAACGCACCTACAGCAACTCTTGTAATATCGCCGTCAAAGAGGATTGTGCCGAGGTCTGCCTCTTTGTCGTAGGTGTTTGAGACAAAGTTTGCGCCAAAACCAACATCTGTATAGAGGGCAACAACCTCAGAATCGGTTGATGTATAGAGGATAGTATTGTTTGCCGCAGGGTTTACATCTTCCTCCTTATCCTCTCCAATAGTAGCTACGACGGCGAGTTTTACGAACTGTGAGGTTGCAGAGTCGCTGGCGGTAAGAATTGC
>CAZIPR010000013.1:0-43513 GCA_964541245.1 uncultured Alistipes sp.
AAAAATCAGGGATATACAGAATATGATTCAGCCCTATGCGGAGTGTTTCAAATCCCACTCCCGCTACTTAGAGGAACAAATCGAAAGGTTTGTTCCTTTTTTTGCGGTTGAGGCAACCTGAAGTTGCCGTGTTGTGAAATGTAACCCTTTTCCAGAAAGCAAGCTTTCCTTCAAGTTTTACATTTCACAACCTCGCTTACGCGATGCTCAACCGCAAAACCAAAGTGTCGGCAGTGGCTCTTTGGTTGGTGGTTACCTCCTCGGCTATTCGCGCACCGCTACAGCGACTGCGCTGCCTCGTCGATGATGACGCACTTTGTGCGCATTCGAGTCCCACTCCCGCTACTTAGAGGAACAAATCGAAAGGTTTGTTCTTTTTTTTGCGGTTGCGGCAACTTTGGGTTGCCGTGTTGTGAAATGTAACCCTTCTTTTTAACGCGCGCCTTAATAACAGAGAATAACAGAGAATAACAGAGAATAGCAGCGGGCTTATGCCCTTAATGACATACAATGACAGTGCGCGATTTTAGTAGAGTTTAAGGAGTTCAGTGAATTTAGGGAGACTAAGGAGCGCGTAAAAGCTGATACCCTCTACAAGATTTATTGCGCTTAGCTATTAAGGGACTTTAGCCCCGCTGTCATTAACTGCTATTCAGTGCTATTGAGTGTCATTTGTTCGCGCTATTCCCTAATCTCCTTAAATCCCCTTCTGTGAAGCAAAAATCCAGCGTAACAACGCTGGATTTTTGTTGCACTACGCCATTAAGGGCATAGCCTGTTGTTATTAAATGCTATTCTATGCCATTTGTCATTTTTTTTGCGCCCTAATACTTCATCCACTTGTACAAGTCCTTGAACGATGGTTTCTTGCCGTGCATGAAGATTCCTACGCGGTAGATTTTGCCTGCGATATAGACCATAAAGATAAAGGTTGCATAGAGTAGGACTATGGAGAGTGCAATCTCCCAGGTTGGAATACCGCTTGGGATTCGACCCATCATAACTATTGGCGAGGTAAACGGTATCATCGAACACCACACTACAAGTGGGGAGTTAGGGTCGTTCATTACCATTGTAAGTATGATAAAGGCGAGAATTATCGGTATAGTAATAGGTGTTGTGAGCTGCTGTGCATCCTGTGCCTCGTCAACGCTTGCACCTACGGCAGCATACATTGCTGCATAGAGCAGAAAACCGCCTATCATAAATACAAGCAGCAGCACAACAATCTTGGCGATATAACCTGTGTCGAGGATAGATGCCATAGCAGTTACCATGCTTGTATCAATGCCTGCATTTGCCATTGCGGCAATATCTGCACCGTTCTGTACAGCCTCAATATTTGCCAATAGGTCATCTGGCATAAGCATAGGTAGCACCACGGCACTCATTGTGACCACAAGCACGCCCCATACTACAATCTGTGTTGCTGCAACAGAGGCAACACCCAGGATTTTGCCCATCATCATATCAAATGGGCGCACTGTTGAGACAAGTACCTCAAGGATTCTGGAGTTCTTCTCCTCAATAATGCTCTGCATAACAATTGAGCCATATATTACAAGGAAGAAGTATAGCACAAAGCCTAAAATAATACCCACAAAACTTGATGCAGCTGACGATGAGGCAACGCTATCCTCCTCGCCGTTGCGGAAGGTGGAGAGGTTGATATCGACCTCAATCTGCTCAAGGATGCTCTTCAGATTCTCAATATTGTAGGCTTTAAGTCGCTCAGTCTCAACTATATCCTCAACCTGTGAGGCGATGGTCTCCTCAATAAGCATAGATGAGGAGGCGTTTGTGTAGAGCTGTATATCGTTTGGATTTGTGACAATATCTTTGCCGATATATAGCACGCCAAAATCCTCGCTCTCAAGCGATTTTTTGAGCTCCTGCTGCAAGTCGCCGCTCTCTGAGATAACAAACTTCACATCCTCGTCACTCTCAAGCGCAGAGGCAACAATGCCACTGTTGTCAATGACAGATATTGTCTTTGCATCGCCCTTGCCATAAATCATTATCAGCGTAGGGGCTACACTGACAAGGGCAAGCAGTACAGGCATAAGCAGCGTTGTGATGATAAACGATTTTTTATATACGCGCTCCTTAAACTCGCGCATTATTATCAAACCTATATTTCTCATAACCAATATTTTACAAAACTATTTACTCTCCGCTACGGCACGGATAAATATATCGTTCATACTCGGAATAATCTCCGAAAAACAGCGCAACTCAACGGCTCTATTTACAGCCGCAATAACGGCGCGTACATCACTGTTGTTCTCAATGTGAATCTTTGCCTTGGTAACGCCTGTGATAGTGTCGCTCTGGCACTCAAGGATGCTACTTGCAGCTGCCGCCTGATTAAACTCCTCTGTGCTACCTCTAAACTGCACCTCGAAGATGTTATTGCCATGGCTGCGGCGAATCTCATCAACGCGACCTGATAGTATGTTATGCGATTTGTTGATAAGGGTAATATGGTCGCAAATCTCTTCAACGCTCGACATGTTGTGGGTTGAGAAAATCACTGTTGCACCCTGGTCTCTGAGTCGTAAAATCTCCTCCTTGAGTAGATTGGCATTTATCGGGTCAAAGCCAGAGAAAGGCTCGTCAAAGATGAGCAACTTAGGCTGGTGCAGCACAGTTACAATAAACTGCACCTTCTGAGCCATACCCTTTGATAGGTCCTCAACCTTCTTGTTCCACCAATCCTCAATGCCAAAGCGGACAAACCACTCTTTGAGCCTTACAAGAGCCTCATAGCGTGATAGACCCTTAAGGCGGGCAAGGAAGAGGGCATGCTCGCCAACTTTCATCTTTTTGTAAAGACCACGCTCCTCTGGCAGGTAGCCTATACGATATACATCCTGCTCTGTAATCGGTTTGCCGTCAAAAAGGACAACGCCGCTGTCTGGTACAGTGATGCGATTTATAACCCTTATAAGTGTTGTCTTTCCCGCGCCATTAGGTCCAAGCAATCCATAGACCGAGCCGGTAGGAATCTCTACCGAGACATCATCTAAGGCGGTATGCTCGGTAAAGCGTTTTGTGATGTGTTGGGCAGTGATAATATTGCTCATAACTGATAAATTTAATAACCTCGGTTGCAAAGATAAAGAAATTTTTGCTATATTTGTACCGAACTAACATATAAATAATAAAGAAATGAATAAAAAATCAGTTCTCGTCTCTGGTGGTGCGGGCTATATAGGCTCTCATACAGCTGTAGAGCTTATCAACGCAGGTTTTGATGTGGTTGTGGCAGATAATCTCTCAAATTCGGATATGTCGGGTGTTGAGGGCGTGCGTGCCATTACGGGCGTGGATGTGCCGTTTATAAATGTTGATTGCTGTGATAAGGCAGCCTTTGCTAAGGTCTTTGAGCAGTATGATTTTGACTCTGTAATCCACTTTGCCGCATTTAAGGCTGTGGGAGAGAGTGTTGAGAATCCAATGAAATACTACCGCAACAATCTGCTCTCGTTTATGAATATCATAGACCTTATGCGTGAGTACGGCAGGAGCAATATCGTCTTCTCCTCCTCTGCGACCGTCTATGGCGAGGCAGACGAACTGCCTGTTACCGAGCAGACCCCTCGCAAGCCTGCTACAAGTGCATACGGTAATACAAAACAGATGTGTGAGGATATTTTGAGGGATGCTGTGGCTGCATATCCAGAGCTTAAGGGTATTGCGTTGCGCTACTTTAATCCTATTGGTGCGCATCCGTCGGCACTTATCGGCGAGCTGCCACGCGGTGTACCGCAGAATCTTGTGCCATATATTACCCAGACCGCTGCGGGCGTAAGAGAGTGCCTGTCAATCTTTGGCGATGACTATCCTACCCCTGATGGCAGCTGCTTGAGAGATTATATTGATATTGTTGATCTTGCCCGCGCCCATGTTGCTGCAATTAGTCGCATGGTTGATGGAAAAAATAGGGAGGGCTATGAGATTTTCAATGTCGGCACAGGTCGTGCAGTATCTGTTTTTGAGCTTGTAAAGACCTTTGAGAGTGTTAATAACCTTAAACTCAACTATAAGGTGGCACCTCGCAGAGCGGGCGATGTTGTGGCTGTGTGGGCTGATACCTCACTTGCCAATAACGAACTTGGTTGGAAGGCAGAGCGAGAGCTTGACCAGACCCTTAAGGCGGCTTGGGCTTGGGAGAAACATGTAAGAAATTTAGATTAAAAAGTATAAAGTATGGAGTACAGCAATATCCTTAATCAGTACGCTCCGGCATGGTCGGAGGAGCAGGTGGCAGCCGCTGTGACAGAGGCAAAGGCAGCAGCCGTGGCAAACCAAAATGTGGAGGTCTATAAATTCTGCCTCTCAGCAGTTGATTTAACCACGCTAACCTGCAACGACTCAGTAGAGTCTGTTACCGACTTTGCAAAACGCACAGTCACATTTCCTGAGCAGTATCCGGGTATCCCAAATGTGGCATCCATCTGCGTATATCCCGCATTTGTTGAGACTGTAGGTGTTGCTGTAGATGCTACCCCTATGCGTATTACAAGCGTAGGTGGCGGTTTCCCTGCTTCGCAGACCTTCCTTGAGGTTAAGATGCTTGAGGTGGCTATGGCTGTTGAGAACGGTGCAGACGAGGTGGATATTGTCCTTAATGTCGGTAAGATGGTTACAGGACACTACGACGAGGCTGCTGCTGAGGTTGAGATGATTCGCTCAGAGATGGACTCAGATGTGGTGCTTAAGGTTATCATCGAGTCAGGCGCACTCAAAACTCCAGACCTTATCCGCAAAGCCTCACTGCTCTCTATGGCAGCAGGTGCAGACTTTGTTAAGACCTCAACAGGAAAGATTGATGTTGCCGCAACCCCAGAGGCTGCCGTTGTTATGTGTACAGCCATCAAAGATTACTACACAGCAACAGGTCACAAGGTGGGCTTCAAAGCTGCTGGCGGCGTTAAAACCCCGCAAGATGCAGCTCTCTACTACACTATCGTGGAGCAAATCCTCGGTAGCGAGTGGCTTACAACAGACCTATTCCGCATCGGTGCATCCTCTGCGGCAAATAATCTGCTCAGCGCAATTGTCGGTAAAGAGGTTAAGCATTTTTAGCGTTTGCACGCTAAAACCAATATCCTGCAAAGCAGAAAGATAGCGTAGGCTCGATGCCTATGCTATCTTTTTTGCGCAAATATGTAGCTAAACTGTCGCTATTCCGTAATTTCGACTATATCTATCTGCCAGTCGAACAGGTCGGCGGCGCACTGTTGTTGCAGTTGGGAGATGTTAGACATAGATGTTGTGTCGGCGATAACAGCGTTCACGAAGCTATCTATTGTCGGGTATGTTGCGTTTACTCGTTGAGCAAGGCAGCGGTAGAAAGCTGTTTGTTGCACTCTGTCGAGTCCTGACGGCAGTATATTTGCAGCCACTAAGTCTTTGTACGGGAACAGGTGTCGCATATTACGCGCATCGGCGTTTAGTTGCTCCACTATTGTTGTTATCACATAGACCTGCACCGTATCATTTACTGCGGGCATCTCTATAAATGTTGTGTAGGCAGGGTAGTCCTGCTCTATAGCCTGAGCTACATCGTCTGCAAAGAGCATATATTCAGCCTCTGTCAGATTGTTTAGATAGACCATAGTGCGGTAATCACGCAACATCTGCCTCAAATTCTGTCGTTGCTCACGATTCCACTGTTTCTGTTGCGAACAACCGATAAATCCGCCTAACATAAGTGCCAAAACTGACACCGATAGTAAATTTTTTTTCATTGTTGTACTGTTTTTTTTGTTAACCGTCAGAGTGCTACCGCAACATTTATACCATTTTAGCGCGATAGCGCGACAAATCGGCGCGGTTAAATAACAAAGAATAATAGTGAATAGCAGCGGGCTCACGCCCTTAGTGGCACACTATAGCAGTGCACGCTCCCTATTCTACTTAATCTCATTAACCTCCTTAATCTCGCTAAATCTCTCTGAAAAATCGCACGCTTATTAACCGCGTGTCGAGCAAAAATACCCTTAATACCGATAATCTTAAAAAAATATTAACTGTACGCAATTTATTTTTTATGTCTAATAATCGGTGTTGAAAAACTGTGTAATGTATTGATAATCAATGGAATAGTTTGGAAAATCCGTGGGGGGGGTAAATAAAAAACTATTTTTAGTAGTCTAAAAAGTTTGCAGATTTGGTTTTATTTTTATAATTTTGAGGAAAATATTGTTGTTTTAAGCAAAATTTTACAAACACACACACTTGTACCATGCTAAAACGCCTTGCGATATTTGCGACTGTCGCACTCTTATTTTGGGGCTCTGTTACCGCGCAGGAGGTAGTTCGTGACTCGGTGGAAGTTCGTTTCCGTCAAGGTAAATCCGTCGTTGATTGGCAGAACGAGCACAACAAGAGGGCTGTAGAGGAGCTTGGTCGCTGGAAAGAGAATTTTGATAGCAAGGAGTATAAATATTTTCTTCAGAGTGTTGATATCTACGGTGCTGCCTCTCCAGAGGGTGGTGTAAAGATAAACAATCGTCTCTCAGTAAAGCGTGCAGATGCGTTAATGGATAAGGTGTCGGAGTTTATCTCTGTACCTGACTCCATCATTTCCCCCCCCCTCCACATTGGGCGAGATTGGCGTAAATTGCGCGTTTTAGCAAGTTCTGACAGCAAACTGCCTCACAAGCAGGCTGTGTTAGATTTGCTTGATACGGTCATAAAAGAGGTCGAAAATGGGGTGCCGCACAGAAACACTCCGCTCACTCGTCTGCAAAGTATTGGGGGCGGTAGGGCATACAACTACCTCTACTCGACCTATTTCAGCTCTCTGCGTGCCTCAAAACTCTATCTGACCTATATTCGTGTAAGTCGTGCGCTTACAACTTTGGCAACCACTGACCTCTCGTCGCAGTGGGGTATCTCGCCGCTGCTCAACTCTGATTTGTGCAAGATGATAGTGCCGAAGATGGTTATTGAACAGCGTCCGTTCTACATGTCTCTTAAGACCAACCTGCTCACTGATGCGGCTATTATCCCAAATCTTGGTGCGGAGTTCTACTTGGGCAGTGGTTACTCTGTTGCGGGCTCATGGTCATACTCTTGGTGGAAAAACGATAATAAATATTGGTATTGGCGCACCTACGGTGGCGATATTGCTGTCAGAAAGTATTTTGGCAAGGCAGCAAAGCTCAAACCGCTTACAGGTAGCCATGTGGGCGTATATGCTCAGGCGTTTACCTACGACTTCTCTAACAAAAAGGGCGGAGAGCTGTGTGACACTTGGAGCTACGGCGTGGGTGCTGAGTATGGCTACAGTTTGCCTATTGCTCGTCGCCTAAACCTCGACTTTGTTATTGGCGTAGGCTATTTGGGCGGTCTTTATAAGGAGTATATCCCGCAGGATGACTGTTATGTTTGGCAGGCAACAAAGCGTCGTCACTTCTTCGGTCCTACAAAAGCCGAGATTTCGCTTGTGTGGCTAATTGGTCGTGGTAATTTTAATAAAGGGAAGGGCAAGCAACGATGAAACACACTCTGTACATACTACTTATGGCAGTGTTGTTTGCAGTCGGCTGTAGGCACAAAGACCTCTGCTACCACCACCCGCACCAGAAACAGATTCAGGTTGTCTTTGACTGGAGCAGTGCTGAGGATGCCACTCCGCGCAGCATGTGCGTCTATTTCTATGCCGAGGATGGCAGCTCATGGCAGCGTTTTGACTTTGACGGTCACTTGGGCGGCATGGCAAAGCTGCATGTGGGTCGCTACCACGCAATATTCTATAACAACGACACTACGGGCGTGCTCTTCTCTGATACAGACTCTTTTGAGGACCACTACCTCTATACCCGTGAGGGCGATATCCTTGAGCCTATCTACGGAAATACTGCCCGCCACACCCCTCGCGCGCGTAGCACTGAGGAGCAGATGGTAACTATCTGCCCAGATATGATGTGGGGCGGCGTTGCAGTCGATATTGAGGTTACAGACTTCGGCGTGAAATATACCTATGTCTCAAGCCGTAACAATGTTATGGTCACTGTTGATAGCCCAGAGGCGGTGCTGACCCTCCACCCTGTTGAGCAGATGGCGCAATACACCTTTGAGATACGAAATGTTGAGAATCTGAAGTACGCCTCTTCAATGTGCGCCTCACTGTCGGGCATGTCATACGGTCTTACTATGGCTGGCAGCAGTCTGAGCGAGACAAAGGTCATTATCCCGTTTGCTGCTAAGGCTGATAAAGCCGCAAACACAATCACAGGAGGCTTTGTCACTTTCGGTCATCATCCGTCAAATAGCGAGCCGCACAAATTTGTACTCTATGTAATCTTTGACAATGGCGAGAAGTATTACTACACCTTTGATGTCACAGACCAGGTTGATAACGCTGTTGACCAGAAACATGTCCATATTGTAATCGACGAACTCTCTTTCCCTACACCTATATATAATGGTAACGGCTTTGATGTGGGCGTTGACGATTGGGAGAGCGTAGAACAAGACCTTATACTGTAACTAACCACTAAACCTATAAAACAAGAAAAACAAAACAAACACAACAAACACAACAAACACAAACAAATTAAACTAATTATTAACCATTAAAACTTTTTAGCTATGAAAAAATGCTATTAGTCGCACTTGCTGCATTTACCATGGCATCATGTGCAAAGACTGAGGTTGTTCAGATCAACCAAGGTAATGAAATCTCTTTCTCAGCTTGGACAGCAAACCCAAGCCGTGTAGCTCCAACTACTACAGCTACAATCACAGACTTTAATGTCTGGGCTTTTACTCCAGAATTTGATGCTTATTTCTCAAATCAGTTGGTAGAGTGGGATGACGCAAAGTGGGATTACACTCCACACAAGTTCTGGTCAGATGTTGCGCTTGATTTCTATGCAGTAAGTCCAGCGAGTCAGTCTGCTAATATTGTTGCGGAAGATACTAATTCAGATACTGTTCTTGATGCTGTTACTGCAACAGTTGATTTTACTGCTAACACAGCTGTTGCTTCTCAGGTTGACTTGCTCTATGCTGTAAATTTGGGTGCAACTCGTACTAATCCTACTGTTAACCTTGCATTTGACCACGCTCTCTCTTTGGTATCATTTAAGGCAAAGAATGCTAACACAGGTGGTCTCAAAGTTACAGTAACAGGTGTAGAGGTTGCTAATGTAAACTCAAATGGTGTATTTACTTTGCCAATCGCGTCAGCTACCGTAGGTGATGATGATGAGGCTACAGCAGAACTGTCTAATTGGTCTGCTCAAGGTGTCCCTGCAAACTATGCTGCAACAATGGAGGTTGCTTCAGTTGAGTTGACAGATGCACTTGTAGAGCTTACAGAGGATGCAGAAGGTCGTCTTTTGCTCGTTCCTCAGACTACAACAGCTTGGGATCCTGTTGCTAATCCTAAAACAAATACAGGTAGCTATATTCTTGTAGAGTGTACTGTTCAGGATCCTGCAACAAATCTCTATTTGTGGGGAGATGCAGGTGCTCCAAAGCAGATGGCTGTTCCATTTGCTGCTAATTGGGCTCCTGGTAAGCACTATATTTACAATATCGTATTTGGCGAGGGTGCAGGTTATGTTCCTCCAACCGATGATACAGAGGGTGGAGAGGATGTACTTATTCCTATAACATTTGATGTTGTAGTTGATGACTTTACTCCAGCACCAGTAAGTGAGGATAAAGTTTTGTCATAAATTAACACAGCAGTCCAGAACTGCTTTAGACCGCGAGGGGTTGATAGCCCCTCACGGTCACACAGAGAAGAAATTATGGTAAGAGGTATCAAAATAGTAGTTTTATTGGCGGTAGGTCTTCTGTCGCTTGCTCTATCGTCGTGTCGTAGGGATGCTACGGAGGATAGAAATCCGATTGTTAAGTGCGACAAGATACTGTTTGATATCTCCTTTGATAGTGAGTGGGTAGAGGGCGAGAAGACCAAGGCGGTTGAAACCCAGAGGGTTGCCTCGCTGAAGTTTGGCAGTGACTCGCTGCTGATCTCTTGCACTGTAGAACCAAATCGCGTGCCGACAGCTGAGGCTGTGGTGTGCCAGGGCGAGGGAGCCGAGAGTGTCGAGGCTACTGAGCCTCAGAGCCGTGGCGCGGCTATTACAACCAACAGTTTGGCTACCTACTATGTAACGGCGAAGCTGAACAACACTCAGACCTACTTTGCCGACCACGAAATAAGTGTGGTCGAGGCAGTGCAAGAGACACCTTACATGTGGACCTCGTCAAACCTAAACTTTATGGCTTACTCTCCGCAGGCTGCGAAACCAAGCAGTTTTGCAGAGGTTGGTGGCGAGTGGACAGGGTCGTTTAACTACACACTCCCTGAGCCGAATTTAACCACCGATGCAGAAGCTCAGCCCGACTTTATCTTTGCCCTTAGAACTGATGTGAGCCGCACAACCGAGGCTGTAGAGCTACAGTTCCACCATGCCTTTGCTGCGCTGAACTTCAAGGTGGGCACCATGCCTGCAAATGTTAAAGTGCATAGTATTTCGCTGCAAAATATCTACTCTACTGCAAGCTGCGACTTTAAGGCTACAGCAAGCGATTTGCTCTTTACTTGGGATAGCCACACCTCGCAGGCAACCTACACCCAGCAGTTTGATAAGGATGTGACAAATGGAGCGCAGATAAACTCTACCGAACAGACCTTTATGGTTGTGCCGCAGACACTGCCCGCAAATGCAGAACTCTCGATAAAATTCGATATTTCGGGCAGAGAATACACCCTTACCCACACCTTTGCCGAGCTTGGAATTACAGGCTGGGATGCCGACAAGGTATATACCTACACCCTTAGCACCTGCAAGGAGATTGAGTTGCAGGTTACAGACACCGTCAGTGCCGACAATAAGGTCAAAAATAGCCTCAAAATCCAAAATATAGGCTTGGCTGAGGCGTATATCCGCGCAGCAATCGTCGGCTGGTGGGAGAAAGAGATTGACGGCGAGTGGCAGTGCATTATGTCGTGGGACGATAATAACCTTGCCACCCCTGTATATGGTCAGTTTAATTGGGGTAGCTCGTGGGGCAGCTATTGGACTAAGCACACCGACGGCTACTACTACTATAAAGATACCCTTGAGCGTTACGAATCTACAGCCGTGCCACTCTTCGAGAGCTATACAGTAACAGCTCCAGCACCTGCGCTCTATGCCGAGCTGAGGCTTGTTGTCGTCGTGCAGGCTGTAATTGTAAACGACACAGGCAAAGCCGAGTGGAGCCACCTTGCAACACTCTTCCCATAGTCACACCTTAAACTAAAATACGATGAAACGACTACTACATATCTCAATACTTACCCTTACCCTCGCCCTCCTCTGCAACTCTGTAGCGTGGGGAGTAGATGTATTATATAGCGATATGCTTACATCGGGTACATGGGGAACGGCAGGTAAAATAACCAATATTATAGGACCTAATGCTGATGGCTCTGGTAGTGGTACTATAAAAATCACTGGAGATATAACCGTCGTTGGACCTATTGCTATTAAAAAGGGTGCAAAAATTACTATTACAAAGGCAGCGAATACGGATCCTTACAAAATCACAGTAGATAGCTCGTTTGCGCCTGCAGAAACAACTGATGTCAAAGAAAATAGTATGTTCCGTGTTCGTGCTGGAGCAACACTAATAATAAAAGGAACAGGAGACAATGATGGTCGAATCTATCTTGATGGTGGTGCTACTTGGGAGTCGGGATCATACCCGACTAACGAGGAAGCAGAAGACGATGATACATACTATATGAGTGCATCGGTCTGTACTCCAAAAAGTGGTTGTAAAGAATTGGGGCACGGTATTATAAATTCGTATGGAACTCTTACTTTGGAGTCTGTTAATCTGAGAAATGTCTATAATCCTGAAACGAGTTATGGTGGTGCAATTACTGTACATAATAGCGCAGAAAGTGGACCAACAACGATAAATAATGTGCATATTTATCGTTGTGTAGCTGATTTGGGTGCGGGTATATTTATGCAGGGATCAGATACGCAAGTTAATGCAGATGCAGCCGCAGTAACAATAAGTGACTCTACGATTCGATTGTGTCGAACAACAGGTGTAGAAGGCGGTGGTGCTATTCGTTCTAGAGGAAAAACAGATGCTTCACTATATATGATAAATACAAAAGTATTTGCCAACTATTCGAGCTATCATGGTGGAGGAATTTACTGGAATGCTACCGATGCAAAAGATGGAAAAACAAAACTATCATTGAATAATTGTCAGATATATCGTAATACGGCAAACGGAAAGGGTGGCGGAATGTTTATTGAGGCATCTGTAGAGTTTGTTACCAAAACAACAACAGTAGAGAAAAATAAGTGTACAACTAGTGGCGGAGGTATCTGCCTTAATGACTACAATGGCGCAACAACTCTCTCTGATGCGGTACATAGCATATATAATATAAACGAATATGTTAGCATAAAGAACAATCAAGCCACAACCGATGGTGGTGGACTTGCTGTTACCTTAGATGGTACACATACTCTTCCGGTGGGCTCAACCTTTACAATCAATATTAACGGAGCTACAATTACGGGCAACACAGCAACTCGACATGGCGGAGGTGTCTATGTTATCTATAATCCAACACATGAAGACGGCTACTCATATACGGCATCAACAAAACTCGGCTCGTGTAATATATCAAACAATACCGCAGGCTATGATGGCGGAGGTGTCTATATGACCAAAGTGGACATAGGCTCAGCAGGTGGAACAACAACCATATCTGGTAATAGAGCGTTAGATGGTCGAGGTGGTGGAGTATATCTTACAGGTGGAGGTAGTTTTATACAGGCAAATCTTAGTATAACAAATAACAGTAGTGAAAATCTTACAAGTAGAGATAATGTTTACTATCATGGTGGCGGTATCTATTTGGTAGATGGAAGTATTACTGTTACAGGTACACCAACAATAACAGGTAACTCGACATCTGATGCAAGTAGCTCTGGTACTTCACGAGGTGGCGGATTTTATGTAAACAATGGTAATGTTACCTTCTCATCAACAACGGCAACAGCCACAATATCTGGTAATAGCGCAGGAGGAGATGGCGGCGGATTCTTTGTTATGAAAGGAAATATAAACCTACAAAAGGTTGATATAAAAAACAATGCATCAGACCAATATGGTGGTGGCTTTGGTATCTCCGGAGACGGCACATTGGGTAAAGTTGTGATAAATGGAGTTGCGACAATCGACAATAATAAAGCTACAATAAGTGGTCAATCTGGTGGCGGAATATACATTACTCAGGGAACACTTGATTTTAAGAACAGCGCAACGATTACAAATAACACCGCAGCCAATAATGGTGGTGGAATTTATGCCTTAAATAGTAATGTAACCTTCAGCGGAGAGACTACTACAATGACCTCCAACGCTGCAACATCGGGCAGCGGTGGCGGAGTTTATGCCACAGGAGGCGATGTTAAGATCTCCTCTAAAGCAACTCTTACAACCAACACCGCGGGCACAGCGGGTGGCGGAATCTATGCCGCAAATGGTAATGTGACAATTACCGATGCGACCTTTACGGAGAACACCGCGAAAAATGGCGGAGGAATTTACACCCTTGGCGACGGAACAAATGGCGATGTTATCATTACAAACGCCTCATTTGACACTAACAAAGCCACTTCTGGTAGCGGCGGCGGTGCGTTTGTAAATACGGGCGACTTTGAGATTTTAACCGAGGCAACATTTACAGGAAACACAGCAACAGCCAATGGCGGAGGACTCTATGTAACCGCAGGCTCGGTAACAATTGCCGATGCAGAGTTGACAGGAAACAGCGCGACAACATCTGGCGGTGGAGCTTATGCCATAGGTGGTAATGTGTCAATTGCAAATGCTACAATTACAAACAATGAATCCAAGTGCGGTGGCGGATTGTATGTAGAGAACGGAGATATCAACATCACAACCAAAGCCACAATTTCAAACAACAACGCAACAGCCACCTCTGGCGGTGGAATATACTCTACAGGTACGGGCGATATAACTATTGCCGATGCAGAGATTGCCTCCAATACGGCTGAAGAAACAGGTGGCGGAATCTTCCTCTCAGGTGGTGCTCTCGGCATTACAAAGGGTACGATTTCAAACAACAGCGCAGGAACTTATGGCGGTGGCGTGCATGCAGAGAGTACCTCGGCAGTGACTATCACGCTTGCAGGTGCTGAGTTTAAGAATAACACAGCAACAAATTGTGGTGGCGGTATCAGCATAAAAGGTCCTGTTACGCTCAATACAAGTGGAACGATAGAGTCAAACACAGCTAATAACGGTGGCGGTATCTATCTTACAGACGGCGCGACGATGAATTTCAAAGATGGCATGATTTGCAACAACAAAGCCACAGGAGAAACAGGTACAGCCTTTACAACGGCATATCTGAAGACAGCAAGCGAACTTTATGGCGTTGGTGGCGGCGTGTTTGTCGAGGAGGGCTCAAACCTGATTTTTGACATGGTAAACTCTACTTCGCTGGGTCTGTATGGCAACACTGCCATTATGGTAGCCGATGATATCTTCGCAAACGGTAATGGCACAATAGTCCAGATTCCGCAGGTGGACG
This sequence comes from uncultured Alistipes sp., assembly GCA_964541245.1. Classification (GTDB taxonomy): domain Bacteria; phylum Bacteroidota; class Bacteroidia; order Bacteroidales; family Rikenellaceae; genus Alistipes. The sequence continues at coordinate 14,612 of CAZIPR010000013.1, forward strand.
AGATGAAACTTACAGGCTCAACAATGCCTACAACACGCCTCTTCTGGGCAGAGGACTACATGGCGGGCGATAGTGGCTATGAGTATGGTACAATGATTATCAACGGTTGGGACTCTATGGCTGATAAATATGATCAAGTTATCCGCTACAAGGATGCTCAGGCGATTCTTGCCGTAAGGGAGCTGACCTTTACAGGCGACTATCTGACACTGCCTCGCGCAGATGCAGATACCTACCCTCCAGGCAAGGGTAACTATGTCTGCCTGACACTCGGATATAACAACTTGTCTGTGAAAATTACCCGTACAGGGCTGCAAGCGGGCGAGGTGGCTATATTTACCTACACCCGCAAGGGCGATAGTGCCCCAATGGGTAGAATCGCACTCAGAGGCATAGACGGCACAACACCTGTATCCAAGATGGTTGTCCTCAGCGAGGGCGAATGGATTATAGCCGAGCAAACCCCTTGGAGCTATAGCTACACCGTAGCCACTCCAAGCATTGAGCGCACCCTTACCGCATCCTCTACCACAGACGATAAAACCTTTACCTTCGAGGGCACCAAAGAGTCAACCACTCCTCATCACGAAAACAGCGTAGTGAACACGATGAAGTAGCGCGAATAAAAGATAGCGTAGGCATCCCCTGCGCTATCTTTATGCTTCGCAGAAGGGAGTTTAGGGAGGTTGATGAGATTAAGGAGAATAGGAAGCCACACTTTTTGCACCGTCAGTCAGTAAAGGAATAGCGCAAACAGATGACACTGAATAGCACAGAATAGCATTTAATGACAGCGGGTCTAAAGACCCTCAATAACCAAGCGCAACTATAACTTTACAGAGTATCGGCTGTAGAAACGGTTTTGAAACTTATTGCAAAGGTTGTTTACAGCGTAGAGCATGGTTTCGGTCCCTTTGAGACTCTTTTTGGCATATTTTGGTTTGAAAAACTTGAAAATAGCCCGCTATTGCCTGCGCCTTTCAAACCAAAATCTACTCAAAAATAGTTCTCAAATAGCCTCGAAATAAGTTTCAAAACCGTTTTTTTTGCGCACTGTCATTGTATGCCATTAAGGGCACAAGCCCGCTGCTATTCTTTGTTATTTTCTGTTATTAAGGCGCACAACTACAAAATCACGCGCCAACTTTACAATCTATAAAGTTGGCGCGCAAAGTTTCAAATAGCATCAGAGATAACTATCTTTTAATAGGGAATCCCTTAAGCTCCTTAATTTCTCTCTTCGGAATTTCTATAGGAGCTCGTGTGTTTGAAATATAGTCAAAGGCTCTGTTGATTACACCACTCAACTTGTCGTTGCGGTCTGCGCCGACAGTTGTGATGTGTATGTAACGCTCGTTGTTTAGTGTTCCGTTGTCGCTAGCAATGGTTGTGCTGTTGAGCCAAGGAGTTTTCTCCAATATTTTTTCTTCGTATAGTAACTTCCAGAGTACACCAGCATCAGTATATAGTACATAGTCGTACACATCCTCTATAGATGCGCCTAATATAACATGAGTATAGTAGTGGTCACACAATCCGCTGGTTTGTGTGCTCCACAACCAAGCACTATCCTCGTATGAATAGCCTAAACCTGTTATATAAGCCTGAGGATAGTTTCCTGTATTCTCAAGAGTTGACATTTTTACAATTGTCAAATCTCCGTGCTGATGGTCTTTATTGAAACCTACTATACATAAGTTACCTGTAGTGCCTGGGTAGTCTTCATAATCGTATATATAGCCAGTATATTTAGACTCGATTGTTGTTGGAGTCCACTCCTCTTTTATGACTGCAACAATCTCCTCGTCGCTAACCGATGTCAGATCTTCATACCACATGCCGATATAGAAGTATGATACATCCAAATCCCAAGTTAGCAAAAATGCTACAGACTCTGTAAGGCTGACAACATCGCTTACATACAATTGGCAGTTTGGTGCATATTTGCCTGCCTGAGATACCTTTACAGTGCAACTTTTGCCACTCTGCTCAGAGATTGTAACCTCAGCCTCGCGCGCCTTTGAAGAGTTGTTGTCAGAAGCGGTTGTAAAGGTTATAGAGGCATCTTTATTTCCGCTTGAAGTAGATGCGTTGAGCCAAGATGGGAGGTTGCTAACGCTCCATGAGGTGTTAGAGGTAACTTTGATTGTTCGCTCACATTTTGCAGTAGCCTCAAAGATAAGCTCCTTCATATCAACATCCAAAGTGGCGGTAGCACCCTTCTGCTCAATAGCTACGGTAACACTCTTTGTACCATCGTCAGAGAGAATAGAAAGAGTACAGCTGCGAGACTCCATCTTCTCATATTCAGGCAGAATAACAACAACAGTAGCATCTCCATTTCCTGTCATTGGCGATACGGTTGCAAAATTTGAACTTGGAATAATAGCCCAAGAGTTGTTGCTCTGAACTTTGAAAGTTTGTGAGCCGCCCTCTGCGGTAAATTGTAGTGACTGTGTACTTGTTGTTAGCATTGTCTCAATCTCTTTGTCGCATGAGGTTGATAGCATAGCTGCTCCCAATACGGGTAGGCAGAGAGCTAAAAATGATAAAAGTTTTTTCATTGTTTGATAAAATTTAAGAGGCGTGAAACTATTCATTACCTGCCTAAATTCCGGTACCGCCAAGCACCTATCCAACAACAAGTACGAACAGTTCACGCCCATACACGGCGCAAACCATCACAACTTGTTCTCGTTGGATTTTCTAAAAATTGGCGGTTTTTGAATTTAGAGAACAAGAGCCAAAGCTCACTGTAGTATGTATAATAAATAGAACGCTCTCAGTTAATAATTTGTAAAACTAAATTTGCTGCATTTGCAGTCTTTTGAAAACGCTCTTAATCTCTTTTTTTACATCATAGGCAAACTGTTTTTTTTGTTTATATATTACTTGTCGCTACAAAAATAGTAAAAATTTCTTGTATATTAAAAATATATCGTTTATCTTTGTATCGGCAGACGATATAACGGCGAACAATATAATAACTTTTTTACTATGCATACATCGAATAATGCGCTTACAGAGGCGGTCTATTACATCCTTTTGGCTCTTGTGGAGCCGTTGCATGGGTACGGCATTATGCAGCGCACGGCACAGATAAGTGGTGGGCGACTTGTAATATCTGCTGGAACGCTCTATGGGGCACTATCCTCTCTGCTTGAGAAGGGGTGGATAGTGCAGCTTGAGCCGCAGGCTGACTCTCGCAAGAAGGAGTACAGAATTACAGTGGCTGGTCGTCAAGTGCTTGAACAGGAGCTTGTTCGCCTTGAGGAGCTTGTAAAAAATGGAGTAGAAATCTTAAAAAGGTAGTGATATGAAAGAGTACAAAAAAGTTTGGAATTTTTTCTTTATCTCTCAGGCGGATGAAGAGGAGCGTTGGCTTAATGAGATGGCGCGCAATGGCTGGAACTTTGTGCGCGTGCAGTGTTTGTGCCGCTATGTCTTTAAGAGGGGAAAACCTGGCGAATTTATCTACAAACTTGACCTGCCAGAGAATATGCCACACGGTCTTGGCAAGGAGGAGTATTACAACTTTTTGACTGAGTGCGGAATACGCATCGTCCATGAACATAAAGAGTGGATGTATCTCCAGAAACCTGCTGCCGAGGGTCCTTTTAATAACGAAAATGACACCTTCGCCAAACTAAAGATGACCAATAAGTCCTACAGTTATGCCATCCGCACACTCTCAATGTTGCTTAGGGTGTTTACTGTAATTATGGCTGTTGCAATACTTTGTCAGCACCTGCCTATTGGCGTTAATCTTCAGGACCTCTTTGAGGGTATCGTCTTAGGTGTCGGCATTGGAGCAGTTTTCGCAATTACCCTTATCTGGGTGCCGATAATTACTAAGCTGCGCAAAAAGATGAATACCTTGATAGACGAGATTGCCATCAAACAGTAATTTTAGCGTGATAAGGGCGCATTTGCTGCGTTGCACTTCAAAACCGAGCTGCTCACATACGCTTTAGTATGCTGCGCGCTCGGTTTCTCGTGCGCCTTGCAACTACGCCCTTTTGACGCTAAAATTGGGCGGTGCTTTAATTTAGCGGAGGGGTGCTTTATCTTGGCGCGCAGGAAATTTAGAGGTTATTAGCGGCTATTAGAGGATATTAGTGAGCGCGCTCTCTATTTTCCTTAAAATTCTCTAACCTCCTTAAACTCCCTTCTGCGGAGCAGAAAGTCAGCGTAGGCTCGACCTACGCTGACTTTTAATTGCGCTTCGCTTACAGACTGAGGACTATGTCTGCATCAAACTTTTACCACGGCTTTGTTTTTGACGCCGTCGATGCAGATTTCCAGTGGGTTGCTGAAGCGGACATGGCGGACAAAGTTGCTCTCATAGAGGGCTGGCATGCTGTCAAGGGTCTCGAAGTCCAACTTGCCTTCGCCGGCGTATGGGTTTACGGTTATATATCCCACGCCGAAGGAGGTCATATTTTGGAAGAAGTGGGTACCTTGGCTTGGCTCTATTCTGAAGTTGTCAAGACCGCACTCGACGATAACCTTTACCTCTGAGATGTCGCCCCAGCGGACAGGCACGCCTAACCATGGGTTGCTTGAGCCCCAGCGACCAAATCCTGCAAGCAGGTAGCCGCGTGACTGCTCTCTAAGTGCGGCATTGAGGCGTGTAACCTCGTCTGCCATAATCTGGGTTTTCGAAGGGTCGAAGTTCTCGCGGCGCAGATAGATAACATCTGTAATACCCTCTACAAAGCCTGTTCCAAGTGCGCTCTGGGAGTATATCAGTGCGCTGTCTGCATCCACGCTGCTCCAGTCCATATTTGTCTCGGCGGCGGCTGAGGCTATAGGGCGGATTTGCAGCACATTGAAGATGCTTACTTTGTTGCCGCGGTCGAGGTTTGCGGCAAACTCTATCTCCACGCAGGTCTTCATCTCCTCCTGTCCAATCTCAAGCAGACGGGTCAGAATCTGAGCTAACGGGAAGGTGTCGTACTTAAGTATGCGGGCAAAAGTGATAACCTTTATACCCTCGGCAAGTGGCGAGTCGGTGAGTCGCATGCTCTGCATATCCCAAGTAGATGCCACATGTTTGATATTGCGGAAATGTGTGCAGTCGGCAATATTTATCTTCTCAAGATTGACCGCATCGTCTATCGAGGTCTTAAACTTATCTGGCTGAAGATTAAGAGCATACATCGTCTGCTGGGTCTCTCGCATGGTCAGCTCAGGGGTTGAGGTCTGGAGTATATGCTGCGGATATTTTGGCGAGAAGCGAAGCACCTGCTCCCCGTCAACAACCGCCTTTCCAAGACCAAAAGCGACCTTTGCAATACCCTCCTCGGCTTTCTCGTAGCCGATAGGGTAGAAGTTGAGCGAGCGCGCCACGCCAGAGAGGGTGGGGAAGAAGTAACCACTATCCTCAGAGCCGCAAATCTCTTCAAGGACAATAGCCATCTTCTCCTCGGAGATTACATTTGCCGTAGCTGTAATATAGGCACGCGAAGAGGCAAAATATACCGAGGCATAGACACTTTTTATAGCCTTTGAGAGTAGGCGCAGCTGCTGGTCCTCATTTTCGGTGTGCGGAATCATATATGTTGAGTATATGCCCGCAAATGGCTGATAGTAAGAGTCTTCGAGCTTTGAAGATGAACGCACGGCAAGTGGTTTCTTGACATGACGGATAAAAATCCTCAGCGAATCTATCAGCTCCTGTGGTAGCGAGGAGGCAACAAACTCTGAGAGTATCTCCGAGTCGCTAATATCTGAGTTGACAACATATTGCAGTCCGTTTTCGATGATAAAACGGTCGAAATACTCTGTTGTGATAACCAGCGTGCGCGGCACCATTATTCGCACATTGTCCCACTGGCTATAGAGCTTGTACTTCTGCAATATATGATTCATAAAGGCGAGTCCGCGCGCCTTGCCGCCAATAGAGCCATTGCCAAGGCGTGAAAACCATATTGCATCGTTGTATGTCTCAGGCGAGAACTTAGCCACCACGCCTAAACCCTGCTTTATGCGGTAGTCGCGGATAGACTCGGTCAGATACTGCCTTACGGCTGTAATGTTGTTGCCAAACTCATTAGGGGTCAGCTCCCTAAAGGCATTGCCTAAAGAGAAGATACCGCGTGAGAAGAGCCACTTGGATAGATATGTTGTTGTGACAACACTGTGTAGCACACTGTCTGAGATTGAGTGTAGCAGCTTCTCAAGGTTGTACAAATCAGAGGCGCGAGCAATCTCCTCGCCTGTCTGATGGTCTGTGAGTACAAAATCGCCGAAGGCAAACTCTTTGCCTATATACTCGCCAAGCTCGTGGATAAGGGTCTTTGAGTGCTTGACAATAAAGCCTACGCCCAACTGCTCTGCCACTTTACGCATGCTCTCTTGTGAAGACTGCATTAAAAATGGCATATCGGGGTTATCCTTGCGGATAAGGTTGCATAGGTCAATACCCGCATCGAGTTTCTCGGTCGATGGGTCGTCGTTTTTGTGTACAACAAAACCGACATCAGAGATTACACCGAGCAGATTGTTCTTGTAGCGGTTGTACATCGCCACAGCCTCTTCGTAGTTTGTCGCCATAAGAATCTTAGGGCGGGCACGCTTACGCATAATCTGCTGCTGCTCGTTGAGCGCATCACGGATTGAGACCCTGTTCTGTTGCAGAACAAGTTTGTAAATAGCTGGCAGATAGGTTGAATAGTAACGGATAGAGTCCTCAACAAGCAGGATAGACTGCACGCCGAACTCTAAAATATCGTGTTCGGCGTTCATACTATCCTCTATCAGCTTGATAATGGCGATGATAAGGTCTGTGGAGTTGTTCCAGCAGAAGACATAGTCAATATCAGAGGTGTCACCACTCTCTATCTGCTTGTAAATCTCTTTTGAGAAGTTGGTCAGCAGAATAACAGGCGTTGCAGGGCTTAGCTCTTTCATCTTGTGCGAGAAGGTATATACATCCATCTCGCCGACATTGTACATGGTAATTACAAGGTCGAAAACCTCGCCATTGCTTATTATCTTCAGAGCCTCTATTGTTGACTCTGCACGGGTTATGGATGGTGGGTTACTCAGGTTGAGCTCAGAGTATTCGTTTGTAATCTGAGCCTCAAGTCGCCCATCCTCCTCAAGGGTGTAGCTGTCGTAGCTATTACATACAAGCAGTATGCGACGAATCCTGCGACTCATCAACTGCGAGTAGTCCCTGCCCTCTCTGTTCTGCTGACTATCCATACTATTTTACTGCAACAGCGTCAATCTCTACCTTCGCACCCATAGGAAGTGCAGCTACCTGATAGCAAACGCGAGCAGGGAAGGCTCCGCTAAAGAACTTTGCATAAACACCGTTCATAGCTGCAAAATCCTTAATATCAGCAAGTAGTACAGTTGTCTTTACAACATCTGTATAGTCGTAACCAGCCTCTTTGAGGATGTGACCAACATTTTTAAGACTCTGCTCAGTCTGCTCCTCGATTGTCTCTGGCATTGTGCCTGTTGCTCCGTCAATTGGAAGCTGACCTGAAAGGTAGAGTGTGCCCTCTGCCTGAATTGCCTGCGAATAAGGACCTACTGCCTTTGGTGCTGCAGGGCTTGCGATAACTTTGTTCATACTATTTTACTTTTTATAAAGGTTGTCTGACTCTAATAGCCACTCGGCTACAATCCTTGCAGCATCGGCTACAAGCTCGGCACAAGGGCGTTTTTTGTAGTATTCAGCTGTGCGAGGCGAAGGTGTTGGCTCCTCTGTTTGGCACTCTAAACCGAGCAGTTTGCGGCAAACTATATTGCCATTTTGTGCGCGAAAAGCCTCTGCAAACCTCTGCACAAGGGCGTAGTTCGCCTTTTTGGCAGCAGCATCGCTATTTGTCGGACATGGCGAGAGAAAACCCGCAATAATGGTCATGCCACTAACCGCACCACATACCTCGCGCAACCTACCCATGCCACCCCCAAAAGGAGCAGAGATAGTCGCTGCCAAAGTCTCATCTAAAGGTAGAAGGTCCGCAAAAGCAAGCACCACACTCTGGCTACAGTTGTAGCCACTTAAAAATAGCCCCTTTGCGCGCTCTGCACGCTCTACAACATCAATCTCCATAGCGCAAAGTTACTATTTAGAGGCTAAAACTCCAAATTAAAGCCACAGTTTTTGCTTGCAGAGGATAGTACCGTCCCTTTTCTGAAGAAAAGTGGAGGCGCAAAGTGGTATATGACACACAATGACATTGAATAGCATTTAATGACAGCGGGGCTAACGACCCTTAATGGTCAAGCGCGCTGTTATTGTATGCTATTAAGGGCGTAAGCCCGTTGTTATTCACTGTTATTCTCTGTTATTAAACCGCGCACACCTTTTGCACCGTCGCTACGGCTTTTACCGCAACAAAAAAAGGAAACCACCTGTTTCGGTGGCTTCCTTTGTGGACCCAGAGGGGCATGATCCCACGACCTTCGGATTATGAGTCCGCTGCTCTGACCAACTGAGCTATGGGTCCTGAAAAAGCTTTTTTTCTATTTTGCGATGGCAAAGATATAAAAAAATGTGCAAACAGTGCAAATCTTTTGGGTAAAATAGTTAATTTTGTGGAAAATAAAACCAATAATAGCATGAATTATAAGAAAATAGCAGCTATAGCTACAGTGTTGTGTGGTGCTACAGCGGCATCAGATTTTGACGCTGTAGCAGTGGCAATGAGTGCGAAAAAGGGAGGTGCAAAACGCCCAAATGTTATCTTTATACTCCTTGATGATGCAGGCTATGGCGACTTTGGTTGCTATGGGCAGACAAAGATTGAAACGCCAAATATTGACGCCTTAGCGGCAAATGGTGTGCGTTTTACTGATATGTATGCTGGTGCGCCTGTCTCGGCTCCGTCGCGTTGCTGCCTACTTACAGGTCTGCACTCAGGACATGCGCAGATTCGTTCTAATGACGAGATGGTATCGCGTGGTAATGTGTGGAGCATAAATGCTATGCGTGAAAATCCTGAGCTTGAGGGTCAGGCTCCGCTGGCAGAGGGTACTGTGACATTGGGTAGCGTGATGCGCGAGGCTGGGTACAAGACGGCTATGATTGGCAAGTGGGGCTTGGGCGGTCCTACCTCAAATAGCACGCCGACAGATATGGGTTTTGACTACTTTTATGGCTATATGTGCCAGCGCACGGCTCAGTGTTACTATCCGCCGTACCTATATAATAATAAGGAGCGTGAATATACCACCAATCCGAAGATGGACTTAGGCGACCGTCTCGATGCAGGGGCAGACCCATACAACACAGAGAGTTACAATAAGTTCAAGGGCGACACATACAGCCCAGATGCTATCTACAGCCATATTGAGGAGTTTATTGATAGCAATAGTGCAGAGGATTTCTTCCTTATGTGGACAACTACTATTCCGCACAGCGCGCTCACTGCACCAGATGAGTGGGTGGCAAAGTATGTGGCAAAATTTGGCGACGAGGAGCCTGTATATCGTGGCAAGGGTTACTTCCCAACTCGCTACCCGAAGGCTACATACGCAGCAATGGTCTCTTATCTTGATTACCAGATTGGGCAGCTTGTTTCTTTGCTCAAGGCTAAAGGACTCTATGACAACACTGTGATAATGATTACAAGTGATAACGGTCCGACCCACAACGCCTATACAAATACCAATTGGTTTGACTCTGCCCATCCGTTCCGCAGCGACCGTGGATGGACAAAACGCTCACTGCATGAGGGCGGTATCCGTATTCCGTTTATCGTCTCATGGGGAGATAACCTTAAGCCTACAGTTAGCGACCATATCGGCTACTTCCCAGATGTGATGCCTACACTGTGCGATATGGCGGGTGTTAGTAGCCCTAAAACAGACGGCGTCTCGTTCTTACCAGCCCTGCTGGGTAAGAGACAAAAGGAGCATGACTACCTCTATTGGGAGTTTCCACCATTTAGGAACGACCGCGGCTGGATAAGTGTTAGAATAGGGGAGTGGAAAGGTCTTGTTGTTGATGTTACAGATGGTAGTACAGATATGCAGCTCTATAATATCAATGCCGACCCACGCGAGGAGAATAACCTCGCCGCCGAAAACCCCGCAATAGTGGCAAAAATGTGGCAAGCCGTAAAAGAGGCCCATGCCGAAATTGAGAATCCTCTGTTTCAGCTTGATATTACATACCCTAATAAGTAGTACCGTCCCTTTTCTGAAGAAAAGTGACCCAACCGACGCTGCTCGTGAGAGCAGAGGCTGCTTGCAGACTATGCCGAACTGCGAGGAGGAAAAGACATCGAAGATGGCTTAAAAGACTTTCTGAGAAACTTCGTTTCTCTATTGCGTTGCGGATTTAGGATAGCCTATGGCTATTACAAAAAAAATAGAGTCCTTCTCGCTTTCAAACAAGTTTGAGCGAAGGGCTCTATTTTTTTTATCGCACCAACTTCGTTGGTTGTCCCTAAATCCGAAAACAGCTAAACTTAGTCTGTGTCGTTTTACAGGGTATCGGCTTTTGCGCGCACCCCTAATTTCCTCTAATGCCCTCTAATAGCCGCTATCCTTTGCGCGCAGACCCTAGTGTCACTAAAGACTCAATCTCGTTAATCTCCTTAACCTCCCTACTAAATGCGCGCCCTTTTTGCACCGTCAGTTAGCCAAAAATTACCGCAAAATAACCCCTTTTTATTGCATACAGATTGCATATAAAATTAGGGGAGCTAATAAAAATTTTTAAGAATTTGTACTAAAAATAGGATAATTCCAGAAAATTATATCTATATTTGCACCGTGAGTAGCTGTCATATCCCACTTTTGGGGGGTGTGAAAGCTATATGTGTATTGATAATAATGCTAAAAACCTAATAATTATGCGTTTTGTAAAAATTACCTTATTGAGCATTGTTGCTCTTGTTGTTAGCTTCTCGGCAGCTGCGCAACTTCCATCAGTGAAACTTGAGAATCGCAAGGGCGAGAGTGTTTTGACCTCGTCGTTGGTAGATGGAAAGACTCCGATGATTATCTCTTTCTGGGCTGTGACTTGCAAGCCTTGTATCAGAGAACTTGATGCTATTAACGACGCAATGCCAGATTGGTTGGATGAGGCAAACTTCCGTGTAGTGGCAATCTCGACTGATGATAGCCGCTTTTCAGCTCAGGCTCGCGCATGGGTAGAGGGTCACGGTTGGAACGATTTTACAGTTTTGTTTGATAAGAATCAGGAGTTTATGCGTGCAATGAACGTGTCATACACTCCGCAGGTTTTTGTGGTTGACAAGAACGGCAAAATTGTCTATTCTCACACCGGTTATACTCCAGGCTCAGAGCAGGAGTTGATAGACAAAATCAAAACTCTTAAGTAGTTATTCTGTTTTTGAGTATGAAGAAACTTTCAATTTTATTCACATTTTTGTCGCTTGCTTTTGTAGCTAATGCAGAGGCTACGGAGCGTAAAGAGAGTGACAAAGGCAGACTGACAGGTAGTTTTGAGACAAACTCAATCTACTATGTTCAGGATAACAAGACTGCGGCGGTAGTTCCAGACGATAATTTCGGCTCGAACAACTATCTAAAGTTGGACTACTATCGCGGTAAGTTCTCGGCTGGTCTTCAGTTGGAGGGCTATCTGCCTGTGCTTCAGGGTTATCCTACAAATCTTGCAAAGGCGGCTCTGACAAACTACTATGCGATGTGGACAGATGAGAGTTTCTCAGTTACTGCGGGAACATTTTTTGAGCAGTTTGGTAGCGGACTGCTCTTCCGTTCATACGAAGATAGAACTTTGGGTATGAACAATGCCCTGATGGGAGCCAGAGTGACCTACAACTATAAAGATATAGTAGGCGTAAAGGCTATCTGGGGTATGCCTCGTTTGGGTATGGAGTTTACAGATACTCAGGTGCGTGGTGGCGATGTCTCGTTTGTTATTTCTAACCTTGTGGGCTGGAAACAGACCGTTTTGGCAATTGAGGGCTCGGTGCTTAATAGGTATGAGTCTATCTCGGCGGACCTCAAAGAGGAGGGTGCAAGACCGTACACTACAGGCTTCTCTGGTAGGTTGAATTTTGAGCATAAGGGCTTTATTTTCAAGGGCGAGTATATAGATGCAGGCGAGCGTCACTATGCAAATAGTGCCTACGACGGTGTAAATGACCCGCGCATCGACCTTATCAAAAACGGCAATGCGCAGCTTGTTGAGTTGGGCTATAGCGGGCACGGTCTGGGTGTGAATATCTCGGCTCGTCGTCTTGAGTATATGGATATGCCTATAGTCTATCGCAACACCTCTACTGCAAATACGCTCAACTATATCCCAGCACTTACTGCGCAATACTCTTATCTGCTCACAAATATCAATCCGTACATTGTGCAGCCAAGTACCTTTATGGGCTCGCACATTGCCCCAGGAGAGATTGGTGGACAGGTTGACATATATTATAATGTAGCGCGCCGCACAAAACTTGGCGGTAAGCGAGGCATGAAACTCGGACTTAACTACTCAACCTATTGGTCACTTGCTGCTGACTGCACAGCAAAGGCTGATAGCCCGCTTTGGCAGAGTGTCAACTTTACCCTTGAGAAGCAGTTTACCCGCAAGTTCAAGCTCAATTTCCTCTACTCTTTCCAGGAGTACAACGATTCGCACGGTGTGAACAACATTACCTGGAAGAGTAACATCTTTGTTGCCGATATGCTCTATAAGTGGACTCCGACCATATCAACTCGCCTTGAGCTTCAGTATCTGCTCTCAAGGGATGACGAGAAGGATTGGATGGCGGCACTTGCAGAGGTTAATTTTGCCCCTTGCTGGAGCATATTTGCAAGTGATATGTACAACCACGGTCTAACAAAGGTCCACTACTATAATGCTGGCGTAAGCTATACAAAGTCTCGCACCAGAATACAGCTCAGCTACGGTAGAAATCGTGCAGGCGTGGTCTGCTCAGGCGGTGTTTGTAGAAATATACCAGCATACACAGGTGCAAACCTGATGATTACAACAAGTTTCTAAGATGAAAGGTTTTGTAAAATATACACTTCTTAATTTGGTACTTCTGCTTGTCGGTTGCCATGGTGTTGTCAATGAACTTGATAGTGATAATCTGCCATCAAACAACCCTGACGAGCCTACACTTGAGAACGGTCTTGTAATTGGTGTTGATAAGACCACCATTGAGGCAAATGGCGAGGATGTGGTAACCTTCTCGCTCAAACTTGATGGAGTGGAGCTTACCACATCAGATACAACCCTAAGCAGTGTCTATTTTAAGCATGAGAAGAGCGGAAATCGCCTTGAGCGTTACGCGACAACCTTCTCGGCTGTGAAAAATGGCGACTATTCGTTTGTGGCTACATACAAGGGTCAGCAGAGTAAAAACTCGGTGCAGATAAAGGCTGTCAATCGTGAGAAGTATGAGCCTTATAGCCAGAAGGTTATGGTTTATGACCTGACAGGTGCATGGTGCCCAAATTGTCCAAGCATGACAGCTGGTCTTGCCAATGTGGATAAGATGTGGCAGAGCAATATGATTGTCCTTGCCGTGCATAATGGCGACCAGTGGGCAATACCTATGGGCAATGGCGATTTGGCAAGTAGTATGCTCGCACAGTTTGGCGGTGTGGGCTATCCGAGCTGTGTCTATGACCTTCAGTATCTGAACGGCAATGCTCGTACACCTGCCGAGATTGGAACTATAATAGAGGAGCATTTGAGGTACTATCCTGCAACTTGCGGTGTAAAAATCGCCTCTACAAAACTTGAGGGCAAGGTGCTTACAATAGATGCTGCGCTAACCTCTTCGACCTCTGATGAGTATGAACTTGGCTATGCCGTTCTGCTTGATAATCAATACTATTCGGGCGGAACAGCTACAGATGGCATCTACAGCGATATAGTTGTTGCTGCATCAAACAACTTTACAAAAATGACAGACGCTAAGTTCTCTGCAACAGCCGATAAGGAGGTTACAAAGAGCTTTACAGTCGAAAATATAGCCTACCAAGATGCCGCTCAGATGCGTGTAGTGGTCTTTGCGCTTAAGAAGTTAAACGGTAAGGTGGTTGTTGACAATGCCAATGTCTGCCAGGTGGGTCAGAGTGCACCGTATGCTACAGTTGACTACTTTGACGGTCTGCCAGAGGATAAACTGACTATCACAGCCGACAAGAGTACAATCAAGGCTGATGGCTCGGACGCTGTTACTTTTACAGTCAAGTATGGAGCTGAGGATGTGAGCAACGCCCGCACAATGAACATCATCCGCACCCTCAATGGCGAGGAGATGGAGCTTAAGGCGGGTGCAAATAGCTTTACTACAACCGTTCCTGGAACATACACCTTTAGAGCGCGCTACTACAAGGGTGGAGATATATTCTCAGAGAGCGTAACTGTCACTGCTACAGATGCTACGGCAAGCGGAACAACCAATTTCCGTCATAAACTGCTCGGTATGCAGTTTACATCTGTGGGCTGTCCAAATTGTCCTACACTCTCAACCGTGATCAAGACTATTGAGGCTGAGCAGCCTAACCGCCTTGTGCCTGTGTCGTTCCACCTTGACTATAATATCACAGACCCTATGAAGGTCGCTATAGGCGATACATACTATAAGACTCTGAAAGGCAATGGTCTTCCGATGTTCTACCTCGATTTGCGTGATGGCGAGGAGATGACAAGCAATAAGAGTGTTATAGAGTCTGAGATGGCAAGAATTGTAGAGAACTACAAGCCTACTTGTGGCGTGGCAATCACAACAAACTACGATGCAACAACATCTCAGCTGACAATAACTCCGCGAATAAAGTCAAACATCGCCTCATCATACCGCTACCTTATAATGCTTGTTGAGGATGGCATTGAGGCTACTCAGTATGGCGTTAATGGTAACTATACGCACAATAATGTGGTGCGCGCTGTGCTGTCAGACAATATTTATGGTGCCCGTTTCAATAATGGCAAGCAGTTAGAGGCAGGCGTTGATACTCCGCTCTCTAAGGCTGTTACAACCACAATTAAGAGCAACTGGAAGGTTGAGAATATGAGGGTTGTGGTCTCTGCTCTCAGTACCTTTGACGGTGGAACAACCTACTACTGCAACAATACCAATGTTTGTAAGCTCGGAGAGAGTACAGACTATGCTATTGAGGGCGAAGAGGGTAGTGGTAGCAATGATACTCCTGTAGGCAATAGCTTTAATAAGCATGTGGCTGTTTTTGAGTTTACAGGTGCATGGTGCAGCCAGTGCCCAAGTGGATACACCTTCCTTAAGTACCTTATTGAGGACTACTACAGCCATGATACTGTGCATATCCTCGCTTTCCACGACTCTACAGGCGGAGCTGACCCTATGGGACTGCCGCTGACAAATACACTCTTTGACAAGTTCAAACTTGACGGCTATCCAGGCTTTGTGGTCGATATGCGCGAAGGAACAAGTGAAAAGACGGCTATTAAGGCTATGATAGACAGCTCATTTAGCAGCTACCCTGCAACTTGTGGCGTAAAATTGTCCTCTACCTGCTCTGGTGGCAATGGTAGCGTTACAGCTGAGGTATGCGCCGATAGTGAGGGAACATACCGTCTGGCACTCTACCTTATAGAGGATGGTATTGTGGCAAAGCAGAATAGCGGTGGCGTGTATAGAGATGATTATGTACACAACCATGTAGTTCGCGCCCTACTCTCTTCGCTCTACGAGGGCGACCGCGTAGGGGAGCTTAAGAGTGGCGAGAAGAAGAGCCTTAGCTACAACTATACCCTTGATAGTAGCTGGGTGGCAGAGAAGTGTACCCTCTGCGCACTTATTATTGACAGCAACGGCTATGTGAATAATATGGCTGTCTGCCCACTAAACGGAACAGTAGATTACGACTATAAAAATTAGGTATTATGATTAAGAAATTTTTGACAATTGCGCTCTGCGCTCTGATTTGTGTGAGTGTAGTGCCTTCTTGTGGCGAGAACGCTCCGGTTGATGATGGCAAGCAGGAGCAGCCAGAGAATCCGGATGACCCTACTCCGGATGACCCTACACCAGATAATCCTACACCGGATGACCCTACACCAGACAATCCAACTCCGGATAACCCTACGCCAGATAATCCAACACCTGACACCCCAACTCAGACCCCTGTTGATATCTATCCTGGCATTCCGACCCCTGTTGTAGCTTATCAGGATAAGGTTGAGGCAACAAAAGAGGGTGTATCTATCGAGGTTACAAAGAAGGAGAACCACAACATTGTCTTTGTAGTTCGTCCTGGCGAGATGGTACAGTCTTATCGCCTTGATGTATTCCCACTCTGCCGTCTCTATAACTCCCTTTATGAGCAGATGAAGAGCGAGGGTAAGACAAGTGCTTCCGAGCGTGATATTGACACTTGGATTCGTAGCTTTGTATTTAACTCTACAGGCTCTGGTGCTTACACTTTTGATGCAGAGACAACAGAAAACTATGCAGAGAAGGAGTTTGACTGGATGAACTCCTCTTATGCACAGGCTTATATAGTGCCTGATGCAGAGTATGCTATCGTGGCTGTTGCTTGCTACGACAAGGCTGGTACTGAGGATGGCGAGATGTCAATCTGCTATGTAAAAACCCCTGCTGAGAGCCTTATTGGCGACCCACGAGTAGATGTTGATGTAAAGGTTAGCTATACTGAGATGGAGATTCACTATATCCCTAATCCAGACTGTAAGTATATCTACCAGTGGTGCTCAAACGAGGACGATTTGATGCCTTATATCAACACCTACGGCGAGAAACTCTATATCGACTTTATGCGTCACACTATAGGCGATGCAATTGCTGCAACTGACTTGGATGCACTTAGCTTCTATATCAACTTTGGTCAGAGCGCATCTTCTGAGGTGCCAATTATGGCAACAGCAATCGGTCTTGACAAGAACCAGACCCCTGCGAAGCAGATGGATTCAAAGGTGTTCAACCTGCTTGAGAAGCCATACTTCGCTCCGGCTGAGGGTAGCATTAAGATTGACAGCGAGAAACTCGGCGCATCTTACTTCTGGTATGAATATACAATGGGAGGCAACTGCCCTTACATGTTCTTCAAGGTTATTACCCCCGCTGAGGCTGAATACTACAAGACTAAGGCTACAGCAGAGGAGCTTAAGGCATTTGCTCGCACTCTTAATGACGACGGTTGGGGTCTTAAGAACTACAACTACTCTTATGACGAGACAACAGGTCAGTTCGGAGATAGCATGACCGAGAAGGATGTATGGCTCAACGGAAATCCAAATACAGAGTATGTTATCGCCTATGTATGTCGTAACCGCGTGCAGGAGCTTGGCGATGTGCAGTTTACAGATGTATTTAAGACCAAGCCGCTTGTGCTTGATAATCCTGCTGCTTGCCAGTCAGACTGCAATATTGCAATGACCTCTGCGGGCAGAACAAGTATCAAAGTTGATGTAACATACAGCTTTGACAAGTGCGCAGGTGTACGCTTTGCGTTTATTGACACAGGTCTTGAGGGTGTGCCTACAACAGGTGGCGACAGAGATACATATCTTAACTACCTCGGCTTTGGTCTGTCAGGTGATACTCAGGGTATGGTTGCCAACAACTGGTGGGCAGAGCCTCGTGGTAAGGATGGCGCAACTGTAGCAGGTCTTGACCCAGGTACAAAGTATATAATCGCTTACGCAAGTGAGGACTGGAACGGTGTTGTTGGCGAGGTTAAGTTTGCCGAGGCTTCAACACAGGCAATTGTTGGTGGCGACAACCCTGCTGCTACAATTACTGCCGCTGTAGGCGAGGATGGTAACCTTGTATTCACATTTACAGCAAATGAGGATACCGAGCAGATGTACTACATGGTCGGTGGTCAGGATCTGGATAACGACGCACTTGGTATCAAGTATCTTGGCAACGAGAACTACTATACTGCTGAGGATATGTTAGTTAAGTGGAGAACATACTGCTCTGCACAGGGTCTGCCAACACACAACCTTACAACAACCCTCTCACAGCCAGACTACAACCAGACTCTTATTGCCCTTTGTGTTCCTTATGGTGCAAACTCTGTTCGTGGAGAGCTTGCTTACCTGATTTGGGACGGAACAGCAGTTAAGACCCTCGCAGACTACTATCCAAACTATAAGCCTGCATCTGCTAAACCTGTTTCAATGCCTGTAGTACCACAGCGCAAGAGCAATCTTGTTCCTGCAAAGCAGTACAAAGAGCAGATTACAACTCAGAGCAGTGTAGCTGTAAAGGATGTAATCACAGAGTACAGATTTGTTGATATGCACCGCCTTGGCGCACATCCAAAGGCTTCAATGAAATAGAAAAATAGGATAGAACAAATTTAAGGTTGTTCTATAAATTAGGTCGAGGCAATTTGAGAGCTATTTTTGAGTAGGTTTTGGTTTGGAAAGCGCAGAGAATAGTGGGCTATTTTCAAGATTTTCAAGGCAAAAGATGCCAAAAAGAGCCTCAAAGCGACCGAAACAGGATTTACTCTAAGACGAAAAGTGTATTACTAATTTATAGAACAAACTTAACCTATAATTTAATTAACAGTCCGACAAATTAGGAGTCGGCAGATATTATTTCAAGGTGTGTGCCTAATTCACACATCTTATAAAAAGTTCTATATTATGAGAAACTTTTATGCAAAATTCAGGGGCGTTATCGGTACTCTGGTTGTAGCATCGATGCTTTTCACATCATGTGCTGCTGAGTATGATGACACCGAGCTGCGCAAGGAGATTGCAGACCTTTATGAGAAGGTCGGCGCGCTTGAGGAGAAACTTGATAGCGAGGTTGCTGCTCTCAAGACTCTGATTGACTCCAAGACAGTTGTTGCTTCTGCAACAAAGAACGAGGATGGCTCATGGGATATCCTGCTCACATCGGGCGAGAAAATCACTGTTCATCCTAAGTATGTGCCAGAGGCACAGGCTCCAGAGGTTAACGAGGGTTGTGTAACCGTTGTTAAGGAGGGCGATGTTTACTATTGGGCTCAGATTGTTGACGGTAAGGCAGTTGCTATCGTTGACGCTGCTGGCAACAAGATTCCTGTATCTCATCCACAGCAGGATATGCCAGAGCAGCACCCAGCTCCACAGCTCCAGGTAAACCCTGTAACAGGCGATCTTGAGATCTCTGTTGACGGTGGTAACACTTGGGTAGTTGTTGAGAAGAAGAATGAGGATAAGGTTGAGGAGCCAACTTGCATCTTCACAGGTGTAGTTGATGGTGAGACTTCAATTGACTTTATCCTTGCTTCTGGCGATACAATCTCTGTTCCTAAGGCTGAGACTATCGACTTCGGTGTTCAGGCTGGTAAGACTTTTGTAGCTCCAGGTCAGAGTGCAGAGGTTGCACTCAAGGTTGAGAATATCGATGACCTTACAGTTATCGCTAAGCCAGAGGGCTGGAAGGCTACTATCTCTGGTAAGACTCTGACAGTTGTAGCTCCTGCACAGGAGAAGATTGACGCTGGCGAGGCTGAGCTTGAGGGTCTTGTAAAGATTCACGCTGCAGGTGGTGATGGTAAGTGTATGGTAGGTAAGCTCGCAGTTTCTGCTTCTACTGAGACTGTTCTTCTTGAGGTTTCAGGCGATACCCTTACTATCTACAACAACGCTGTAAGCTCTTGGGGTGATGTATCTCCTGTTTACTACAACATTATGCCACAGTCAGAGTTCTCTGCTGCGGCTATCGCTGCAGGTATGAACGACTACACTGTTGATATGCAGTGGACTTATACTCCTCAGACTGTAGTGTCTATCAAGGAGCTTTACAACCTCTCACTTGGTAACTATGACGCAGCATCTTATGTAGATGTTCCATCTGGTCAGTCTTATGTTATCTGGGCTATCTCAGAGGGCGAGGGTACTTGGATGGAGCCTTATGTATATACAGATGCTGATGTACTCTTCACAGTTTATACACCTGCATTCCTTAATGTAGAGGCTACTAAGGTTACATTTAACACTGTAGAGTTCACTGCAGTAGCTGGTGGTTATGCTGGTTACATCGTTGGTGCTATTGGCGCAACAAGTGCTGAGGAGGCTAAGATGCAGCTTGAGAACTCATTTGGCTATTGGCAGGTTGGTTGGAGCTCATTTGGCGAGGAGATTACTGAGCTTAACTTCAGTGGTAGCATCGATCAGTTCCCAGGTGCTTATATATATGGCGTATATCCAAACACAACTTACCTTGTTTATGTTCTTCCACTTGTAGAGGGTAAGGCTACTGCAGATTATGCATTTACTGATATCAAGACTTACGCTTACACAACTAACAATATTGAGGCTGGTGGTACTGCAACTCTCGCATTTGAGGCTATGGAGATCACTTACACCAATATGGAGGTAGCTATCAATGGCTCTGAGAACACTACAATGATCTACTCTGTATTTGAGACTCCAGATATGCTTGCTCAGTATAAGGATGACGAGGCTCTGTTTAACTTTGTACTCCAGTACAATACTACTTACAACACTATGGCTATGGGCAGCCAGTCATCTGCTTATATCTCTTATCTCAACCCAGGCGATACCGCAACTCTTCTTGCATTCGCTGTTGATACAGAGGGTAAGTACAGCTCACTCTACAAGCAGGAGTTTACTACCAATGTTCTTACTTACAATGAGACTATGAAGGTTGTAATTGACGCTGCTGCTTCAAAGGTAGATATTACCACTGCAAGCATCAAGGTTGCGACTGAGGGTGGTACTGCAGCTTCTTACCGTTACCTCTGCGTAGGTAAGACCAGCTACAGCTGGAAGGGAGAGGAGACTGCTGAGTCTCAGCTTGCTCTTGATAACAGCTGGAATGTAAAAACTGTTGCTGCAGCAGACCTTGTTGATGGTTGCATCAATGTAGAGAACCTTACAACAAGTACAGAGTATGCATTTGCTGTTATTGCAGTAGATGAGGCTGGCACACCTTCTCGTGCATCATACTACTACTTCACTCCTACACTTCCTGAGTACCCAATCATCCGTGCAACTAACGAGGCTTACGCTGCAATGAAGCCAGTTGTTGAGGTTACTCCAGCATGGGATTCTTACTATGGTCGTTTCGATGTAAATGTAACTATTACCCCTGCTGCTGGTACTGCTAAGTATTGGGTAGCTGTTTGGGACGAGGAGGGTGCTGTAACTCCAGAGTCTCCTGCAAAGGATATTATTGACAACCTCTTGCTTAAGGAGGGTGCATACTATGGTAGTATCTCTGGTACAGAGGCTGGCACACTCACTCCAAATGATCGTTATGGTCATACATACGATGTAAACGCAGTTGTTTATATCGCTTGGATGGACGAGGCTGGTAACTACTATGAGGCTGTTCAGACTCCTGTATTCACAGCTCCTTATGTAGCTTCTACAGAGGCTTCATGGACTGCTTCAGAGCCAACAGTTACTGCTGAGCTTGTAACTGGCGAGAATGGTCTTAAGACTTTGACCTATACTGTAACCCCAGGTGCTGGTGCAACAGAGATGTATATCCTTGCAGCACCACAGCGTTTCTACTACGATGATGATACTCTTACTTATGCTCTTACTCTCCATGAGGAGGCTGTTACAACTTCAGCAGAGTACACTGGTACTCTTGCAGGCGTTCCAGAGGAGGCTACAGTAGCTGTATCTTGGAAAGATGCTGAGGGTAACCTCTATCAGGTTAAGAAGACTGTTCTTCCTTAATCGGTCGTAATACTTTAGGTTTTTTTGAGTCTGTCGGAGAGTTTCGGCAGACTCTTTTTTTGCATTTGCCGTGATAACGCGGCACCTACAGCACATCCCTTAAATCCCATCAGTGGCTGTACTTTTTGTACTATCCACCGATGGGATTTTTCACGATGCACCGTATTTACCGCGTTCTGACGACAAATGCGGACGGTGCTTTGTTTTGGCGCGCGCGGCGCAGTTTAATAGCGGAGAATAACAGAAAATAGCAGCGGGCTAAGCCCTTAATGACATACAATAGTAGCGCGCGTGAAGTATCGCTTGGCTATTAAGGGTCGTTAGACCCGCTGTCATTAAATGCTATTCTGTGCTATTCAGTGTCATCTGCTCGCGCTTTCCTTTACTGACTGATGCTACAAACAGTGTCGTGCGATTTTTTTAGGGCAATTAGGGAGATATTATTGTAAAATTAGCTATATTTGCGTAATTAACTCAAAATGTGTGTATATATGGGATTTTTTGACCTTTTTAAGAGTAAGAATAAGAGCGCAGAGCAGACTGAGAGCGTTGAAAATAAGCAGCAGGAGCAGCAGGAACTCAATGCTGGTCTTGAGAAGACCAAGCAGGGCTTTTTCTCAAAGATAGCCCGCGCTGTTGCGGGTCGCTCGACTGTAGATGCAGAGGTTTTAGACGATTTGGAGGAGGTACTTATAACCTCTGATGTTGGCGTTGATACAACGGTCAAGATTATTGAGCGAATTGAGGCGCGAGTGGCTAAAGATAAGTATATCGGCTCGGAGGAGTTGCAGGGTATTCTGCATGACGAGATTGCCCGCCTTATGGAGGATGCAGAGGGCAATGCTGAGAACTTTGGGCTTGATGTCAAGGAGGGCGAGCCGTATGTTGTTATGGTTGTGGGCGTTAATGGCGCAGGCAAGACCACTACAATAGGCAAACTTGCTGCACAGCTTACCCGCGCAGGCAAAAAGGTGTATATTGGTGCTGCCGACACCTTCCGTGCTGCGGCAATTGACCAGCTTGCCGTTTGGGCAGATAGGGCAGGGGCTACAATGGTAAGTCAGCAGATGGGCTCAGACCCCGCTTCGGTGGCGTATGACACGCTGAAGAGTGCGGTAGCTAATGGCGCAGATGTAGTTTTGATTGACACTGCGGGACGACTCCACAACAAGGTGGGTCTGATGAACGAGCTGACAAAGATTCGCAATGTTATGTCAAAAGTTATCCCTAATGCCCCACACGAGGTAATGCTTGTCCTTGATGGCTCAACAGGTCAGAACGCCTTTGAGCAGGCGCGTCAGTTTACAGCAGCCACAAAAGTAACCTCACTTGCAATCACAAAGCTCGATGGCACGGCAAAGGGTGG
The DNA here is from genome assembly GCA_964541245.1 of uncultured Alistipes sp. Classification (GTDB taxonomy): domain Bacteria; phylum Bacteroidota; class Bacteroidia; order Bacteroidales; family Rikenellaceae; genus Alistipes. Next base: position 37,612 of record CAZIPR010000013.1, read on the forward strand.
TGTTGTGATAGGTATCAGCGACACTTTCCGTGTTCCTGTGCGCTATATAGGCATTGGCGAGGGTATAGACCAGCTAAAGATTTTCAACCGTCACGAATTTGTAAGGGCTCTGTTCGGTAAGTAGTATTATGGAAAAAATCAATGTCATCACACTCGGTTGCGCAAAAAATCGTGTAGATTCAGAGCATATCGCAGCACAGGTTGCCGCTGCGGGATACCAGATTGTATTTGATAGCGACAAGACCGATGCGCGAATTGTTGTAATCAATACTTGCGGCTTTATAGGCGATGCCAAGCAGGAGAGTATAGATACAATCCTTGATGCTGTGGCAGCAAAAGATGCAGGGCTGATAGACCGCCTATTTGTAATAGGCTGCCTATCAGAGCGTTATGCTGACGAGCTGAGAGCCGAAATACCAGAGGTGGATGACTTTTTTGGTGCAAGAGACCTAAGCGGCGTTGTAGAGGCTTTAGGCGTGGACTACAACCCCAATAGCACAGAGCGAGAGCTGTCAACACCTAAGCACTACGCCTACCTGAAGATTTCTGAGGGCTGCAATTGGCGTTGTGGCTACTGCGCCATCCCAGGCATCCGCGGCAAGCATACCTCAGTGCCTATGGAGCAGCTTATTGAGGAGGCTGAGGCACTTGCGGCAAAGGGTGTTAAGGAGATTATGGTTATTGCCCAAGATACGACCTACTATGGCGTTGATTTGTACGGCAAACGCTGCCTTGCTGAGCTGCTTGAGCGTCTGTGCAGGGTTGAGGGGATAGAGTGGATTCGCCTCCACTACGCCTATCCGACTGACTTCCCGCAGGAGGTTATAGATACTATGGCGCGCGAGCCGAAGATTTGCAAATATCTCGATATTCCATTGCAGCATATATCTGATAATCAGCTCTCTTTGATGCATCGTCGCCATACTAAGGCTGATGCCCTTGAGCTTCTTGCGCGTCTGAGGGCGGCAATGCCAGATATGGCTATCAGAACTACGCTGCTTGTCGGCTACCCAAATGAGAGTGCGGAGGATTTTGCCGAGCTGTGCGACTTTGTGCGTGAGCAGCGTTTTGACCGCCTCGGAGTCTTCCCTTACTCAGAGGAGGAGGGTACCTTCTCGGCTGAGAAGCTCTCGGACAATGTTCCTGAGCGGGTTAAGAACTACCGCGCCGAGGAGATTATGAAGATTCAGAGCGATATATCCCTTGAGAATAACCGCCGCCGCATTGGTCGCAGGGAGAGGGTTATTATTGACTCGCGCCAGGGCGACTACTATGTGGCACGCAGTCAGTATGACTCGCCAGAGGTTGACGAGGAGATACTTATCCCAGCTGCTGAAAAGCGACTGCTGCGTGGCAGATTTTATACAGTAGAGATTACTGATGCAGACAACTACGATTTGTTCGGAAAAATAGTATAAAAGGCTATAACACACTTATAATGAAGAGATTACTCACGCTACTTTTTGCAGTTTTTGCAACTGTTGCCTATGCGCAGTCGCCTACAGAATCGATTGTCCTTGAACAGTCGAGTTTCAAAAGCACTGCTTCGGGCGACGCGCTGACAAATGTCAATATTGACCCTATTCAGCTCGATTTTTCAAAGCGACCATGCGCCAGAATCAAGATGCACATCAACCGCATGACCCGCGAGGAGATTGATATGCTTGAGGTTATGCCTATCGGTGGAAACATCGTTGTAATGCGCTGTGAGACAGCATACGAGGGCAACGGTCTGATTGTTGAGATGACCGCCAAGCCTAATACGCGCTTCTACTTGCATCACCCTGTCTTTGGCGACTCAAACGAGGTTATGGTAAACCTTGAGGGTAATAGTGAGTATCGCATGGAGGCGTGGCTCAATCAGCAGTACCCAATTACCATCGCCACAAATGTTGCCGATGCCGAGGTAAGCATTGACGGCGTCTATGTCGGCAAGACAGGTAGCGACTATATGCTCACTGTCAAAGAGGTGCTGCCTGGCGAGAGGTTGCTCAAGATTGTCTTTGGCAATGTAACTCATGAGGAGAAAATAAATGTCCATGCGGGCAGTGTCTATTTCCGCCGTGAGCTAAATGTTAAGACCGAGAAGTTCTCCATTTCGTTTGCCATCACACCTGCAAATGCAACATTTGTGCTTAATGGTATGGAGCTGCCTCTGTCGGAGGGAAAATTTACCGCCTCGCTTGGTAAGGGCGTGCATACATACACCGTTTCGGCAGATGACTATCACACTGATCATCAGAGCTTTACCGTAACAGCTGCGGATGTTAAATTTATTGACCTTACACCTATTGAGGGTGGACTTAATGTTATTAGCGACCCGTCAAAGGCTACTGTTTTTATGGATGGCGTTGAGGTTGGAAAGACCCCATATTTCGGTCAGCACCTCAAGGTGGGCGAGAGAGTTGTTACACTTGTACACGACGGTTATAAAACCTATAAGGAGAGCGTGACAATATCAGATGGCAAGACAGCATCCGTTATTGCAATGCTCGAAAAGGGCGCAGACGAGGTTGAGACCGTACAACAGCCTCAGCAGCAGAGTGTTACCCCTACACCTGCGCCTGCTGCTACACCTGCTGTTCCAGAGAAAAAACAAGCCTCTGTAGCTCCAAAAACTAAGAGCGGCGCGCGCTATGAGCAGAGTGTTGAGGTTGGCTACTCGATGCACATGGCTGCAAGCACAATTAGCCATGTTGGTCTGAACTATATCGGCGGTCTGCGTGCTGGCAAAACGATTTTTGTCGGCTTGGGCGTGGGTGCTGAGTATAATCTCCACAGCATTGACAATGCAACTGTGGTCTCAGGCGGTCTTGACGGCAGCAATGGCTCAGATTTGGTTATGGCTCCAAGTGCTATCTCAGTGCCTGTTTTCTTGCACTTAAGAGCATATATCGGTGCAAAATCTCGCCTATTCTTCGCGCTTAGCGCGGGTGGAAAACTCTTTGGCAAAAACACCTTTACATTTGAAAACAAGAGCTATAACTACCACACCAACGGAATATTTGGCGATGCAGGCGTGGGTCTTAAGCTGGGCAAATTCTTTGTTTCTGCGGGCATTTCGGCTCAGAGCATCCCTTATGCCGAGAGCATCAACAGCTCTAACGAACTTGTAATGCCGTCAAAGGTTGCCATAGGCGGTAAATTCTCAATCGGTCTAACCTTCTAAATTGTGCAGTTATGAAAAAAGGAAATATATTCGCAATATTTGCAACTATCCTGCTTACCATTGGCTGTACACAGGTTATCCCGCTTGATATAACAGAGACACCGACCCCTACACCGACCCCGGAGCTTCCGGAGGGTGTTACCGTTGATATTGCCGGCTTTGATATGGTGCTTGTCCCTGGCGGTACATTTACTATGGGTGCAACATCAGAGCAAGAAGACAATGCTACGGATAGTGAAAAACCTGCGCATCAAGTAACTGTTTCAGACTTTTATATCGGCAAGTATGAAGTTACTCAGGCTCAATGGCGTGCAGTAATGGATAGTAGTCCAAGTTCTTCCATTGGAGATGATTTGCCCGTTGAAAATATTTCATGGAATGATATCCAGGAATTTATAACTAAACTTAATGCTCAGACAGGCAAGAATTTCCGCCTGCCAACCGAGGCTGAGTGGGAGTATGCAGCTCGCGGAGGCAGTAAGCATACTTATTATAAATACAGCGGTAGTAATATTGTAGATGTTGTTGCTTGGTATAGAGTTAATTCAAATAACACAACTCATCCTATAGGTCAGAAGAAACCTAATACGCTTGGTATCTATGATATGAGTGGCAATGTGTTAGAGTGGTGTGGCGATTGGTTTGACAATTACAGTAGCAGTTCACAAACTAACCCTGTAGGTCCAAATGGTAGTTATACAGGGGGGCGCGTTGTGCGTGGCGGCAATTGTAAGAGTAGTGATGTCGGTTGCCGTATTACTTGGCGTTCTTACAGTACACCTGATACTAAAAGTAATCTTTGTGGTTTCCGTTTAGCTTGTCCTGCGGATGGCAACAGTGGCTCAATGGATACCACAACCCAACCAAACAACGAGATTTGGTACACCTCGACTGATGGAAATATTGTAACTCCATATAGCGATGGCGGTTTTGGTGCGAATATCGTCTCAAATACTTACAAAAATGGCAAAGGAGTTATTACTTTTGACAATGAGGTTACTCAGATTGGAAGTCATGCTTTCCGCGAATGTGGTGGTTTGATAAGCATTATTATCCCTGACAGTGTAATAAAGATTGGAACAGCGTCTTTTTACAATTGCGATGGACTGATAAGTATTACTATTCCTGAGAGCGTAACAGAGGTTGGAAGCAGTGCTTTCGAAAGTTGCGATGTTTTGGAAGATGTATTTTGCCAACGCGTAACACCACCTACAGCATATAGCCCTTGGAAAGCCTTTGATAATAACGTTTTACACCGCAAAATATATGTTCCATCCTCTTCAGTTGACGCTTACAAAGCCGCTGACGGTTGGAAAGAGTACGCTAATGCAATTGTGGCTGACCCTGCAACGGTAATAGAGCCAGAAGAGCAACCGAATACGGAGATTTGGTACACTTCGACCGATGGAAATATTGTGACTCCATATAGCGATGGTGCTTTTGGTGCGAATATAGTTTCAAATACATACTCTAACGGTAAGGGCGTTATAAAGTTTGACGGCGATGTAACTATAATTGGAAGTAGAGCCTTCAGGAATTGTAGTAATCTTGCATCAATGATTATCCCTAATGGCGTAACTAAAGTTGATAAAGAGGCGTTTTATAGCTGTAGTAGCCTTGCAATACTTGATGGTAAGTTTGCATCTACAGATAAGCGTTGCTTGGTTACAGATGGAACTCTTATCTCATTTGCTCCAGCTGAGCTTACGGAATATACTATACCTAATGGGGTAACTTCAATTGGTGATTATGCATTTGCAGAGTGTACCAACCTTGTATCTGTAACAATCCCTAATAGCGTATCTGTAATTAAAGGAGCAGCATTTATTTCTTGTAGTAACCTTAGATCTGTTACTATATCAGAAAATCTAACTTCAATCGGAGAAAACGCTTTCCGTGCTTGTAGTAATCTTGAATCTTTTACTTTGCCCAATGGCGTAACTTCTATTGGAAATTATGTGTTGTATGGTTGCAATCGCCTTACTTCTATTACTATTCCTGATTCTGTAATCGAGATTGGTGCAGGAGTATTCAATGGTTGTAGTAATTTGTCTGAGTTCAATGGTAAATTTGCATCAGCAGATAAGCGTTGCTTAATCAATAATGGAACTCTTATCTCATTTGCTCCAGCTGGACTTACAGCATATACTATACCAAATAGTATAACTTCAGTTGGAAATTGTGCTTTCAGAGAATGTACAGCCTTGACATCTGTGATAATTCCTAATAGTGTAACTACGATTGAAGATTCTGCTTTTTACAAATGTACCAGCCTTACATCGGTTACTATCCCAGAGAGCGTAACAAAGATTGGAGCGTATGCATTCGCTTATTTTAGCACTCTTAATGTATATTGCAAACCTACAACACCGCCTACGGGAGATATTTCAATGTTCCTCAACAATAAGAAAACTCCACAAATATATGTGCCAACATCTGCTGTTAGTGCTTACAAAGCCGCTGACGGTTGGAGTACCTACGCCGATGCGATTGTGGCTGACCCTGCAACTACAGGTGGAGAGACCGCGGATTTTGGAGATTTTGAGATGGTCTTTGTTGAGGGTGGTACATTTACCATGGGCGCAACATCTGAGCAAGGCAGTGATGCGTGGGATGGTGAGAAACCTGCACATCAAGTAACTGTTTCAGATTTTTATATTGGTAAATATGAGGTTACTCAGGCTCAATGGGTGGCTATAATGGGTAGTAATCCGAGCAATTTCAAAGGCGACA
>CAZIPR010000014.1:0-41949 GCA_964541245.1 uncultured Alistipes sp.
TGAGCCAGTTTTATTTAATGTTTAACCAGTCCCTAATTTTTATGGGACACTAATGATTTAAGATGAAAAAGTTTTTATTAACCATTATGGCTGTAGCTGGTGTGTGGAGCGCATCTGCTCAGCTTACTCCTAACAAGATTGTCGTTCCCGACATCGAGGGGTACAAGACACTAAAGGGTGACTTCCACATCCACACAGTTTTCTCTGATGCGACTGTATGGCCTGCAACACGCGTTCAAGAGGCTATTTGGGAGGGTCTGGATGTTATCGCAATGACAGAACATATTGACACCCGCCATCAGAAAATGGTAAATACAGGTGTGTTTGTAAAGGAGAAGTGCGACCGCGACTACTCTTACAAAATTGCAAAGAAGGCTGCGGGTAATAATCTGCTTGTTGTTCACGGTGGCGAGATTACCCGTGGTATGCCTCCAGGACACTTCAACTGCCTTTTTGTAAAAGATAATGATGACATCTGCGCAGCTGCTGAGACCTTTGACCACGACCATGTTCTTGCTATGGAGGCTGGTCTGAAAGAGGCTCGCAAGCAGGGTGCTTTCATTATGTGGAACCATCCAAACTGGTGCAAGCAGGCTCCAAATGAGACTGTAATGCACAAGGCTCACAAGAAGATTCTCAAAGAGGGCTATATGGATGCAATCGAGATTTACAACATGGCTTGCGGCTACGACCCAGAGGGTCACGCATGGGCTCTGGAGCATAATCTTGCTATGCTCGGTAACTCAGACTGCCACGCTCCTTTCTTTATGGAGGTTGACTATCTGCACGGCGCACACCGCCCTGTAACCCTCGTGTTTGCAACAGAGAAGAGTCTTGCAGGTGTTCGTGAGGCACTCGATGCTCGCCGTTCTGCTGTCTTTGCAGAGGGTAATGTATATGGTCGTGAGCAGGAAGTTCGCCCACTGCTTCACGCTTGCCTCAAGGTTAAGAGTGTTAAGTTTAGAGAGAAGGATATCATTATTGATTTTGAAAATGTATCATCAATCCCTGTAACCCTTACAAAGGGCGAGGGCTCAAGAGATACTTGGTATGCTCGCTACGCTGTAATCCCTCCATTCTCAACATACACCTATAAGGTACGCCCTCTGCTTATCGACAATAAGCAGCCAGCATTTGACAAAGACCTTAAGGAGTATGAGGTTAGCTTCGTAGCTGAGAACTTCTATATCGGTCCGAATAAGCCTGTGGCGTTTACTGTGAAAGCAACCCGCTAATTAACATTTGTCGTGATAACGCGGATACCTACTTCCGCTAACAAAAAATCCTATCAGTGGCTGTACGCTTTGGTACTATCCACCGATAGGATTTTTTTGCCGAGCGTGGTAAATACCCCACTCTGACGCTAAAATTGGGGAGGTGCTTTGATTTTGGTGCGCGGCGCAGTTTAATGACAGAGAATAACATAGAATAACAGCGGGCTTACGCCCTTAATGGCGTACAATAACAGCGCGCAAAAAAAACAGATACACTGTACAAGATTTATTGCGCTTGGTTATTAAGGGGCATCAGCCCCGCTGTCATTAAATGCTATTCTATGCTATTCGGTGTCATCCGTTTGCGCCTCCTTACTGACAGACGGTGCAGAAAGCGGCGCGCGGTTGAATAGCACAAAAAACAGCGCAAGCAAAATCGCCTGCGCTGTTTTTGTGCTTATAGAGTCTCTAAATTAGAGCATCTTGTTGAGGTCAACGATGTTGAAAGCGTAGAAATACTTGTCCATATCATGCTCGATTCTGTCAAGAACGATATTCTCAGGGTCCATACCTACGCGCTTAAGATTCTCATAGAGTGAGTTGCGAGCAACAAGTGCCTCAGGCTTCTGCCAGATATAGCGGCAGCCGGTCTTAACAAGCCAAGCTCTACGCTCAGGGTCGATGTCGTAGAAGTCAACGCCTTTCTCGCTCTCAAGCAGCCACTTCTTCCAGCGGTTTGACTCATAAACAAGGCGGGTAAGAACATCGGTGATGTGTGAAAGCATAGCTACACGACCCTCGTTGTAATACTCAACCTCCTTAGTCTCAAGCTCCTCAAGAGCCTCGTACTCGCTGATTGTGAACTCTGGACCAACATTTGCACCGCCCATGCCACAGAGAGGGTAGTCCTGAGGGTTGCTTACACCGTCAGTGTAGTGACCCTTGATGTAGCTACCAAGTGGACGAACTTTTGCAGTGAGCTTCTTAGCAACCTCGCCATCAAAGAGGGTGGTGTGGAGGTCTGTACCAACCTTACCAACGATAAAGCAAGGCCATACATCGCTAAGACCAACCTCTTTAAGACCCTCCTTAAGCTCTACAAGGAAAGTGTCGAAAACAGTGTCGTCAGCAAGACCGCCGTGTACCTCCTCAGTACCTACCTCGTAAGATACCTCTGGAAGGTTGTTTGCTCTGCGGAAGTCCTCGCAGTGCTTTATAAGCTCAACAGTTCTGCGAACAACAAGGTGAATATCAATCACCTCGCCCTTAGGAACATTGATGTCAACAGTTGGGTCAACATGGATAAGGTCAAAACCAGCCTCAATAGCAGCCTCGAAAGACTTCTTTACAGCGTTCATTGCGCGCTCGGTCTCCCAACGCTCAGTATTCTGCTTATCCTTGAGCCATGGACCACCGTGGTCAACGGCGATGATGCAGTCGCCTGTAAAATTGATAGCCTCGCACTCCATGCGGCAAACCTTTACAAAGTCTGCTGCTGTCATACCTGTATAGCCACCGTCTGTATCAATCTGGTTGAGTGTTGCTGCGAAGTAGATAGGTGCGTTGTTACGCTTTGCTGAGCGAATAGATGCACGAATTACAGCAGATGAATTTGGGCAGGCTGCAAAAATGGTGCGCTTAACACCTGTCTGCTCCTCAAGCTCAGCCATACGCTTCAAGAGTCTCTCTGTTTTTGCCATTTTCTATTGGTTTTTATTAAAGTTTGAAAAAATATTTTCTGGTATAACACCTTTGTAAGTCGTATCCCTAAAAGGTGTACACAAAAACCGTTGTCTATACGGTTACACTGACAAAGGTAGATATTTTTTTTGAAAAATGAAGTAATTGCGAAAAATTTGTTATCTTTGCAATGTATATTACATGAATAATGGGGTATTTACTCCGTTTATTGGTGGGAGTATATTTTTATTGGCTTGCACACCCATATAAAATTTATAGTGCCCACAACTGTTAAACTTAAGAAAAACATTTGCTGATGAGTAACACACAATCTTTTTTTGACGATATTCGCGCATACCGCGACGAGGAGATTCCTGCGGTGGTGGAGCGTATTGCCACAGACCCGCTACTTATCCCTGCGGCTCAGTTCGTCTTTCCAAACCTGGATATTGAGCAGGTGCGCACGCTGATTCGCTCATGTTCTACATCTGAAGATATTCAGCGCAAGATAATGTACCCTGCAGTTGGCGGCATTATCCACCAGACTATGCGCAAATTTACCTCTACAGGTGCCGATAGAGTCCCTGCTACAAATGGCTGGCTTTTTGTATCAACCCACAGAGATATTACACTTGATGCTATGCTGATGCAGTATGCTCTGTTTGAGAATAATCTGCCTACAACAGATATCTCGCTGGGCGACAACCTGCTGCATACACCTCTTGTATTTGAGATTTGCAAGGCTAACTACATGATTAAGGTTATCCGCAAGGACGATGTGTCAATGCGAGAGTTTTTGGAGAACTCACGCCACCTGTCAGAGTATATCCGCCTGAGAATCAACGAGGAGGGTCGCTCTGTTTGGATTGCTCAGCGAAATGGTCGCACAAAGGATGGTATAGATATTACCGAGCCAGGTATCCTTAAGATGTTCAGCATGAGTGGCTCAGGAGGGTTTGTTGAGAACTTCTCACAGTTGCACCTTGCCCCTGTGGCAATCAGCTATCAGTACGAGCCATGCGATGTGCTCAAGGCTGTTGAACTATGCCGTCGTCAGAGTGGTACTCCATACCATAAGGCTGAAAATGAGGACTTCCTTAGCATCCTTACAGGTATCAAGGCATACAAGGGCGATACAAATCTGACCTTCTGTGAGCCTATTACCACTGCCGAGATTGAGCAGGTCGCTCAGCTGCCACGCGCCGAGCAGTGTAAGGCTCTTGCTGAGATTATGGATAGAAGAATAGTATCAGAGTACAAACTCTTCGACACAAACTATCTTGCATACGATATTCTCCACGGCACTCGCAGATTTGAGAAGTATTACACCTCTGCCGCAGAGCAGAAGTTCTCGCTCCATCTTGTTAGGTCCAACGCTCAGTTTGAGCTTATGGGCGTGGATAAGGATGCAGCACGACAAATCCTGCTCGGTATCTACGCAAACCCTGTGGAGGCAAAACTTAATTTAGGAATAGAACTATGAAAAAACTGTGGAGTGTAGTCCTGCTTCTACTCGTTGTAGCAGGCTGTGTAGGTTTCTATTTGCGCTTCTACTTCGTCTTTGGCGAGGGCGTAAAGAGCGGCGAACTTAACTATGTGGTAAAGAAAGGTTTAATATTCAAGACCTACGAGGGAAAACTTATCCAGTCGGGTATCCGCTCAAAAACAGCTGGCGCAATTCAGTCATACGAGTTCGACTTCTCTGTAGATAACGCTGAACTTGCTGAGCGACTGATGTTGCAGGGCGGCAAAGTTGTTGAACTGCGCTACAAAGAGTATTTCGGAGCCCTCCCATGGCGCGGCTTCACAAAATATATCGTCGATAGCATCATCACCCACGAGCAACCCCCTGTGACAACACTCCCAGAAGAGGGTGGAGGGGAGGTTACGGTCATAGAATCCATCTAATTTTAGCGTGATAGCGGGGTATTTCCTGCCGCTAACTCAAAAAATCAGCAATGGGCGGTACTTCAAAGTACAGCCCATCGCTGTTTTTTTGTGCCGAGCGTGGTAAATACCCCACTCTGACGCTAAAATTTGGGAGGTGCTTTAATCGGGGCGCGCAGGAAATTTAGAGGTTATTAGCGGCTATTAGAGGATATTAGTGAGCGCGCGGTTTAATGGCAGAAATAACAAAGAATAGCAGCGGGCTACGCCCTTAATAACATACAATAACAGCGCGCAAAAAGTACATGTCCTGTAAAAAGATTGTTGCGCTTGGTTATTAAGGGGACCGAAAGCCCCGCTGTCATTAAATGCTATTCTTTGCTATTCAGTGTCATCTGACGCATTCCTTAATCTCGTTAACCTCCTTAAACTCCCTACTCAAATTTGTTTGAAAGCGAAAAGGACTCTATTTTTTGTCGTAATAGCCGTAGGCTATCCTAAATCCGCAACTGCAACAAGCAAAACGCAGTTTTGCCGAAAGTCTTTTGGGTCACTTTTCTTCAGAAAAGGGACGGTACTGTGCAACTACTCAGCCAACCACTTTATACTTCTCGGTAAGCAGTTCGACCACGGCGTCGGTTGCTTTTGGGAAGACTTTGCGCAGGTCAATTTCGTCGGTGGTTGTAAGTACGCCTTTAAGGTTACGCATAAAGGTATCTTTAATCTCTGTGGCGAGGTTTACCTTAGCGATTCCATTGGCTATAGCTTCGCGCACCATATCGTGTGGGATGCCTGAGCTGCCGTGTAGTACGAGTGGTAGTGGTGTTGCGGCGTGAATCTCTTTCAGTCGCTCAATGTCGAGTTTTGGAGCCTGTTTATAGAATCCATGTGCTGAGCCGATAGATACTGCAAGGGCATCTACGCCTGTCTGCTCAACAAAGCTCTTAGCCTCTTGAGCTGTAGTAAATCCACCGCCTTGGCTCTGTCCGAGTTTTGCCACATAACCTAACTCAGCCTCTACATTTACGCCGTATGGGGCAGCTAACTCTACTACGCGGCGGGTTGTTGCCACATTTTCCTCAAAGGGTTTCTCGCTGGCATCAATCATCACAGAGTCGAAGCCTGCATCGAGGCATCGCTCCACAAGCTCTATGCTACCGCCGTGGTCAAGATGAATCCAGCCATTGATGCCATAGTCGGCAATAGCCTGGCGCGCCATGGCTACAGACTGCTTAAGACCCATATAGTCAATGCTTGAGCGGGTAAGTTGCAGCAGTACAGGCGAACAGGTCGCCTGTGCTGCGCGCATAATAGCCTGTAGGGTCTCAAGATTATAGAAATTGGTTGCAAGCACGGCAGTTTTGTTGCGGCTGCACTCCTGTAAAAGTTCTTTTACGCTCATTGTTTTCTCTCTTTAAGGAACAGATGTTCAAGTAGTAAGATGATTATTATACCCATCACAAAACCGTTGCCTACAATAGGTCTAAGCAGTGCAGGTACGCTCTGCATAGCCGACTGTGGTGCAAAGGAGAGGATGATGGTAAACATGATTGGAATAGATAGCACAAGTCCATCCTTGAAACTTGTAACGGCAGAGGTGGTGTGTATCATATCTAAGCCTGCTGCCACCTGCGTAGCCATAAGGTATAGCAGCACAACGCCCATAACAGGCTGCGGAATTGTGAGCAATACCGAGACTGCGCCAGGCATAAACGATAGTAAAATCATCGCCACGGCAGCTGGGATAACTGTAAAGCGTGAGGCGCAAGATGTAGAAGCCACAACGCCAGGCGAGAGCGAGTAATCCACAGGACCTACAACGCCCATAGCTCCGCTGACCATATTCATCACACCCTGCACAATCATACCGCGTGACTGGCGCGACTCCATGCCCTCTGCTCCAACAAAGCCACCTAATGATTGAACTGAGCCTATTTGGTTGATAAACAGTGCAATATAGCAGAATACAAAGGCAATTACAACGCCTGCATCAAACTCAAATCCCGAAACAAATAGTTGTGGGGGCAGAGTGTCTGTAACAAACTGCTTTGGGAAAGATGTAAGAGCGTAGTAAATCAGTGAGCCTGCAATCATGGCGACAATAACCACCATAGACTTCCAGACACCTTTAAGCAGGTTATTTGCCACCGCCATAGCAAATATGGTAACGATGGCAAAGAGTAGGGCAGTGAGCTGATTGTTGCTATCTGAGAAAATCATCCCCACGATAGGTTTTGCCATGGTAAATGATATAAGCACCACAATAGCCACCACAATTCGAGGAGTAAAGACCCTCTGCACACTCTTCATTAGCCCCGTAGCGGCAATAATCGCCACCATAGCTCCGCCGATAATCATCGAAGGGTAAATCGCGCTACTGCTACTACCCTGAGAGGCTGCTGCAAGCACTCCCATAAGAAGTACAGCTGCAGGACCTGCTACAAGGGGCAGACGATGACCGTAGAGGGAGTTGATAATCATTGTCACTCCCATCACGGCAAAGAGTTTCTGGGTAAAAAACAGCGTCTGACCCTCTGGTGCAACAAAGGTACTTGTCAGCACCACAGGGATACAAATCATCAGCCACTGAAGCCCGTAGAGTAGCATCGCACCCCATCCAGGGCGGTCGTTTATACCGAATCTAAACTGCATCTTAGTCGGTTATTTGCACATCTCCTTAATGAGCTTGGTTGCAAGCACAGGGTTGTCGGTTGTAATGTAGTCAACACCCTGCTCGATAACCCAACGCAGTTTGTCCTCGTCATCCACGGTCCATACATTTACCTTAAGACCCTTCTTCTGGCACTGCTTAATCCACTTTGGCTTCTTCTTCAGCACATCATACTTGTAGTCAATGCCCGAAATGCCCATGCCTTTAACATAGGTAGGGTCGTAGTCGCCATTAAGGTAAGCGATAGGTGTTCCCTCTGGAGCAAGGCGTTTAAGCTCAAAGCAAACCCATGGACGGAAGGCGATATACTCAACCATATCGTTCAGACCATACTTAGCCACCATCTCAACGGTCTTCTGAACAATCTCACTCTCCTTTGCAGGGGTGTAGTGACTCTTTACCTCAATGATTAGCTTGGTCTTTTTGCTCTTCAAAGTCTGCTCAAGATACTCCTCAAGGGTTGGGATTGTCTCGCCGTTCTCAAGTGGAATAGCCTTAAGCTCCTCGTAGGTGCTCTTCTGGATTGTCAAACGAGGAATATCCTCGCCCTTTCTGTAGATTTTATCTGGGTGCAGACCACCGTGTGCAACCACAATAACACCATCTTTTGTTAAGTTAATGTCGCACTCAGAGCCATACAGACCCAACTTCTGAGCCTCCTTAAGTGCTGCAATAGAGTTACGGCAAGAGCCTTTTGTTGCGTGAAATCCGCGGTGAGCAATTACCTGCGGCTGTGCAATAGCTGCTAAACTTACAAGCGCAGCTGCTGCAAAAGTTACAATCTTTTTCATAGTTCGTAGTATTGATTTGTTTGTCTAAGCATTATTTACAAAACAAAAGTAGAATTTTTCTTGCAAACTCGCAATTTATTCTCCAAAAAATATTATCTTTGTCACAAATAGAACAAATTTATCAGAAAGTGCATATATGGCAAACAAAATTTCAGTTTCAGTAATGTGCTCAGATCTTATGAATCTTGAGCGCGACATCAAAACCCTTGAGCGCAACGGTATTGATTGGTTACACATTGACATCATGGATGGTCACTTTGTGCCAAACATGACCTTCGGACCAGATTTCCCAAATGCAATGCACAGGGTAACAGAGATGCCTCTTGACATCCACCTTATGTGTGAGGAGCCAGAGTTTATCTGCTCCAAGATTGATGTTCATGCAGGCGATATCGTATCAACCCATGTTGAGCTTGACAAGGATTTGAGCCAGTTTGCAGCCGATATCCACGCTAAGGGTGCACTGTTTGGCGTTGTTGTAAACCCTGACACCCCTGTTGATTCAGTTGCTCCACACATGGCTTATACAGACATGGTTACCCTTATGCTCGTTCATCCTGGATTCTCAGGCGCAAAGTTGGTTGACGGTATCCTTGATAAGGTTGCTCAGATGCGTGAGTGGCTCGATTCAAACGGCTATGAAAATGTGCTTATCAGCGTAGATGGCTCTGTATCTTGTGAGCGCGCAGAGCTTATGGCTGGGATGGGTGCAAATGTGTTTGTAGGCGGTACTGCTGGTGTTTATCGTAAGGGCATGAGCCTTGACGAGTCTATTCCTCAGCTCCGCGCAGCTATCTCTAAATAGTATGGATAGACGCAATAAAGTATTCGATTTTCTGCAACAGCAGGGAATCGAATACTCTTTTTACGAGCATCCTGAAGCTCCGACAATAGAGATTGCAAGCCAATATTGGCGCGCTGACGGCTCTAAACACTGCAAAAACCTCTTCTTTCGCAACCATAAGGGTAATCGTCACTATTTAGTTGTCTTCGATAGCGCGCAATCCCTTGCTATTCACGACCTTGAGCAGCGTCTAAAGCAGGGCAAACTCTCCTTTGCCTCCGAGCAGCGCATGGAACGATATTTGGGTCTTAAGCCAGGCTCAGTATCCCCTTTCGGTCTTATAAACGACACCGAAAACCATGTACACCTCTTTTTAGACGAAAACCTGCTCAGCTACCCCTCTCTGAGCTTCCACCCCAACGACAATCGCGCAACCGTAGTAATCTCCCAGGAGATGTTTGCCAAGTACCTAAAAGTGGTGGGGAATAGTTTTGAGTACCTATCCCTATACTAATTTGTCGTGATAGTGGCACATTTACTTCCGCTAACAAAAATGCACTACTCTGACGACAAATTGGGGAGGTGCTTTGATTTTGGCGCGTGTTTTTAGAGAATTTAGAGAGTTTAAGGAGATTAGTGAGATTAAGGAGCGCGTTATAAAGTTTAAGGGGTTCGATGCCCCGCAGAACTTTTTTGTTCCGCCCCTTAAGTTCCTTAAAATTCCCTAATCTCCCTTCTGCAAAGCAGAAAGCCAGCTTAGGCTCGACCTACGCTGGCTTTGACTTTGTGCAAATCTCTTAGATTCGATTAAATGCTGCGGCGAAGCCCTCAGCGGCTTGGTCAAGACCCTTTTGGATTTTGCCTCCGACCATCATGCGCATCATCATATTTAGTTCTGCGTGCAGTACCATACGCATACGGGTATCAGTAGGTGTTACCTCGTGGAGCTGAATCCAGAAGGCGAAATCAATCGGTACACCACCCTCGTCGCTGACAATCTTGACATGCTTGAGGTGGGACTTCTCAATCATGCGCAACTTGACAGTAAAGCCTTTGACCTTGAAAGAGCAGGTGTCGGCTGTTGCGCTCCACTCCTCAACCTTATCGGCTACGGCAGGAGTGAGTAGCGAGAAGTCTGAGATAAAGGGGAATATCTGGGCTGCTGACTTAAAAATTTGGCACTGTTTAGATTCGTACTTTTCCATCGTGTGTATCTTTTTACCGCGCAAAGATATAAATTTATAGATAAAGAGTGATTGGTATTTTTGCCTATTTGTCGTAAATTTGAGAAAAAAAGAAAAAAAAGAGTTGAAATCTTTATCTTTTGCAAAATTAAGTGTATATTTGTCGCCGATTTCGCTCTGTATTAGGGCGATAAGATTAGGAAGTAAGTAATTTTTAACAAATAAATTAAGTATAACTATGACAAAGGCAGACATTGTTAACGAGATTGCTAAGAACACCGGCGTAGAGAAAGTTCACATCCACGCAATTGTAGAGTCTTTTATGGATGAGGTTAAGGAGTCTTTGAGCAGAGGCGAGAATGTATATCTTCGTGGTTTTGGCTCATTTATCATCAAGACTCGCGCTGAGAAGGTTGCACGCAACATCTCTAAGAACACAACAATCACTATTCCAGAGCATAAGATCCCAGCTTTCAAGCCAGCTAAGACTTTTGCTGCAAAGGTGAAATAAATCAATTGTTTAATCTAAATATTTACAACCATGCCAAACGGAAAGAAGCATAAGCGTCACAAGATGGCGACCCACAAGCGTAAGAAGCGTCTGCGCAAGGATCGTCACAAGAAGAAGTAGTATGCCGTGGGCGTACGCTTTATTATAGGATTATAACGCTAAAGGGGCTATCCCTTTAGCGTTACCTATTAAGAAGATGTTGGGGTTTTTAAGTCGAAAGAGCTTGTGTTTCAGCTCTTTGAGGCTTAAAATAAAGTCCAAAACAATCTTTTAAGAATTTAAGAGGGGATTAAATCCCCGCCCTAAACAAGTCAAATCGTAATCTTGTAAAATGAACCGTGAGTTAATTATCAATGTAACCTCAACTGAGATAAACATTGCACTTTGTGAGGACAAGGTGCTTGTTGAGTTGGGTAAGGATATGGCGCAGACAGGTTTTGCTGTGGGCGACATATACCTCGGTAAGGTGCGCAAGATTATGCCCGGACTCAATGCCGCGTTTGTCAATATTGGTCACGAGCGCGACGCCTTTATCCACTATCAAGATTTAGGGACACATTTTCCTACGCTCGACAAGATTGTCGATAGCTGGGCTCCTGAGAAGAAGTGCCTCAGGTTGGAGACAGTAAAGGTTGATGCAGGGCTTGAGAAGGATGGTAAAATCTCAAGCTATCTTAAGGTTGGTCAGACTGTTATGGTGCAGGTCTCAAAGGAGGCTATATCAACCAAGGGTCCTCGTCTTACCTGTGACATCTCACTGCCTGGTAGAAATATTGTCCTTGTACCCTTCTCCTCAAAAGTCTTTCTTTCGCAGAAGATTCGCTCCAATGAGGAGAAAAAACGCCTCAAGCGCGTAGCTACGGGCGTATTGCCAAAGAATTTTGGCGTTATTATCCGCACTGCGGCAACTGCTGCAACCGATTTGGATGTAGAGCAGGATATACTTGCAGCCGTAGAGAAGTGGAATAAAACTTGCCAGCAGATTCGCCGTCGTCAGGCTCCGGCACTGCTTATGGGCGAGATGAGTAGAGCCAACACTATTATCAGAGATACCCTTGACGGGTCGTTTACGCAGATTTGCGTTGATGACGAGGGTATGTACAATGATATTCGCAACTATATAAGGTCGGTTGACCCTGAGAAGGAGAAGATTGTTAAACTCTATCGTGGCAATGTGCCAATTTTTGACAACTTCGACATTTCGCGCCAGATAAAGTCGCTCTTTGCTCGCTATGTTTCACTAAAGAGGGGTGCATACCTTATCTTTGACTCAACAGAGGCGATGCATGTTATAGATGTCAACTCAGGCAATCGCACCAAGGCGGATGACAACCAAGAGCAGACTGTCCTTGAGGTCAACCTTGCAGCAGCGGCAGAGATTGCCCGCCAGCTACGCCTCAGAGATTTGGGCGGCATCATTATTATCGACTTTATAGATATGCACAAGGCGCAGAGTCGCCAGATGCTATATGATGAGATGCACAAACTCATGGCGACAGACAAGGCTCGTCATACAATTCTTCCGCTGACAAAATTTGGTCTTATGCAGATTACTCGCCAGAGAATCCGTCCTGTGGCAGTAAGAGATATTCAGGAGGTGTGTCCTACCTGTGGAGGAACAGGCAAAATAGAGCCTACAGTTCTGCTTGACCGCAAAATAGAGAATCAGTTGTCACTGCTTGCCGAGGAGCATGGCGAGCGATTTGTCAACCTTGTAGTTAGCCCTTATGTGGCGGCGTACCTCAAGCGTGGACTTATAAGTCTTCGCACCCGTTGGTCACTCCGCTTTGGTATGATAATCAAAATCACTGCTTCGCAGAGTGCGGGCATGGTTGAGGTACACTACCTTGATTCTAAGGGCGAGGATATGTTGCACCCAAACTATGTGGGGCACCGCAAACCTAAAAAGAAGAGTGTTGCACCTGAGAAGAAGGCTACAGAGTCAAAGCATCAGGTTAGCAAGACCAAAAAGAGAGCAAAAAAGCCGAAAGGCAAGGATAAAGAGTAGGGTATAACCTGTAGAAATGCACAAAATCCTTGACGCAGCTGAGCAAACAACCCCGTTTGCTGACCTGCAAAGAGAACTGAAACAGAAGGGCAACACCGTCTATCTCAATGAGTTAGTCGGCGGAGCCCTTTCGTTTTATTTGGCAGCCGCTGTGGCAAAAACAGGTGGGCTGCATATACTTGTGGCAGAGGATAGGGATGCTGCGGCATACGCCATGAACGACCTCTATGCGCTACTTGACGAGAAGAGGGTGCTATTCTTCCCATCTGCCTATAAACGCTCTGTGATGTATGGCAACGAGGAGGCGCAGAGTGTTGTAATGCGTACCAATGCTCTTGCGGCAATAAAAAATCTTGCTGACAATGACTACCTTGTAGTCTGTACCTATCCAGAGGCTATTGCCGAGAGGGTTACAGATGCTGTAAGCCTTGAAAGAGAGTCTATACAGCTGAAGCGAAATGATAGGATAGAGATTGCTGAGCTTGTAGATATGCTTGATAATCTGGGCTTTACGCCTGTTGATTTTGTCTATGAGCCAGGTCAGTATTCGGTCAGAGGTGGTATTGTCGATGTCTTTTCCTATGTTGAGAGCAAGCCTTATCGTTTAGACTTTTTTGGCAACGAGATAGACTCGCTGCGTCGCTTTGAGATTGGTAATCAGCTCTCTTCAGACCGTCTTGAGAGTGTGGAGATTATCGGAAATCTCAACCGCAGCGCATCCAAACAGGTCTCTTTTGTAGCCTATGCCTCAGAGGCTAAATATTGGTTTTACGATGCAGCCTATGCCTTAGATAAGGTTGATGAGGTGCGTAAAAAGGTGCTTAACACAGCTGCTGAGCCAGAGACTATCCTCTGTAGTCTGACCTCCCGAAAAGAGATTGTGGCAGATATTGCAAGTAGCACTGTTCTGATGCTCAAAAATAACCTTGCAGAGCGACCTGCCAGGGCAACTGTCATATTCCACACCCAGCCGCAAGGTAGGTTTAACAAAAACTTCGAGGTGCTTGCCTCGGATATTATTGCAAGAAAGGAGCAGGGGCTTAGGTGCTGTATTCTGTCAGATAATTTGGCTCAGATAGAGCGTCTTGACAATATTTTCCACTCCATATCAAAGCCAGAGGCTAAGTTAGAGATGCTCAGGGTTATGCTCCACGAGGGTTTTGTCGATTATGATATGCGACTGAGCCTATACACTGAGCATCAGATATTTGACCGCTACCGTCGCTATAGAATCAATGGCGAGATTAAGCGCGACGAGCAGATGACCGTCGCCGAACTCAATGCACTGAGAGTTGGCGACTATGTGGTGCATATAGACCACGGAGTGGGTCGTTTTGATGGCTTGGTGTCGCTTACCGACCCGACAACAGGCAAGCAGCGTGAGGTTATAAAACTTGTCTATAGGGATGGCGATGTGCTGTTTGTAAATGTCCACTCGCTACACTGTATCTCCCGCTATAAGAGTGGCGAGGGGGAGCGACCAAAGATTCACAAACTTGGCAGTGGGGCGTGGCAGAAGCTCAAAAATGCCACTAAAAAGGCTGTCAAGGATATTTCGCGCGAACTTATTGCCCTCTATGCAAAGCGTAAGGCGAGTGAGGGTTTTGCCTTCTCGCCAGATAGCTATTTGCAGCAGGCTCTTGAGGCTTCGTTCCGCTATGAGGATACCCCCGACCAGCAGCGCGCCACTGAGGCAGTGAAGGCTGATATGGAGTCTTCGCGCCCGATGGATAGGCTTATATGTGGCGATGTAGGTTTTGGAAAGACCGAGGTTGCTGTGCGTGCAGCCTTCAAAGCAGCAACAGATGGCAAGCAGGTGGCTGTGCTTGTGCCTACAACCATCTTGGCACTGCAACACTACCGCTCTTTCTCTGAGCGATTGCGCGACTTCCCTGTGACAATAGAGTACCTAAACCGCTCAAAGAGCGCAAAGCAGACTCGCCAGATTGCAGAGGATTTGCAGAGTGGAAAGATTGATATCCTTATTGGAACGCATAAGATGCTCGGCTCAGGGATTAAGTTCCGCGACTTAGGGCTGCTGATTATTGACGAGGAGCAGCGTTTTGGTGTGGCAGCGAAGGAGAAGCTGACACAGATGAGCGTGAGCGTGGATACGCTGACTCTTACAGCAACGCCTATACCCCGAACACTGCAATTCTCGCTTATGGGCTCAAGAGATTTGTCTGTGATTTCAACCCCTCCGCCAAATCGTCAACCTATTGTAACAGAGTCACATACATTTTCTGAGGAGCTTGTGCGTGATGCTGTTGAGGCGGAACTGTCTCGCGGTGGTCAGGTCTATTTTATTCACAACAATATCAATCAACTTGAGGAGATTCGCGGCATGATAACCCGTCTCTGCCCAAAGGCGCGCGTTGTGGCGGCACATGGACGCATGAAGAGTGGCGAGATGGAGAGACTTATCATGGACTTTATCTATGGCGAGAGCGATGTGCTTGTGGCAACCTCGATTATAGAGAGCGGTGTGGATATTCCAAATGTAAACACTATAATTATCAACAACGCCGACCGCTTTGGACTTAGTAACCTGCATCAGCTGAGGGGTCGCGTAGGTAGAAGTGACCGCAGGGCATACTGCTACCTGCTCTCAGAGCCAGATGAGCAGCTTTCGGGCGATGCAAGGCGAAGACTCAAGGCTATTGAGGAGTTCTCAGACCTCGGCTCAGGGTTTAATATCGCTATGCAGGACCTTGATATTCGCGGTGCGGGTAATCTGTTGGGTGCCGAGCAGAGTGGATTTATTGCCGACATAGGTTTTGAGACCTATCAGAAGATTCTTAACGAGGCTATAGCCGAGTTGCGCGCTGAGGGTCTTGATGTTGCGGGACTATCTGCCGAGGAGCAGAAGGTAGTAGGGGCTATGAGCTATGTTGATGATGTAACAGTAGAACTTGGTGTAGATGCTTCATTGCCAGAGAGTTATGTGCAGCAGTCGGCTGAGCGTCTAAGACTCTATCGTGAGCTTGACTCTGTGAGTGACGAGAAGAGACTGCAAGAGTTTGAGTCGCGCCTTATTGACCGCTTTGGAGCTATGCCAGATGCTGCAAAACAGCTGCTCGATGTGGTGCGCCTTAGATGGGTTGCCGCCTCGCTTGGCATGGAGAGGGTAAAGGTTAAAAATGGACTTATGATTGTTAACTTTGTGGGCGACGACCACTCGCCGTTCTTCAGCAGCGAACAGTTTATGACCCTGCTCCGTCGCGTAACTGCCGAGCCCGACCGCTTTGTCCTTAAACAACGCGACACAAAGCTCGCAATGACTGTCCGCAGGGTTGATTCTGTGGCTGAGGCTGTTAAGGTGCTGACAGAACTAAAAGAATAAACACAGTACCGCAGCTTTTTGAAAAAAGCTGCACCAAAAACTTTCGGAGAAACTCCGTTTCTCTTGTGCGTTGCGGATTTAGGATAGCCTGCGGCTATTACAAATAAAATAGTCCATCATCGGTTTCGAGCAAGCTCGACCGTGAGGACTATTTTATTTGTACCATCTTCGATGGCGTTCCCTAAATCCGAGTACAGCGAAACTAAGTTTATACTCTCTGCGCGCACCCCTAATCTCCTCTAACCCACCTCTAACCCACCTCTAACAGCCGCTATTCTTTGCGCGCAGACCCTAGTGTCACTAGAGACTCTTGAGACCTTAAAGGCTCTACTAAATCGCGCGCTATTGTATGCCATTAAGGGCGTAAGCCCGCTGCTATTCTTTGTTATTCTCTGCTATTAAACCGCGCGCTCACTAATCTCCTTAACCTCGCTAACCTCCCTAAATGTCTCTAAAAAATGGCGTGCCAAAATTAAAGCTCCCTTATCTTTTGGAGATTACAAATAATAAAGGTAACTTTGTAAGAATTTAGGTAACGGCAATGTGTAGCCGACAAATTAGCGAGAAATGGAGCAAAATTGTAATTTAATCATAGATACGGGCAATACTTTTCATAAAATTGCCGTTATTGGTATAGGTAACTCTATTTTGGAGGAGTTGGTTGTGCCAGAGTTGACAGAAGAGATTGTGGCTCAGATATTTGAGAAATTTACCCCTTCAAAGGCGATTGTATCCTCTACTCGTGGCGATGCGGCGAGGAGTGCTGCGCTACTGGAAGATAGGGTAGGACAGGTGGTCTGTTTAGACAGTAAGACAGAGTTGCCGATTGCCGTTGAGTACGACCGCGAAAGGCTTGGCACTGACCGTATTGCGGCGGCTGTGGGGGCTGTGGCAAGGTATGGCGAGAAGAGTAGCATGCTGATAATTGATGCAGGTACGGCTATAACCTTTGACTATGTAGAGTGTGGTGTTTTTCGTGGGGGTAATATCTCGCCAGGTGTGGATATGAGATTAGAGGCTCTGTCAGAGAAGACAGCGACCCTGCCGCTCTGTAGTCCGATGACTCTTCAGAGTGGTAGCCTGCAACTTGGACACTCGACCGTTGAGGCGGTAAAAAATGGTGTGATGGAGGGAGTTTTTTACGAAGTAAAAGGTTATATTGAGACTTTTTGTGACAAAAATGAAAATATCTTGATAATTTTTATCGGTGGAGACGCTGAATATTTTGTTAATCGAATTAAAAATGCGATATTTGCAGGTCGTAATATAATGTATGACGGACTAAATAGGATTTTGGAATACAATGCAAAGAATTAAGGGATATAGCAGACGAGTTTTTATGGTAGTTGCAGCACTTGCAACTGTTTTCGGGGTTGGTAGTGTTTCTGCTCAGGAGTCGGCAGTAAATGCCTACTCTCCATATACGATGTTTGGAATAGGCGAGCTTGGTACTCATGGTAATACAATCAACCGCGCTATGGGTGGTATCGGTGTTGCTTGGCGCAGTACCCAGATGGCAAGTCCGCTCAACCCTGCGGGTTACAGTGCAACATTGCCAAAGAGTTTTATCTTTGAGGTTGGCGTTGAGGGTAACTTTTTGAAGAATACCCAGCGCAAGTACAGCTCAATGTCTGCTTCAGATTACGCAACAGCAGAGAATGCTAAAAATACAATTAACTTCCGCGGGATATCTATTCAGTTGCCTGTAGCAAAGGGCTTGGGCTTTGGATTGAGCCTTGCACCTTACGGCAGTGTGGGCTACAAGATGCACACAATCGAGCAGAGCGAGGATATTTGGGGAACCGTTGGAAGTGTGATGTACAACTACCAGGGCGATGGCGATGTGACTGAGGTAAAGGCTGGTCTTGGTTGGGAGATTTTCCGTGGATTCTCTGTGGGTGTTGCTGCAAAGTATTATTGGGGCAATATCCAGCACAACTACTCAACCTCAATCTATGGCGACTATGTCGGCACAGGTGGTTTTGTGTCCACTGTAGGTCTTGATGACTACGCTATCTCTAACTTCAAGTTCCAGTTTGGTGTGCAGTGGAATATCCTTGCAAACAACAAAAGCCTGCTCACTGTGGGTGCTACATACGACTATGGCGGTCCGCTGCGTCCAAAGGTGCAGCAGTCGGTTTATATCGGCGACTTCTCCTCAACAATCGTCTCTCAGGAGGATTCAAGGGGTCAGATGCGCCTGCCGCACAGCCTCAATGTAGGTCTGATGTATCAGGATGCAAAGTTTGTCACAGGTTTTGACTACCAGTATCAGAATTGGGGCGGACAAAACGCCTTCTATCAGCAGGATGCCTTTGGTGGTATGAGCGTGGGATATACAGACACACATACATATAAGTTCGGCTTTGAGTACACCCCTAATCGCTTTGATGTGCGCCACTACTTGCGTCGTATTGCATACCGCGTAGGTGTAAGATATGGCAACTACTACCAGAAGTTTGAGGGTCGCAATATCAACCAGTATGCTATTACAGCAGGTTTCGGCTTCCCGCTCAGATTTATGGGTGCTTCGACAATCAACGCGGGCATAGAGGTTGGCGGTAGAGGAAATCTCTCTTCGATTATCATGCCTAAGTTGGGCAAGCGCGTGGGACTTATTCGTCAGAACTATGTCAAGATAAACCTTGGCTTCTCACTCTTTGGCGAGGACTATTGGTTTGTAAGACCTAAGATTGACTAATTATAAAACAGCAAAACTATAAAAAATAAGTTAAAATGAAGGCAATCAAATTTTTACTTGTCGCAGCTATGGCTGCAGTGGCAACTTCAGCTGCCGCACAGGATTTTAGTGACCCTAAGTATGCAAAATGGGGCGAGACTCCAGAGGAGCGTAAGGAGAATATCCTTGCAAGTCAGTATCTGAAAGAGGAGACTGCAAACCGTCACTTCAATTCAGCTGCACACTATCTTCAGCAGCTTCTTGCAAAGTGTCCTGCTGCATCTGAGAACATCTACGCAAACGGTGTAAAACTCTACAAAGATAGAGTAAACCGCGCAGAGAGCCTTGCAGAGAAGAAGATATATATTGACTCAATCCTCCTGCTCTACGATGTTCGTCTCCAGCACTTTGCCAACCATCCTAAGCGTGGTAAGGTCTATCTGCTTGAGCGTAAGGCTCGTGAGTACCTCACTTACAAGGGCGATGACCGTGAGGGTGTTGCAGAGGCATTCGAGGCTGCAATCGCTGCACAGGCTGAGGCTGGCGTAGTTGACCCAGAGGTAGTTGCTATCTATTTCAAGAATCTTTGCGATGACTATCAGAACGATATCGTTGATGCAATGACTATTGTAAACACATATGATGCTCACGCTAAGTATTTCGAGAACATCACTCCAGAGCAGCAGCAGTTCAAAGATCAGTTTGAGCAGTGCTTTGGTATGAGTGGTGCAGCATCTTGCGAGAATATCGAGGCTATCTTCACTAAGAAGGTTGCTGAGAATCCAGATGACGAGCTTATCGTATCTCAGGCATACAACTTGATGGCTCGTACAAAGTGTACAAGCGACTTCTTCTTCCAGGTGGGCGAGAAGTATTACACAATGCACCCATCTTCAGCTGTTGCTATGGTACTTGCACAGGGTTTCCAGGATGTTAAGAACTTTGACAAGGCAAACCAGTACCTGCGCGAGGCTCTTGCTGCTGAGACAAGCCCTGTAGAGCGCGAGAAACTGCTTGTTCGTATCGGTATCTTTGAGATGAGTATCAACAACTTTGCACAGGCTGTTGCTGCATTCCGCGATGTACAGGCTCTCAACCCTGAGAACGCTCACGCTCCTTTCTTCCTTGCACAGTGCTATGTAAACGGTGCTAAGGGTTGTGAGGGCTTGCAGAAGGATGCTATCTATTGGGTTGCTTACGACCTTATTCAGAAGGCTCTGCCACTGCTTGAGGCTCAGGACCCAGACCGTGTTGAGGCTGCACAGCAGCTTGCAACTGCATACCGCACTGCATTCCCTACAAAGGAGGAGTGCTTCTTTAACGAGCTTGCTGAGGGCTCTACATATACTGTAAACTGTGGTTTTGCACAGGGCGTTTCTACCCGTGTTCGTCCACGCGTACAGTAAAAGTAATAAATAACCGTCAGTGAAAAATTTATTGTACAGATATACAGCAGTGGCACTCCTTTTTATGGGGAGTGCTTTGCTGTTTTCGTGCAAAGAGGAGCCAAAACCTAAAGAGGAATCACTTGACGGAATTAAGACCGAGCAGAGCCAGAATCTAACGCTGATAGTGAGCGAAAACGGTCGCCGTTCATACCGCTTTACAACGCCGCTACTTGAGGGTTATACACTTGGTCGTGACCCGTATAGGGAGTTTAGAAAGGGTATAAAGATTATTACCTATCAAGATGACTCACTTACCACAGTCAATGCCACCCTTGAGGCTAACTATGCCATCTACTATGAGAATCGTAAACTCTGGGAGGCTAAGGGCGATGTGCGAATTGTTAAGAACGACGGCACAAGGGTCTATACACAGCAGCTCTTCTGGAACTCTGTTACCAAGCGTATCTACTCAAATGTGGATACAAAGATTGTTACGGCAAACGACACCCACTTTGCAGAGGGCTTTGAGTCTGATGAAGAGTTGGTAGAGCTCAACTTCCGCCATTGGAAAGGTAAGGTTAAGATGGAGGAGCAGATGTTGCAAAATGATAGCGACTCAACAGCCGTTGAAACAAAGGAAAAACCAGAGCCTAAACAGCCTGAGAGTAAACCTGCTCAGATTTCTAAGCCTAAGCCTGCAAACCCTGTAAACCCTGCAAAACGCCCGAAGATGGCACCTGGCAGGGGTACAAAGCCTATGATGCAGAGAAATCAGGCTGAGAAGATGGGCAAAGCCACAACAGAGAGGATTAGATAATAAGAATATATATAAGGTATATTTTAGGATGACAACTTCGATTGTAATCATACTGCTGATGTTGCTCTTGTCGGCATTTTTTTCGGGTATGGAACTTGCGTTTTTGAATAAAAACCGACTCAAACTTGAAATTGACCGTAAGCAGAGCCGTATGTTTGACTATATTGCCGACCTATTCTCGCGCAATCAGGGGCAGTATATCACTACAATTCTTGTGGGTAATAATATCACCCTTGTTATCTACTCTATGTGTATGTCTCAGATAATTCGTGCTGTGGCATACCTCTGTGGTTGGGAGACAATCTATAATGAGGGGTCGTTTATCCTTGAGACAATAATCCCTACGGTAATTGTAATTTTTGTTGCCGAGTATCTGCCAAAGTCGGTTGTAAGAGCCAATCCGAACTTCTACTACCGATTTTTTGCCCCTGTAATCTTCTTCTTCTACTTGCTGCTATATCCTGTGGCAAAGTTTACCACGCTACTCTCTTATGGCGTACTTAGACTATTTGGTCGTACCCCTGCCGAGGCGGAGCGTCAGACCGAGTTTGACCGTAGTGACCTTGAGAGCCTGCTTGATGCCAATAATAGCGAGCCGCAGGCAGAGTCGGAGACCGAGCTAAAGATGTTCCAAAATGCCCTTGACTTTGCAGACCTTAGGGTGCGCGATGCTATGGTGTCGCGTGTAGATATGGAGGCTGTAGATATTGATTCAGCCACAATAGAGTCGCTCACAGATAGGTTTGTAGAGAGTAAATACTCCAGAATCTTTGTCTGGAGAGATAGCGTTGATAATATCATCGGCTATGTAAACTCAAAGAGCCTCTTTACCCTGCCAAAGCGTATTGAGGATGTGCTTATGAAAGTCGATTTTGTTGCCGAGACTCTCCCTTTGCAGGATATGCTCACACAGTTTATCAAGCAGAAGAGCAATATTGCAGTTGTTATTGACGAGTTTGGTGGCACGGCGGGTATAATATCTCTTGAGGATGTGCTTGAACAGATTTTTGGCGAGATAGAGGATGAACATGATGTTGAGGAGCTTGTTGAAAAGCAGGTTGGCGAGTATGAGTATGTCTTCTCTTGCCGCCTTGAGATTGAGTACCTCAACGAGAAGTATGGGCTCAATATCGCTGAGAGTGACGAGTATGATACCCTTGCAGGATATATCATCTCTCGCTATGAGGAGTTACCAGAGGCTGGCGAGCAGATGGAGTTTGACGGTCTGAAAATTAAGATTTTGCGCACAACACGCTCTCGAATAGAACTTGCGAGGGTAACTTGTGTTAAAAAATAACAATAAAGGGCGAATATTTGAAATAAAATCACTATATTCGCGGGTTGAAAAGAAAATATAATTTATAAAGTATTCTGATATGATTAGTTTGAACACTCTAAGAACCAAATTTGGCGTTATCCTGTCGGTTGTTATCGGCGGCGCACTTTTGGCTTTTATCCTCTCTCTGAAGACAGAGATGGGTTTTTCAGGCAATGATCCTGAGGTTGGTACTGTTGCTGGTGATGATATTCACTACTCAGAGTTCCTTGCCGCTTATGACGATGTAAAGTCTCAGATGGGCGATGCTTATACCGATGAGCAGGCTCAGCAGATTCTCTCAAATGCTTGGCAGATGGTAATTGCTGACCATGTATTTATCCCAGGCTTTGAGTCTATGGGTCTTGGTGTTAGCGCAGAGGAGCACAAGGCTCTTGTTCGCGGCGAGAGAGCAAGCAATGTATTTGCAAGCGCATTTGGCAACCCTCAGACTGGCGAGTACAGCACCGAGGCAGTAGCTCAGTTCCTCCAGCAGGTTGAGACCAACCCACAGGCACAGCAGGTGTGGGCATATCTTAGCAAGCAGGCTGACTTCGACCGCTCAATGATGAAGTATCAGGCACTTGTTCAGAAGGGTGCTTATGCAACAAATCTTGAGGTTGAGCGTGGCGTTAAGGCTGCAAATAATACCTACAATGGTCGTTATGTAATCAGCCGCTACAGCAGCGTTGCAGATTCACTTGTTTCAGTATCTGATAGCGAGGTTAAGGCTTACTACAAGGCTCATAAGAACCAGTACAAGCAGACCCCTTACCGCTCAATCGCTTTTGTTGAGTTTGATGTTGTTGCAACAGATGCTGACAAGGCTGCTGTTGAGGCAGAGGCTAAGGCTGCAACTGAGAAGTTCTCTGTGGCAAATGATTTGAAGGCTTACGCTCGTGAGAATCGCCATGCTTCTGTAGCTCAGACCTTTATCACTGCTGCTCAGATGACAGAGGACGAGTCTAAGGTGCTTACTAAGGGTGGCGTTTATGGTCCTGCACTTGTTGCTGACGAGTGGAGAGCTGCTCGCGTTGTTGAGGTAAGAAATGTGCCTGAGAAGTTCACTTTGAGCCACATCGTACTCTCTTATACAGACGACAAACTTGCTGATAGCCTTGTAACTGTTGCTAAAAAAGGCGACTTCGCTGCTCTTGCAAGCAAGTTCTCTCTTGCAGAGACTGCTGCTGAGGGTGGAAATATCGGCGAGGTTACATACTCAACCCTTGCTCCTGAGTTTGCTGATGCACTCTATGGCAAGAAAAAGGGCGATGTTGTAAAGGTTACTATGGGTAATGTTATCCAGGTGCTTAAGGTTGACGGCGTATCAGCTTCTGCAAAGCACTACAAGGTTGCATCACTCACTTATCCACTTGTTGCATCACAGCAGACTCAGCGCGATGTTCACAACGCTGCAAGCCTCTTTGCTGTAAACGCTGTAGAGCAGGGCTTCGATGAGACTGTTAAGGCTCAGGGTCTTGCTTCTCGCTCAGCAACTGTAGAGAAGGCTGCTCGCATAGTTCGTGGTATTGAGGGCAACTCTATCGAGGTTGTTCGTTGGGCTAACGAGGCTAAGGTTGGCGATGTATCTCCACTTATCAAGATTGACGACCACTATGTTATCGCAACCCTTAAGGGTATTGATAAGAACGAGTATCGCACCGTTTCAGAAGTTGCTGCATCTATCCGTAGCACCCTGCTCCGCGATAAGAAGTATGAGATTATCGCAGCTAAGATGGCTGGCTCAACTCTTGAAGAGGTTGCTAAGGCTGCAGGTGGCGATGTTAAGAACTTTGAAAATGTGAAGTATGATGCATACTATATCCCAGGTATCGGCGTAGAGCCTCGCGTACTTGGTACAATCTCTTCTCTTGAGCAGGGTAAGCTCTCAGCTCCTATAAAGGGTGCAAGCGGCGTGTATGTACTTGTTACAGATGCTGTCAATGTTGCAGCTGAGGCTCAGACTGTAGAGGCTGAGAAGGTTAAGCAGCAGGCTACTGCTGAGCAGCAGGCTACTCGCGCATTCTATGCAGTTCAGGAGCTTGCAGAGGTAGAGGATAATACTGTATCTTATTTCTAAATTTATTGCTATTTTAGCGTGATAGTGCGGCATTTGCTGCGTTACACTTCAATAGCCGAGCTGCTCACATACGCTTTAGTATGCTGCGCGCTCGGCTTTTTGTGTGCCTGACAACCACCGCACTCTGACGCTAAAATTGGGTGGCGTTCTAATTTGGCAGAGAGTTTAGGGGTTATTAGCGGCTATTAGAGGTTGTTAGGGTAGCGACAAAGCCCCCTCACAGGAGGGGGTGCGGGGGTGGATAACACAAAAAGAGACATCGTCACCACCACTATATTAAAAGCAAAGCACCTACCTTGATTAAAGGTAAGTGCTTGCGGTAAGTATTAAGAGTCTATTGTGGACTACTTGCCCATATAGCTTTTAATATAGTGGTGGTGCGAGCCGTAGCGGTTGAATGCTGCCTCGTCGAGTGCCTCCTGTGCTGATGGGTGAGCAACAGAGATGATAAGGCGAGCGCGCTCCTGGAGGCTCTTGCCGTAGAGGTCAACAGCTCCGTTCTCGGTAACAAACCAGTGGATGTGGTTACGGGTGGTAACAACTCCTGCGCCCTCGGTAAGGGTATCAGCAATCTTTGAAACGCCCTTATTTGTGATAGAAGGCATTGCGATAATTGCCTTACCGCCCTTTGAAAGCGATGCACCATAGATAAAGTCAATCTGACCACCTACGCCTGAGTAGAACTTGCGACCAAGAGAGTCTGCGCAAACCTGACCTGTAAGGTCAACCTGAAGAGCAGAGTTGATAGCGGTCACGCGGTCGTTCTTAGAGATTACATAAGGGTCGTTGGTATATCCAACATCCATCATAAGCACGCCTGGGTTGTCGTCAATAAAGTCGTAAACCTTCTGTGAGCCCATAAGGAAGGTTGATACCATCTTACCCTTATCAATATTCTTTGCAGCACCGTTGATAACGCCCTTCTCAACGAGTGGAAGTACGCCGTCAGCGAACATCTCGGTATGTACACCAAGGTTTTTGTGACCACCAAGCTGAGCAAGCACTGCGTTAGGAATTGCACCGATACCCATCTGAAGAGTTGCGCCATCCTCGATAAGACCTGCACAGAGGTTACCAATCTTAGTCTCAACCTCGTTAGGAGTAGTGAAGTGAGCCTCTTCAAGTGGCTGGTCGTCAGCAACGAAATACTCAATCTGTGAGCTGTGAATCATTGCATCACCAAATGCACGAGGAACATACTTGTTTACCACTGCGATAACATGCTCTGCGCATTCAACAGCTGCAAGAGTTGCATCTACAGATGTTCCAAGAGATACATAGCCGTGCTTGTCAGGTGTTGAAACCTGAATCATAGCTACATTACATGGTACTGCGCCGCTGCGGTAGAGTTTCTGTGTCTCGCTGAGGAAAACAGGGATATAATCCGCATAACCGCTCTGTGTAACCTTGCGAACATTGCCGCCCACAAAGAAAGAGTCGAGCTGGAAGATGCCCTCAAACTCAGGGTCAGCGTATGGTGCTGGACCCTCGGTGTGGAGGTGGTGGATGTGTACATCCTTGAACTCCTTGTTTCTACCTCTCTCACACATAGCCTTGATAAGGCACTGAGGAGCTGACGCTACTGAACTGAGGTGAATATGATCACCTGACTTGATTACCTTTACAGCCTCTTCTGCTGTTACAAACTTAATCATAGTGTTTGAAATTTAGTAATTATAGGTTTCTATTTTTTTGAAATTATTTTCTCTTTACCTCTACCTGCTCGTATCCCTCAATAATATCGCCGACCTTAATATCGTTGTATGACTCAATATTAAGTCCGCAATCCTGACCCGATACAACCTCCTTAACATCGTCCTTAAATCGCTTAAGGCTACCAAGGCGACCGGTGTAGATTACAATACCGTCACGGATTACGCGGATAGGGGTGTTGCGCTGTAGCTTACCCTCGCGCACCATACCACCTGCGATAGTTCCGACCTTAGAGATTTTGAAGGTCTCAAGCACCTCAATAGAGCAGACAATCTCCTCTTTCATCACAGGCTCAAGCATACCCTCGATTGCATCCTTAATCTCGTTTATCGCATCGTAGATAATTGAGTAGAGACGAATCTCAATCTCCTCCTTCTCTGCAAGGCGACGAGCTGCGGCTGAAGGGCGCACCTGGAAACCGATGATAATAGCGTTTGAAGCTGTTGCAAGAAGCACATCGCTCTCAGAAATCTGACCTACAGCGGCATGGATAACATTAACCTGAACAGTCTCCTTAGAGAGCTTAATCAGTGAGCCTGACATAGCCTCAACAGAGCCATCTACATCACCCTTAACGATGATATTAAGCTCCTTGAACGAGCCGATAGCAATTCGGCGACCGATTTCGTCAAGGGTAACATGCTTCTGGGTCATAATACCCTGCATACGCTGCAACTGCTCACGCTTGTTTGCAATCTCGCGTGCAGAACGGTCATCCTCCATAACATTAAAAGAGTCTCCCGCCTGTGGCGCACCATTAAGACCGAGCAACTGAACAGGGGTTGCAGGACCTGCAACGGTAACCTTCTTACCGTTCTCGTCAAACATAGCCTTTACACGACCTGTATATGTTCCAGAGAGGACAACATCGCCCACTCTGAGTGTTCCATCCTGTACAAGAACGGTTGCCACATAGCCACGACCCTTGTCAAGGGTTGACTCAATAACTGCACCCTTAGCTCTCTTGTTAGGATTTGCCTTCAAATCGAGCATCTCAGCCTCAAGAAGCACCTTCTCAAGGAGCTTGTCAAGGTTAAGACCCTGCTTTGCAGAGACATCCTGGCTCTGGTACTTACCACCCCAATCCTCTACAAGATAGTTCATGCCAGCAAGCTGCTCTTTGATTCGCTCAACATTGGCAGCAGGCTTATCAATCTTATTGATTGCAAACACCATAGGCACACCCGCAGCCTGTGCGTGGTTGATAGCCTCAATAGTCTGAGGCATCACGCTGTCGTCAGCTGCGACGATGATAATAGCCACATCGGTAATCTTCGCACCACGGGCACGCATAGCGGTAAACGCCTCGTGACCTGGGGTGTCAAGGAAGGTAATCTTCTGACCATTAAGCTCAACAGAGTAAGCTCCGATGTGCTGTGTAATACCACCCGCCTCGCCAGCGATTACATTGGTCTTACGGATGTTGTCAAGCAGTGAGGTCTTACCGTGGTCAACATGACCCATAACAGTTACAATAGGTGGACGAGATACCAAATCCTCTGGAGCATCAACCTCCTCCTCGCCAATAGCTTCCTGAATCTCTACAGATACAAACTCGGTTGTAAAACCAAACTCCTCTGCCACAACAACAAGAGCCTCGGCATCAAGACGCTGGTTGATAGATACCATAAGACCGAGATTCATACAAGCTGATATGACATCCATAGGCGATACTGCCATCATGGTTGCAAGCTCGCTGACAGTCACAAACTCTGTAACCTTAAGCACCTTGCGCTCCATCTCCTGAAGCTCCATCTGCTCGTTTATCTTCTCGCGTACCTCCTCGCGCTTCTCTTTACGATACTTAGCACCCTTATTCTTAGCACCCTTTGCAGTGAGGCGTGCCAGAGTGTCTTTTACCTGCTTTGAAACCTCCTCGTCAGATACCTCTGGACGAACTACAGGCTTTGGAGCAGGCTTGTTGTGCTTGTTCTTCTTGCCATGACCCTGCTGAGGCTGATTGTTAGGCTTATTCTCGTTCTTATTCTCGCCCTTGTTCTTCTTAGAAGAGCCGCCATGAGGCTGATTCTGCTGACGGGTAATGTCAATCTTCTCCTCCTTGATTCTCTTGCGGCGATGCTTGCCACCTGGTACCATGCCTGTAACATCCATCTTACCCAAAATCTGAGGACCAGCAAGTGTCGGAGCCTCGGTAGGCTTGAACTGACCACCTACAGTGAGCTGCTCAGTAGCTTTTGACTGCTGTTTAGGCTGCTCAGATTTTGTTTGAGGCTGCGGCTGCGGTTTATGCTGCTCGGCTTTTGGTTGTGGCTTTGGTTGCTCAACCTTTGGCTTCTCTGCTTTAGGCTGAGGCTTTGGCTGCTCTGGCTTAGGCTGCGACTTTGATTCAGGCTTTACAATGTTGCCTTTCTTGTCAAGCTCAACCTTGCCTAAAATGCGAGGCTGCTGGATAATCTCCTCCTTAACCTCTATGTTGCGCTTAGGCTCTGCCTTTGGCTCCTCAATAGAGACAGTAGCCTGCTTTGTTGAAATCTTCTCGCGGATGCTATCCCTTGCTGAAGAGGAGCTGCGGTTGGCACCAAACTCCTTCTCTACAACAGCATAGACCTCTCCACTTATCTGTGTGTTGGGCGAGCCGTCTATTACAACGCCTTTCTTGTGCAAAAAGTCAGTCAGTGTGCTTAGACCCACCTTAAACTCCTTGGCAACCTGTATGAGGCGTAACTTTCTTTCGTTCTCCATGTATATTTCTCCTTTTTTCGTTTCACAATGTTTTAGGGTTGTTACGACCATCTCGTAACCAGATTTGGGGAACTTTAAGCTGTTTGTAGTATTAGAGACTACAAACAGCCTCTACTACTCTTCGCTCTGCTCTGTCTCTCTCTCAAGGATTGCAATAATCTCCTCAGCCTGCTCAACCTCAAGGTCTGCACGCTCTGCAATCTCCTCTGCGCTTAGGGCAAGAACTGCCTTTGCTCTGTCAAGACCCGCAGCTGAGAGAGCCTCAATCTGCCAATCTGGAATAACATCGTCAAACTCAGAGAGTGGAATATCGCCACCCTCAATATTGCGATATACATCAATGTTGTAGCCTGTAAGCATCTTTGAAAGGCGGATGTTCAGACCACCCTTACCAATTGCAAGTGATACCTGATCTGGGTCAAGATATACAGATGCTGTCTGACGCTCCTCGTCAATAATAATCTCAGAGGTCTTTGCAGGGTTGAGTGAACGCTGAATAAGGAGCTTGGTGTTAGCGGTGTAGTTGATAACATCAATATTCTCGTTGTGCAACTCCTTAACAATTGTATAGATTCGTGAGCCCTTCATACCTACGCAAGAGCCTACAGGGTCAATGCGGTCGTCGTATGACTCTACTGCAACCTTTGCTCTCTCGCCTGGGATGCGGGCAATCTTCTTGATTGTAATAAGACCATCATAAATCTCTGGTACCTCAGCCTCGAAGAGTCGCTCAAGGAACTGATTTGCTGTACGAGAGAGGATGATGCGTGGCTGGTTGTTGTTCATTTCAACACTCTTTACGATAGCTCTCAGAGTGTCGCCCTTGTGGTAGTATTCGCCAGGAATCTGCTCAGCGCGAGGCAGGATAAGCTCGTTGTCATCATCGTCAAGGATAAGTACCTCCTTCTTCCAAACCTGGTAAATCTCACCCGATACAATCTCGCCTACGCGGTCACGATACTTCTCGTAGAGTGAAGCCTTCTCAAGGTCAAGGATGCGAGAAGCCAAGTTCTGACGCAGTGAAAGCACTGCACGACGACCAAAAGAGTCAAATGTGATAGGGTCGGTGTACTCGTCGCCAACCTCATAAGAAGGGTCGATTTTCTTAATCTCTGAGAGTGAAATCTCACGCACATTGTCTGTTAGCTCCTCGTCTGCAACAACTGTACGGTTGCGCCAAATCTCAAGGTCGCCCTTGTCGGCATTGATGATAACATCGAAATTCTCGTCTGTGCCGTACTGCTTCTGCAACGCATGGCGGAATACATCCTCAAGTACGCCAATCATTGTCGATTTGTCGATGCTCTTCAGCTCTTTGAACTCTGCAAAGTTGCTGATAAGATTCAAATTGTTCATTGTCTTTGCTTTTTATTATTTGTTTCTACTTATAATCCAAATACTCCTTGGCACTCTTTATATCAGAGAATGCCACTGTGCGCACAATGTGCTGTAACTCCTTACGCTTCTTGCCCTCTACGGCAACCTTGCTGTCGTAAGATATTGTAATACCCTCCTCTGTCGCATCATCAAGGGTTGCCAAAATCTTTACTCCATCTGTAAGCAACACCTCAATAGGGGAGCCGATAATCTTTTTGTACTGACGAAGTAGCTTAAGCGGCTCGCCAATACCAGCAGAGGTTACGGTAAGCGAAAAATCCTTTGCATCGCGGTCAAAAGCAGCATCTACAGCCCTTGAAACAGCAACACAGCTATCTATCGAAACTCTGCTGTCAGAATCAAGAGTAAGTGTAATCTCGTTTGACGGTGTGATTACACAATCTACAATAAAGATGTCGCTACCACTGAGAAACTCCTCTACAACCTCTGTTAACTTGTTAATATCCATATAGTTATATCAAATTATTTACCATTGTGATTTGCAAAATATCTGACCCTTTTGCACAAAATAAGGGGACCTCCCGTCCCCTTACCTCTTTTACATCGCAAATATAGGACATTTTTTGGGGATTTGCAAATAATTTTGTGAAATTTTAGCGAGTGCGCGCAAAGGATAGCGGCTATTAGAGGTAGTTAGGGGAGATTAGAGGTAATTAAGGGTGCGCGACCTAATAGCAGAGAATAACAAAAATAACAGCGGGCTGCACCCTCAATGGCACACAATGACAATGCGCATTAAAGCCGATACCCTGTAAAACAGCACAAACTAAGGTTCACTGTTTTCGGATTTAGGGAATGCCATCGAAGATGGTGCGATAAAAAATTGAGTCCTTCGCTCAAACTTGTTTGAAAGCGAAAAGGACTCTATTTTTTGTCGTAATAGCCGTAGGCTATCCTAAATCCGCATCAGCCACAAGAGAAACAAAGTTTCTCCGAAAGTCTTTTGGGTCACTTTTCTTCAGAAAAGGGACGGTACTGTGCTGATACTCAGAGCTCCAGTTGGATTTTTTGTTGGCGACCGATGCCGCCGAAGCGGTTGACTTCCCACTTTTCGGTAAAGATGGTTTTGTCGCCGTTGAGGATTGTGATTTTTATTGGGAAGCTGACTTTTTCGCCTTTCAATGTCAAAGTTTCGGGCAGCGAGTTTGGCAGCAGGTATAGGCATAGGTCTATAGAGTGGCAAGGAGTTAGCTGTCGTTCTATAACCCTCTGACGCACAAAGCCTTCGGGTGGGGTAGTGCTGTTGCTGCCCACGGGCATAATGCTATCTTCGGCAGATACAAAGCCGACCCTGTTGCCTGCATCATCTTGCAGGGCGCAGGTAAGCATAATGTTGTACCGCCAATTTTCGCTGTACGAGGTTGTTATTCTGAGAGTAAACATTGCTTAGCTTGGCAGGTCAACCTTCACTTTCTCATACTTGTAACCCATCAGATGCAGGGCTATTGACATACCGAGGACAAAGAAAACTTTGACTACGCGAGCAAAGATATGAAATGCCATAACGCTCTGTGGCTCAATGTTTTCCTTGCGGATAGCTGTCTCGGCACTCTGTGCTGCGCTGCGCAGTGCATCCTCCAGCTTGTCTATCTCAGATTGCTTTACACCATGGTCAAGAAGTAGGTAGGCAACATACTCGTCCATCTCGTCAAAACCGCGAGCATCACGCAGACGGAGATATAGGTTATCCTCGCTCTTAATCTCGCCCTTGTCCCACAGTACAGCGGCTCCTGCGCCAAAATATGCAGCCCACGCAATAGCTGCAAGAGGGTAGTCAGCAATCTGTGGTACGGCATCTGCCATATAGTCTGGTGCTGAAGTGTGCCATGCCTCTGCAAGTTCCTCAACTTCAAAGGTATAGCCTGGAAGTAGGTGCTTGTCTGAGAGGTTTTTTGTCAGCTGCTCAGCAAGCGTCTTTTCAAAATTCTGTAGATACTCTTGTTGTTCCATTATCTCTTCACTTTGCAATTTTTTCTATTTTTTCTTCTGCTCTTTCTGCTCTTTTCGCTTTGTAGAGCCTTTGACACTCCAACCAAAGGTGCCAAGCCTCTCGCCTAAACGGAAATACTCGCCATGAGCATATCCCAATAGGTCTGCGCGGCTAAGGTCGAGCTTTCCACTCTCTGGATCGAGCAGCGAGGGGTCAACCATAACGCCAACAACCTCGGCTATAAACATATCGTGCGAGCCGAGCGGGATAATCTGCTTGACTTTGCACTCTATAGATACGGGCGACTCTGCTATGGCAGGTGCTGCAACATGCTCACACTTTTCGGGTGTTAAGTTGCAGTATGCAAACTTGTCAAAATCCTTGCCTGAACGCACTCCGCACCAATCTGTGGCATGAGCGAGGGCTGAGGTGGTAAGGTTTATGACAAACTCGCCTGTGCGGCGGATAATATCGTATGAGTGACGCTCTTGTCGAACAGATATGTAGCACATCGCAGGCTCGGAGCATATTGTGCCCGTCCAAGCTATTGTGAGTATGTTCTTCTCACTCTCATCCCCGCAACTTACCATAACTGCGGGAACGGGGGCTATCATTGTGCCTGGTTTCCAAAGTTGTTTCATCTCTGTTATATGTAAAATTAGGCGGAGTATTGACTCCGCCTAATTTGCTTTGTTTGATTATTACTTCGCGTAGCTGACGGAGCGGGTCTCGCGGATAACGGTAATCTTTACCTGTCCAGGATATGTCATCTCGTCCTGAATACGCTTTGCAATGTCGTGAGAAAGTGCCTCAGACTCAGCGTCAGAGAGCTTGTCTGCGCCTACGATAACTCTCAACTCACGACCTGCCTGGATAGCGTAGGTCTTAACAACGCCCTCGTAAGAGAGTGCTATATCCTCCATCTCCTTGAGTCGCTTGATGTAGGACTCAATAACCTCACGACGCGCTCCTGGACGCGCACCAGAAATAGCATCGCAAACCTGAATAATAGGTGCTATCATAGAGGTCATCTCAGTCTCGTCGTGGTGCGCACCAATGGCGTTGCATACATCAGCCTTCTCCTTGTACTTCTCGGCGAGCTTCTGACCGATAATTGCGTGTGGCAACTCTGGCTCGTCATCAGGCACCTTGCCTATATCGTGCAACAGACCTGCGCGGCGTGCAGCCTTTGGATTGAGTCCAAGCTCGGCAGCCATGATACCTGCAAGGTTTGCAGTCTCGCGGGCGTGCTGAAGCAGATTCTGACCATACGAAGAGCGGTATTTCATCTTACCGATAAGGCGGATAAGCTCAGGGTGCAGACCGTGGATACCAAGGTCGATGGCTGTGCGCTTACCAACCTCAACAATCTCCTCCTCAATCTGTTTCTTAACCTTGGCAACAACCTCCTCAATGCGTGCAGGGTGGATTCTGCCGTCAGTTACAAGCTGATGCAGGGCAAGACGAGCAATCTCACGACGAACAGGGTCAAAACCGCTCAGAATAATAGCCTCTGGGGTGTCGTCAACGATAATCTCAATGCCTGTAGCAGCCTCAAGAGCGCGAATATTACGACCCTCACGACCGATAATTCTACCCTTAACATCCTCAGAATCAATGTTGAATACAGTTACTGAGTTCTCAATGGCAGTCTCGGTGGCAACCCTCTGAATAGAGGCTACAATAATGCGCTTAGCCTCCTTTGTAGCTGTGAGCTTAGCCTCCTCAATAGTCTCGTTGATGTATGCGGCAGCCTCGCTCTTAGCCTCCTCTTTCATGTTCTCAATAAGGGTGTTCTTGGCATCCTCGGCACTCATGCCTGAAATCTGCTCAAGACGAGAGTTCTGCTCTGCAATAATCTGTGCCAACTCCGCTTTGCGCTCCTCCATAGAGGCAAGCTGTGACTCCATCTTACTCTTGAGCTTGTCGTTCTCAGAGAGCCTCTTGTCAAGCTCCTTCTGCTGACTCTGTACCGCCTGCTCCGCCTGACGAACACGCTGCTCAGCATCTTTTACCTTCTGATTACGCTCGTTTACAGCGCGATCATGCTCACTCTTGAGTTGTATAAACTTCTCTTTTGCCTGAAGAGCTTTCTCTTTCTTAATCATCTCAGCCTCTGTCTCAGCCTCGCGTATAAGCGACTGAGAGCGCGACTTTACAGCCAAGTAGGTCAGTACACCTACTACCGCTGAAACGACTAAGGCAATTGCTAAAACAATGATGTATTCCATAGTCTAATGTGGTTTATTATATAGTTAAAAATTGTCAAATATCGTTTTTGTCTTTTTGCGACTCTTTATCCGCTTTGCGGATTTGCTTGTCATAAAAACAAAAAATCCGCATAAGACTCCTTGTTAGGGTTTGACGAATCTGTAGATAAGTCATGTGTGGGGTTCTGCTTGTTTTCGCAACCTTCCACCGGTGCTTTCGCACTCACCATTGCTGGCTACAAGGCCTGGTTTTGACAATTGAGACTGCCCCAATGTAAAAAGTGTTCAGTTTCGCAAAACGAAAGGAATCTATGCGGGAAATTTAGTATGTAAAGAACGATGAAATATCGCTATTTCAACTTCGATTCTATCTTCTCAATAAGAGCAGCAATAGCCTCTGTATCAGGCTCTACGGTGTTGTCGTGCTGCAAACACAGAGCCTCTGCCATTACCTGAAGAGCCACCAGAGATAGATAGTCTCTGTCGTTG
Source organism: uncultured Alistipes sp. (assembly GCA_964541245.1). Lineage (GTDB taxonomy): Bacteria > Bacteroidota > Bacteroidia > Bacteroidales > Rikenellaceae > Alistipes. The sequence goes on from CAZIPR010000014.1 coordinate 34,797, forward strand.
TAGCCGTCTATCTTCTCGCCAGCCTTGGCAATCAGCCTACGGTTGAGCTCGCGCTCAGCCATACGGAACACCTCTTCCAGCTCGTCATCAAGCCCAAGGGTGTACTTTTTACCCAGAACTGTAAATTTATGGTCTCTTCTACCCATTGTAAAAATTCTACATCTTAGCCTTGGCAAGCTCTATGCACTTTTCAACTTCCCGCAATAAACTGTTAATCTGTGCGCGTGCCGCCTTGGTATCGCTACCATTTAGCATTGCATCTGATAACTTAGCCTGCGCCAAAGCTCTCTCGGCATCAGAGAGTTGCTGCTGGAGGGTACGAATCTTACGCTGCTGCGCTGCTGATAACATCTGCAACCGAGCAACCTCCTCCGAGGCAAGAACATATTTGTCGAGCAATTTATCAATGCTCGCCTCAAGCCTCTGTACAACCTCGTTCTCTGCCATAATTAGTTATTATATATTACAAAGGTAATATAAATTTTTGGAACGGCAAAGAAAAAGTTACAAATTGTGGCTTACAACTACATGCGGAGGGTGGTTTGAGACTCTCCTTGCGGGCTGACGGTGCGAAAATGGTGCACGCTTTTGTAGAGATTTGGGGAGTTTCGCGAGATTAACGATGTTAGGGAGCGCACAAAAGCCAATACCATGTAAAACGAAAGTTCTTCGTGGGTTCGACACCCCGAAGAACTCTTTTGTTTCGCTCCCTAAGTTCCTTAAAATTCTCTAATCTCCTTAAACTCTCTATTTTTTTGCGCTGTTACCTGTCTGACTGACGGTACTATACCTACTCGATATCAATTCGTGACACCTCGTCAACGCCAGCGATTGTTGCGATGGAGTGCATAGCGGCTTCGAGCTGGTCGAGGGAGTGAATCTCAAAGTCTATTGTGCAGACGCCGATATGGTCTGTAGTCTCGGTTTTAAGTCCGTTCATAGAGAGTTGCAACTCCTCGGTGATGCAATAAATCAGGTCGGATAGCAGGTGGTAACGGTCTATGCCTCGTATCTGTATTCTGACAGGGTAGAGCATCTCTCTGCCCTCGGTAAACGACTTCAGGTCGGCGAGAATAGAGTCGCCCTGCTCTGAGGCGAGGCGTATAGCTGTGTTGCAGTCGCGCTTATGTATTGTCACAGAGCCATGCTCGTCTTTGAAACCCACAACCTCATCTCCTGGCAGCGGATGGCAGTGTTCGCAGCGGGTAAATTCGCGCTTAGGCTGTGCGGCGAAGTATGAATGCAGGAACTTTTTAGCCTTAAATGTCCTTACAGCCCCTAACCAGTCGCGCTGAGGGGCGATGTGCTCGTCGGTGCCAATCTCTATGCAGTCGCCTCGCTTAAGAGGGCTCTTTACAGAACATAGACGACCGTTTATGCGGGCATAGTGGGCGTGCTGCCCTATGTAGCTGTGAATTTCAAAGGCAAAGTCAAGGGCTGTAGAGTTTTTAGGCAGTATAATACCCTGTCCTGTAGGGGTAAAGACCATAATGTCATCGTTGTAGAACGACGAGGTGACACCCTCCATAAACTGTATGCCATTGACTGCCACATCTGTTCTAAGTATCGCCTTGAGCTTCTCAAGCCAGGTCCTTACATTGTCCTCAGTACGCTCTGCTGCGCAACCTAAGCGAGAGTTGCGTACCATACGCTCCGAGGAGATGTGTATCTCCTCCCAGCTGCCCTGCTCATTGAGCAACTTGACATGGAAAGATTGGTAACCGTTCTCTTTCGGCGCGTCAATATAGTTTGAGACACTGCCAGGACGCTCTTTGAAGAAGTCGGTCAGGGCAGCGTAAATCTTTACAGCATACTCCTTTTCAGAGTAAACATCGCTCTGAGGGTATATCACACGAATATAGTGCCTGCCGCCAACATGGTTAAAGTCGCAACCCTTGCTGCGCATCTTACGCCAGATACTGTACGGTTTGCGGTAGCGTACCTCAGTGCGTGCCTCAATGCCTTTGTTCGCAAAAATCTCTGCCATCTTTGCCTGAAAACGCTCTAACGCAGGCTGCTTAGCCTCAATATCGGCAGTAACCTGACTGTCCAAAATGGCGTAATCTCGCGGACAACGGTAGCGGAACGAGAGGTTTTCAAGCTCGCTTTTGATGTGGTAAAGACCTAAACGGTTGGCAAGTGGGGCGTAGAAGTAGTCAGTCTCGCCGGCAATCTTCATCTGCTTGTCTGAACGCATGCTGCTCAGTGTACGCATGTTGTGCAGTCGGTCGGCAAGTTTGATAAGCAACGCGTGAATATTGTAACTCACAGAGTCCAAAATCTGACGGAAGTTGTCTATCTGCTTGGAATGCTGATACTTAGACTTCTTCTGCTTCGTTACCGCACCAACAAGAAAAGCAACATCATCGCCGAAACGCTCTTTAATATCCTCAATAGTGTAGTTAGTATCCTCCACAACATCGTGCAAGAACGCCGCCATAATCGGATTTGCATCCAACTCTAACTCCTCAGCAATAATCCTCGCCACAGCAATAGGGTGGCAAATATAAGGCTCTCCACTCTTTCTAACCTGGTCGCTATGTGCCTCAGCTGCAAGTAGATAGGCACGCTCTATACGCACCATGTCCTCAGTGGTCATCCTGCCAGATATATTCTCAAATAGCGCAGCAATATTGCTGTCAATAAAGGGCTGGTAGTCGGTGTTCATCGCTCAAAACCTATTAGTAATTTAGTACAAAGGTAATATAAAAAAACAAAAAAACATAATTTTTCGACAGCGCATAGTGTTGTGCTGACGCAGTACCGTCCCTTTTCTGAAGAAAAGTGACCCAAAAGACTTTCGGAGAAACTTCGTTTCTCTATTTCGTTTCGGATTTAGGATAGCCTACGGCTATTACAAAAAGTAAGAGAGCAATCGTTTTCAAGCAAGCTTGAACGACCTCTCTCTTACTTTTCGCACCAACTCAGTTGGTAATCCCTAAATCCGAAAACAGCTAAACTTAGTCTGTTCCATTAGCGCGCACCCCTAATCTCCTCTAATTACCTCTAACAGCCTCTAAATCCTCTACTAAATACGCGCGCTGTCATTGTATGTCATTAAGGGCGCAGCCCGTTGTTATTCACTGTTATTATCTGCTATTTGGGCGCGCGCAACTCTACTAAATGCGCGTCCTTGCCAATCTCCTTAAACTCCACGCATTGCACTCTCAAAAAAAACAGCGAAGGGACCGTACTTGAAAAGTACCGCCCCTTTGCTGTTTTTGTAGCGAGCGCAGATGCGCCTTTATCGCGTCAAAAATTATTTGTTGTAAGCCTTCATAACTGAGATGAGGTCAAGCACCTTGTTAGAGTAACCCCACTCGTTGTCATACCAAGAAACAACCTTAACGAAGGTGTCAGTAAGAGCGATACCAGCCTTCTTGTCGAAGATAGAAGTACGAGCGTCGCCGAGGAAGTCAGCAGAAACAACATCCTCCTCAGTGTAACCGAGAACACCTGCAAGCTCACCCTCTGAAGCAGCCTTCATAGCAGCGCAAATCTCTGCGTAAGTAGCTGGCTTAGCAAGGTTTACAGTAAGGTCAACAACAGAAACATCAAGAGTAGGAACGCGGAATGCCATACCAGTAAGTTTGCCGTTGAGCTCTGGAAGAACTACGCCTACAGCCTTAGCAGCACCAGTTGAAGAAGGGATGATGTTGCCAGCAGCAGCACGACCACCACGCCAGTCCTTAAGAGATGGACCGTCAACAGTCTTCTGAGTAGCAGTAGTAGAGTGAACGGTAGTCATCAAACCGTCAACAATACCGAAGTTGTCGTTGAGAACCTTAGCGATAGGAGCCAAGCAGTTAGTGGTGCAAGATGCGTTAGAAACGATAGTCTGACCAGCATATGTGTTGGTATTAACGCCGCAAACGAACATAGGAGTCTTATCCTTTGCAGGAGCTGACATAACTACATACTTTGCACCAGCCTTGATGTGAGCCTCAGCCTTCTCAGCAGTAAGGAAAAGACCAGTTGACTCAACTACATACTCAGCCTCAACCTCGTTCCACTTCAAATCCTCAGGGTTGCGCTCAGCAGTTACGCGGATAGCCTTACCGTTTACGATAAGAAGATTCTTCTCAGCGTCGAAGTCGATAGTGCCCTGGAACTGACCGTGCATAGTGTCATACTTAAGCATGTAAGCCAAGTAATCTACTGGGCAGAGGTCGTTAATACCTACTACCTCGTACTTGTCAGTCTGAGTGCAAGCTGCACGGAAAACCATACGACCGATACGACCAAAGCCGTTGATACCAATTTTAATTGTTGCCATAGTTTTTAATAATTATAAGAATTATAGTTAAAAATAAGTTAATTTTCTCTTAGTTCACAATAACCACGGCAAAAGTACAAATTTTATACAAAAGTGCAAAGTTTTTTGGCAACAAAATTAGGCGGTTAGATTTGGGTGCGGTTTTTTTAGTGGGATGTGTGCATTTTAGTAGGGTTTGCGCGTGTTTAATAACAGAAATGACAGAGAATAGCAGTGCGCTATTTAGTTGACAGCTCGCATTTAGTTAGTAGGGAGTTTAAGGAGTTTAGTGAATTTAGGGAGATTAGCGAGCGCGCTTACAGTGCAGACTTAGTTTCGCTGTTCTCGGATTTAGGGACTACCAACGGAGTTGGTGCGATAGAAAATAGAGTCCTTCGCTCAAACTTGTTTGAAAGCGAAAAGGACTCTATTTTTTGTCGTAATAGCCGTAGGCTATCCTAAATCCGCATCAGCCACAAGAGAAACAAAGTTTCTCCGAAAGTCTTTTGGGTCACTTTTCTTCAGAAAAGGGACGGTACTGTATAAAACTCTACTTAAGTCCGCGGGCGCGTTTTGCCATAGCGGAGGCGAAAACGAAGTCGTTTAGTTCGGGATTATCGGCACTAAGGATATCCTCTTTGGTGCCTTCCCACCACTTTTGTCCGCAGTGGATATAGGCGATTTTCTCGCCAATCTCCATCACGGAGTTCATGTCGTGGGTATTGATAATTGTTGTGATGTTATACTCGCGGGTAATGCTCTGTATAAGGTTGTCGATAACGATAGATGTCTGCGGGTCGAGACCTGAGTTTGGCTCGTCGCAGAAGAGGTAGCGGGGGTTGAGGACTATTGCGCGGGCTATTGCTGCGCGCTTAATCATACCACCAGATAGCTCAGAAGGGTAGAGGTGTGGGGCGTGTGACAGCTCCACGCGCTCAAGGCAGAACTCTACTCTCTCGCGCTTCTCAGCCTCGCTCTGCTCTGTAAATAGGTCAAGGGGCAATTTTATGTTTTCAAAGACTGTCGCCGAGTCAATCAGTGCGCCACCTTGGAAAATCATGCCTATATCTTTGCGTATAGCCTTGCGTGCCTTAAAACCTAAACGGGTATAGCAGACATCGTCAAAGTAAATATCGCCACTGTCTGGCTCGTGCAGACCCACTAAGGTCTTGAGTAGCACGGTTTTACCTGAGCCGCTTCGACCGATGATAAGGTTTGTCTTGCCTGTCTCGAAAGTGATATTTATATCGTCAAGAACAGTCCTGCCCTCGAAACTTTTGAATATGTGGTCACACTTTATCATCGCATCAATTGAGTTAGGATAAGGTTGAAAATCATAATCATAATAGAACTGATAACCACAGCCGTAGTCGAAGCCTTGCCCACCTCCAGCGAGTTGCCCTTGGCGTAATAGCCGTAGAAACCTGATATAGAGGTTATTAGAAAGGCGAAAACGGTCATTTTGACAAGAGAATAGGTTATCTCATAGCTGTCAAAACAGTAGAGCAGACCATCTATAAAGTCGCTTGGTAGCATGATGCCCATCTTGGCAACTAAAAAGCCTCCACCTATGCCCACAATCATACTAAACGCGGCAAGGAAAGGGAAGAAAATCATCGTCGCAATAATCTTGGGCAGAATAAGGTATGCAGCCGAGTTTACGCCCATAATCTCCAGAGCATCAATCTGTTCTGTAATTCGCATAGTGCCAATCTCTGAGGCGATATTACTACCCACCTTACCAGCGAGAATTATGGCTATTACGGTTGATGAAAACTCCAAAATCATGGTCTCTTTTGTTGCGTAACCAATCATCATCTGCGGAATAAAAGGCGACTCAAGAGTGATTGCCATCTGTATAGTGATTACCGCACCGATAAAGACGGAGATTATCGCAGTGAGCGGTATTGAGCCCACTCCCAGCTGGTCAAGCTCAACAATCACTCGTCTGTAGTATATACTCCACTTCTCCGGACGGGAAAAGACTTTGCCCATCAGGATACAGTATCGTCCAAGTGTCTCAAAAAACTTCATAAACTATCTTTTAGTGGTCGAATAAATGTCAACCACATCTCTTTAATCTTACTCTTTCTCGCTCTGCTCTTTAACCTCCTTGAAAGGGACATATTCACCTACATCGTCGTTTACACGCTGCTCCTGCGGAGGTATGTGTAGTGTCACTCTGCCAGATTTGCTGCTGCTGCCGCTTCCACCTCTGCTGCTATTTTGACCGCCAGAGTCGCCTCGCATCTGCTTCTGAATCTTACGCACACGGAAGAGCAGAATAATAACACCTATAATGGCAAGAATAAGTGGAACAAGAAACACAATAGCGAACACCCCCAACACACCAGGTGCTGCAACCATAAGCATTATAAGTAGCACGGTGGTCAGCGGATTGCGACGCATAGTATCAAGTAATCTCTCAAAAAATCCCATTATATACACACTTTCCCAAACTGCCGCAAAGATACTAAAAAAAGTGGAAAGCAGAAAATTATCACTCCTTGTTGTGTTCTATTTGGCTCAATTGACAATAGATGCGGTGCTTAGGGCGGCTGATACAGTACCGCAGCTTTTTGAAAAAAGCTGCACCAAAAACTTTCGGCAAAACTGCGTTTTGCTAATGGCTGATGCGGATTTAGGATAGCCTACGGCTATTACGCTAAAAAATAGAGTCCTTTTCGCTTTCAAGTAAACTTGAGCGAAGGGCTCTATTTTTTATCGCACCAACTTCGTTGTTCTTCCCTAAATCCGAAAACGGCTAAACTTAGTTTACACTCTCTGCGCGCGCCTAATTTCCTCTAATCGCCCCTAATACCCTCTAAATCCCCCTATAATTGCGGCTCACTGTAAAATTCCAGTGGGACGAATGTGGAAATTATTACCTTTGCGTTA
>CAZIPR010000015.1:0-40718 GCA_964541245.1 uncultured Alistipes sp.
GTTCTGTTTCTGTTATATTGGATACAAGGAGGTTGTATTCAACAACCCCCTTGTTATTACCAAGATTGATAGAATATGCGGGTTTTCAAGACTTGCGAAGATAGAAAAAGCGGAGCATACTAAAATGTATGTGAGCATTTTTCTATCGAGCGTAACACCGAAAACACCATATTCTGCAATCTCTACTCTATACCGAGTTTAGCTACATTATACAAATAACGCTTAATGCTCTTCTTCGGAGTCTTCTCAAACTCTGATGGATAGATGGTAATTGATACTAAACGCTCGTATGCAGCAATCTGAGAGTTGAGCAACTTAAGATTCTCGTTCATAGTCTGCTCAAGGGTTGCACGGTCAATCTTCTCGCGCTCGCAAGTCTCAAAATCAGGCACTACAAGACCGTAGAGTTTGCCATCATTCTCAAGAACAAGCGACTCAAGGACAAGTGGCATATTGTTGAGCTTATCCTCAATCTCCTCTGGGTAGATGTTCTGACCTGAAGAGGTAAGAATCATAGTCTTGCAACGACCGCGGATATAGAGTGTACCGTCAATATCCATAGTACCCATATCGCCTGTATGCAACCAGCCGTCAGAGTCAATTGCAGCCTTGGTGTCACGCTCATTCTTGTAGTAGCCAAGCATAACATGCTCGCCACGAACTAAAATCTCGCCAGCCACTCTCTGTGGGTCCTCTGAGTCGATGCGTACATCCACAAAGTCCTTAAGATACATACCGCAAGAGGCAGCCTTAAACTGTGTAGCATCTGGTGTAACACTGATAAGCGGACCGCACTCTGTCATACCATAACCCACGGTAAATGGGAAGTGAATCTTCTGTAGGAACGCCTCTGTCTCCTTGTTTACAGGTGCACCACCAGCTACGAAGATGCGCAAGTTCCCACCAAATGAGTCAAGCAGTTTCTTCTTAATCTGCGCAAAGACAACCTCGTTTACAAGTGGCAGTTTCATGGCAATACTAAGCGGACCCTTCTCCAAAAGTGGCATAATCTGCTTACGATAAATCTTCTCAAGAATCATAGGCACCGCGCAGATAACCTCTGGCTGAACCTTCTGTATAGCACTGAGCAGAATCTTTGGCGCAGGAATACGACCCAGCAGCGAGATATGACCACCTACAGCCAGCGGAGTAAGGAAGTCAACAAGACAGCCAAATGCGTGTGCAAGAGGCAAGAAAGAGAGTGTACGACCGCCCTTGTGGAAGTATGGCTCGCCTGTGTGGTCGCCAATAGTTGAGGCGTACATCACATTACCTGTAAGGTTGTTTACTGTAAGCATAACACCCTTTGAGTAGCCTGTTGTTCCAGAGGTGTAGTTGAGCAGGATAAGCTGGTCATTTGGCACATCGGCATACTTAATATCGTCTGATGTAAAGCCCTTTGGATAACGCTTACGGTAGTTCTCTGTCATCTGGTCAATGCAGTGAGTCATCTTGTTGCCCTCGCGCTCGTAGATAACATGGTAGTCTGTAAGAGACATCACAGCCTCTACATTTGGCATTGCATCCTCGTCCAGACCATCCCAATAAGAGTCAGTAAGGAAGAGTAGGCGGCTCTCTGAGTGGTTTACGATGTGCTGAATATCATTTGGAGTAAAATCCTGAAGAATAGGCACTATAACAGCTCCGTAGGTAATTGTGGCAATATATACAACACACCAACGAGGAGTATTACGACCTACAAGCGAGATTTTATCCTTCGGCTTAATTCCAGCCTCATCAAACATAATATGCAATTTGGCAATTTCCTTTGCAAAACCGTAGTAAGAGTAGGTTTCGCCTGTAAAATAATCTGTCACAGCACTCATCTCACGGTTAGCGCGAAACGACTGCTCGTACATCTTAATTAAGTTTTGTTCTAACATAAGTGTAAATTATAAAAAGGTTTTATCTATTCCGTTTTTTGGTTATTCTGCCTCTTCCATAGGTGCATCTTAGGCTCTGTGCCAGCCCTAAGACGAGCTATATTCTTGCGATGCGTCCAAATAAGCAGCAAGGCAACAACTATTGAGAAGATGATAAACGACACCGAAGTATCGCCATACTGAGAATATATCGCACTCGAAAATATCGCCACAAATATAGGGAAAGCACACCCCGCAATAATAGACGAAAGAGACACATAATGCGTAAAAACAAATACCAAACACCACACCGCAAAACAGAAGAGTGCCACGGTTGGCTGTATGCCCGTAATAGCCCCTACAAGCGTTGTCACACCCTTGCCACCCCTAAAAGAGGCAAAGATGGGAAAGATGTGCCCCGAAACGGCAAACAGGACTGCAATAATCTTAAGATTGATAATCCAACTTGGGGTCATAGCGTCGTCAAAACGCATCAGAGACATGATATTGACCGCAACAAAACCCTTGAGAAAATCTATTACAAAGACAGGTAGAGCCGCACGCATCCCCAGAACACGGAGCATATTAGTAGCCCCAGCGTTTCTGCTGCCATGCTCACGAATATCCATACCGTAGTAGTGCCTGCTTATCCAAACAGCACTCGGCACAGAGCCCAACAGATACGCCAAAATCAACAGCGCAAAGATGCAGTAATAAGTTTCTCCCATCTAATACAACTTGCGTGCGTGTCGCAACAAAGATAGCAATAGTTTTTGGATTATCCAAATAGTGCAAGCAGAGTGCGGTTTAATGACAAAGAATAACAGGGCGCGCAATAGTAGTTGTTAGAGTTAGTAGCGTTGCGCGTACCAAAATTAAAGTGACCGATTTTGTTGTGGCACACTATCACAACAAAATCTGGCGCGGTTTATGGATTGCATGCACAAATGTAATCCATAATTTTTTTTGCTATGAGTAACAAAACAACAAATCCTGTACTGTGTTCTGCTCCTGTGAATACGATTCCAGCGAGGGGTACAGAGCCTGAAACTGCCTATCAGATGGTAAAAGATGAGACCTATCCACAGACTCAGCCGAGGCTCAATTTGGCGACATTTGTCACTACCTACATGGACGACTACGCAACAAAGTTGATGAACGAGTCGATAAACATCAACTACATTGACGAGACTGAGTATCCGCGTGTAGCTGTGATGTGTGGCAGGTGCATCAATATTATTGCCAACCTGTGGCACACGCCTGAGAAAGGCAAGTGGAAGAGTGGCGCAGTAGGTATAGGCTCATCTGAGGCGTGTATGCTTGGTGGCGTGGCGGCACTGCTGCGTTGGAAGACTAAGCGTAAGAAGGAGGGCAAGAGTTGCGACAAGCCAAACCTTGTTACAAGTACCGCATTTCAGGTTGTATGGGAGAAGTTCTGCCAGCTATGGGATGTAGAGATGCGAACAGTGGCAATATCGCTCGAAAAGCCGACGCTTGACCCTAAAGAGGCAATTAAAATGTGTGACGAGAATACAATCTGCATAGTTCCTATTGCAGGTGTCACTTGGACAGGACTCAATGACGATATTGAGGCTCTGAACAACGAACTTGATAGCTACAACGCCAAGACGGGCTACGATATTCCTATTCATGTCGATGCAGCTTCGGGTGGATTTATTATGCCATTTATAAATCCAGAGTGCAAGTGGGATTTTCGCCTGAAGTGGGTGTGGTCAATATCTACATCGGGTCACAAGTACGGTCTTGTATATCCTGGCTTGGGTTGGGTGGTATGGAGAGACAAGAGTTGTCTGCCTGAGCAGATGTCTTTCTCTGTCAACTACTTAGGCGCAAATATTACCCAGGTAGGACTCAACTTTTCACGCCCAGCAGCGCAGATTTTGGGTCAGTATTACAACTTTATCCGCTACGGTGCAGAGGGCTACAAAGAGGTGCAAACAGCCTCTATGGAGGTTGCAAAGTATTGCCATGAGAAGATTGGCAAGATGAAGTGTTTTGCCAACTACTCTAAGAGGGTTGACAATCCACTGTTTATATGGTATATGAATCCAGAGTACGACAAGAGTGCCAAATGGACCCTTTACGACCTTCAAGCAGCCCTCCAGCAAAGCGGTTGGATGGTGCCAGCCTATACGATGCCAAAGAGCATAGAGGATATGGTGGTTATGCGTGTGGTTGTGCGCCAAGGCATGACCCGCGATATGGCAGATATGCTTTTAGGCGATATTGAGAACGCTGTTAAGGAGTTTGAGAAGCTCAAGTATCCAACCACCTCGCGCCTCGCCTACGAAAGACGCGAAAAGCAGTTTGGCAAGGTCTTTACACACTAATAAAACTGAGACTGACCAAAAATTCACTTTTTTTGGTCAGCCTCGGCTTTATACTTTACTACAATTTCGCCTTTTGCATACCAGCGGGAGGCGTTTTTTTGTATAATCTCCAAACAAGACCCCCGAAAGAGTGTTATCAATTGCAAAGATTTGTAATATGAGAAAGGTGCTACTATTCATAGCCGTTGTTCTTGCGTTTGTTTCATGCCACACAAATACTAAATACACAGAGCAAGAACTTGTTGGACTGTGGGTACAACCCATACCTGGAATGAACAAAGTGCAAGGTGTGGCTTTGGAAGAGGGAGGCAAGGCGCATTCGATCAATATGGCAACTCTGCTGTATGAGCATTGGGAGTGCAACGGGAACAAACTGTTCCTCACAGGCAAAAGCGTGGGTAATCATCAGACGATTGCTTTTACCGACACGCTGAAGATTGAAAAAGTATCAGCTGACAGTCTCATTCTTATGAAAGGCAAGGTACGCATCGCCTACCGAAAATCCATTGAGGGATGTGGATTTTCCGTTTCTCCCAGAATAATACTGCACGAGACTATCACTTTTGCCCCCAAAGTGCATACATTCCGCCCCGATGGTACGACAACCGATTATTGGATAATTGACAAATCTGGATACTTGCAGGTAAGATACAAGGAAGCCAAAGTGCCCGAATGGAGAGTTGAAGCAGAATTGGAGTTGAAAGAGGTTACAAAACCGACTGCTGAATTTACAAAACACTACGCAGGGACTTATGAGGTTATGAGAGTGATTTGCATGGATGAAAGTAAATAAAAATCTATCCTTATACCGATTCAATAAGCATATAGTATTTTCTTGAATTATTCATAAGGTATGAATAGACGAAGAATCTCTCAGAGAATATTTGCCATGTATGATAATCTCAATCTAACTAATGCCAATCCATTATCTCCGTTGCTGAATGCGATAGAGCCGTACAATTTTGAGTAACAGCTAAGCAATAAAACAATGTGGCGTATGCAGTAATCGTATCGGTTACTACATACGCCACTGTTGTTTAGGGTAAAACGGCTGTTCTACTTTTATACAGTTCCTACTATTTCGCAGACCTGCACGGGTACAGCTTTATTGATGTTATTTTTACCGTTTTGGTCAAGTTTGTTGTAACTCTTGCCGTATATTCTACCAGAGAGGCGGTCTTTTAGTTCAGCGTATGCCTGAGTTATAATATCTCTGACCTGATTAACCTTGGCAGCATCCGCCCTCTCTACGCTCTTAATGCATACAACACCTTTGCTTACAGGGCATGCCATACGCTCCCCGTCTGGCATTGTAAATGCTATAGTTGTAAACTCTGAGTAGTCTTTTCGGCGATAATTGCCTACATGGAGTTTACGGGTATTTAGCGCGTAGATGTGGTAATTCTGCACAAAGCGTTTTACCTCCTTTTTAAGCCTATTTGGGCTACATTTCTCGCCTCTGAGCTGTATAGAGCCATCGGCTGCAAGTTCAACAACAAGCAGGTTGCGCTCTTTGAGCTCGCTCTTACTTGCCACTGCTCCTGGGGCTGCCATAATCGCCTTTATTTGGCTCTGATTAGCCTCAGCGGCTGCGGATGCATCCTCTTTATCGCTCTGCTCATAAACAAGCCTTAGATTTCCATTTGCGCGTAGCACCTGCTTGACATCTGCCACACTGCCCATATTTACATCCTTGTCGCAATCAATGCTAACAACCTCAGTATGCTCGCTTTTGACGGCATCTGAGAGCTGTTCAAGTGTGACAGGTTTGCTGTTGAGCAGAATTGTCTTGCCGCCATCTTTAATCTCAATTTTGGATGTTTTAGGCTGCTGTTTTGACTCCTCTTGGAGCTCCTCAGCGCAGACTGCGCCAAATGCAAAAATCATCATTACCACAACTGGAAGAGTTGCCGACAGTCGTAACCATTGGTGCCGAGTTGTCTTAAATTTTATCATCATAATAAATCGTTTTTTAGTTAAATTACTATTCAACCCGCAGGTAATATCCGGACTATACCCAAAGAGTTGGTGGAAAATGATTTTTCTGTATTCGTCAATATCGTAGCCGCTCTCTATCACATCGCTATCAGCCTGCCACTCCTGCACCTGAGAGATACTCTTTGCTGCAAGATGTACAAAGGGGTTAAACCAGAATATAGAGCGCATAGTCTCAAAAAAGAGTCGCTCTGCGGTGTGATGGTGGACAATATGGCTCTACTCATGGAGTCTAATCTGCTCGCAGATGGTACTTTTAGCAACAAAAATCGTCCGCCCAAAGCTAAATGGCTCGGTTATCTGCCCATTTACGGCAATGCTATAGCCATTGCAATGGGTAATTTGACTCGTCTTTCGCAATCGCAAAATAGAAATCACACCCATCGCAAATCGTACCATAAGTAGCACAGCAACAGCAAGATAGACAGATAGGCAGATGATGTTCCAATTAACACTACTTGTTAAAACTGCACCCTGCAAAGTATCAACCTCAACACTCTGCGTAGCCTCCAACGGAACTGTGACAAGGTCGTCGCTAACACTTCGGGCAGGCAATATCGGCAGTTCCAAGAGTGGAATAACGGCTGAAAACAACACCACTGCAACAAGAGTTGCCCTTGCCAATTTATGGGACACACGCCCCTCAAGTAGTAGCCTATAAAGGAGATAAAATACACCGCTACAGGCTATAAACTCTAATGCATAAAACATAGCTACCTCCTCTCTTGCAACATCTTTATAATCTGGTCAGCCTCACTAACAGAGATACCCCTATCGTGCGAGAGAAAGCTGACCATATTGCCCACCGAGCCGCCAAAAAAGCTCTCTATAACATTTGTCATAAAGCCGCTTGTATATTCTTCTCGCAAAACAAGCGGATAGTATTCATGACTCTTGCCAAAGGCTTTGTGAGATACAAAACCCTTCTTCTCAAGTATGCGAACTATCGTTGAAACGGTGTTGTATGCCGGCTTAGGCGTAGGCATAGCCTCCAAAATATCATTTACAAATCCGCGCTCTATACGCCAAAGTATCTGCATAATCTCAAGCTCCGCACGGGTAAGCTCTTGTCTGGTGTTTTTCATATTATTCCGTATTAAATCATTTTCCAATGCAAAGATATAACTAAAGTCTTAGTTTTCCAACTAAATCTTTAGTTATTTTTTATAGCATACACTTTGTGTATGCTAAGCATGGTGTTGGCGCAAAAAAAACATAGAGAGTTTAAGGAGATTAGTGAAATTAAGGAACTTAAGGAGCGGAACAGAAAAGTTCTGCGGGGCATTGGGTCCCCTTGAACTTTTGCGCATCCAAATTAAAGCCCCCTCCGCTAAATTAGAGCACCTCCCCAATTTTAGTGTCAGAGTGCGCCAGATACGGTGCATCGTGAAAAATCCCATCGGTGGATAGTACCCAAAAGAGTACGGTCCACTGATGGGATTTAAGGGATGTGCCGTAGGTGGCACACTATCACGCTAAAATTACTTGATTGTGAAACTATACTCCCCACTACCAACACTAAACACAGCACAATCATTGCGATATTCGGTTGGTTTGAGGGTTGAATCTGAGCAACTAACTGACTCAAGAGTTGGTGCTGGAACAAGGATTTCGGCGGTGGTATTGAACGGGATTGTGACATCAAGGCTCTTGATGCTATTATCCACAGCCTTCCATGCTGCTGAGACCTTACCATAAGGGGTGCAGGTAGAGGCAGACATGTGTTCAAAGTTGCCGCCTGGGTGTGGGTGGATGGTTATGCTCTTATAGCCAGCCTCTTTCTCGCGGATACCCACAGCAGAGCGGTAGAGCCAATCGCCAATAGCACCATAAGAGTAGTGGTTAAATGAGTTCATGCCTGTATCAGGAATTGTACCATCCTTAAGCATACTATCCCAACGCTCCCAGATTGTGGTTGCGCCCATAGTTACAGGGTAAATCCAGCTTGGGCAGGTATCTTGCAGCAGCAGTTTATATGCCACATCGCTCTTGCCGTAGTCGGTAAGCATATTGCATATATGCGGAGTGCCCAAAAAGCCTGTTGTGATGTGGTCCTTATAGCGGGCAATATTGTCGGCAAGACGCTGAGCAGCCTTTGGTCTGAGGTGTTCAGGGAGCATTTCAAAGCGCAATGCAAGCACATAGGCTGTCTGTGTATCAGAGGACACAAGACCGTTAGGTGTAACATACTCGTCCATAAATGCCCTACGCGCCTTAGCTGCAACCTCTCCGTAGTAGATTGCATCCTCCTCTTTACCGAGCAGCTGAGCCGAGCGGTGCATAATATCTGCCGAAGCGACAAAGAAACACTGGCAGAGAAGGAACTTATTTGTCACAGCAGCCTGTCCGTCGCGGTCGTTATTCTTAGTCCAGAAGAGCCAATCGCCGTAGTGTTTATTAAAGTCGTCGTTCCACAGCCATCCTCTATCTTTGCTATGCTTGATAACATAGTCAACCCAACCTTTCATACTCTCATACTGGTCAGCAAGGATTGATTTATCGCCATAAGCCATATAGTGCTGCCATGGAATAAGTGTTGCAGCGTCTGCCCATCCTACAGCACCTACACGGCTCTTACTATTTGGAAAGGTATCAGGAATAACCCTTGGCACACCGCCATCCTCTCGTTGGTCAGCAGCAAGGTCGGCGAGCCACTTACGGAAGAAGGTATCAACACGACCGAGGAAGGTTGCTGTACGGAAAAATACCTGTGCATCGCCTGTCCAGCCAAGTCGCTCGTCTCGCTGTGGGCAATCTGTAGGCACATCGACAAAGTTGTCGTGGAAACCCCACCAAATATTACTCTGGAGCTGATTTATAGTCTCGTTTGAGCTTGTAAACTCGCCTACATTATCAAAACCAGACCAGACAGGGATAGCCTCAAAATCGGTAAGGTCAAGGTCGCCCTCAACGCCCTCGACTTTGATATAGCGGAAGCCATAGAAGGTGTGGCGTGGCTCAAAAACATCCTCGTTACCACTTAATATATAGGTACTTGTTGCCTTTGCGCGGCGCAGGTTGACTGTGTAGAAATTACCATCCTTATCAAGCACCTCGGCATGGGTAATCTTTACGCAGTCGCCGCTCTTACCTTGCAGGCGCACCCTCTCCCAACCGACAATATTCTGACCAAAGTCAATAACCTTCTCGCCCTTTGGTGTGACGATATACTTAACAGCCTTTACAGGGGTATTTTTAACAACAGGCTCGTTTTGAGTTGTCACAAGGGTCTTAGTATCAAACTGTGACAAGACATTTGCCTTACTCCAGCCGCTACCGTTGTATGCCACGCCCTTCCACGAAGCATCACGCAGGCGAGCGTCAATTGTCTGACCGTCGTAGATATTGGCAAAAGTGATTCCCTCAGCCTTTGCATCCTTGCCCGCCACAAGCCAATCTTGATCTGTGATAATCACGCCCTTAGTGCCGTCAGAATACTCTACATTTATCTGCAAGAGCAGAGCTACATTTCTGCCATAGTAGTATCGCTTGCTAACACTGCCGTAGTTCATACCGCCTGAATACCAACCTGGCGTAACAACTGCGGCAAGGGCATTTTTACCACTCTGTAGCAATGTTGTTACATCAAAAGCCTGATACTGCAAGCGTTTGTTATACGAAGTCCAGCCTGGAGTGAGCTGATAATCGCCCACACGCTTACCATTTATATATAGCTCATAAATACCGTGCGCAGTTACATAGGCTGTTGCCTTGCGCACTTTTTTAGCAAGGCGGCTCTCTGTGCGCAGATAGATTGGCTCTGGATTTTGACTCTCAACGCCTATCCACTTAGCTTTCCAATCCTCAGCAGCAATGCCTGTATGCCAAAAAGAGCTTTTACGCTTTGAGACTCTGCCGTGGTTATCCCAAACCTTAACGCTCCAATTATAGCGTGTATCAGCCTTGAGTGGACCCTCATACTTTACGGCAATAGAGTTGTCTGAAGCTACCTTGCCGCTGCTCCACACCTTGCGACCATTAGATGTAACAACAACCTCGTAGGCACTCTGTTTGGAGTCTTTAAGCTCTGAAGTAACAATCCAACTCAGCACAGGTTTTTCGGCAATCGAGATACCCATTGGATGCTCAAGACTATTGACGCGCATAGTTTTAACCTCTGTCTGCGCAAAGAGGATTGACGGCAAAAATATCGCCGCAAAAAGCAGGAATCTTTTCATAGCAAATCTTAGTTAGTTTGCACAAATTTACAAAAATATTTGGTAAAACAAAAAAAATACCTTACCTTTGTTCTATAAACCTTTTAATACTTACGACTATGAAGAAGTTTTTAGTGCTGATTTTGGCTGCATTTGTAGGCATCAGCGCAGTTGAGGCTAAGCCTAGTAAGGCATTTAAGAAGATGATTAAAGAGTACAAAGCCGAGGGTTGGGTTGTACCTATTGGTAATCAACCTCTTGAGAATCAAATATCTCGTTCTCTTGAGTTCCAGGAGGCTTTGGATGAGAACGGCGAGAACAAGTATGTTATCGGCGACGCTATGTCTATCGGCGAGAATTTCGACGCTGCAAAGTTCCAGGCTATGGAGCTTGTAAAGATTGACATCGCAAGTAAACTCTCTTCTGACATTACCCAGCTTATCGACAACCAGGTTGCCAACAAGCAGCTTTCACAGGATGAGGCTGCATCTTTGACTCAGACCGTATCAGGTGGTAAGTCACTGATCTCTGCAAAGCTCGGTCGTCTTATTCAGCTTGTAGCTGTTTACCGCGAGAAGCCAAACAAGAACAAGGAGGTTAGAGTAGTTTGCGCTTACAGCACAAAGAAGGCTAAGGAGGCAGCTCTTGCTACTATCCGCGAGACTCTTGAGGATAAGAGTGGCGAGCTCTCTGGCAAGGTTGACAAGCTCTTGGGACTTTAGTAGAGTATTTATTACTTAAACACTTATTCCGCTGGTTGCATCAATAGGTGCGGTCAGCGGTTTTTTGATTATGAAGCGTATATTTATTACAATCTCAATGTTGCTCTGCATCTCTGCACTCTCTGCTCAGGATTTTAATATCAATATGGACGAGATGAGGCGAGAGTTTGAGCAATTTAAGAAGGCTGCTGTCAAAGAGTACAGCGACTTCCGCCAGAAGGCGAATAGTGAATATGCAGATTTTCTTAGAGCTGCATGGAAAGAGTGTGGCATTGAAGAGCCTGTTGCACCACCTACTCCAGACCCTCCAGTTGCTCCGGTTTGTCCACCAAGGGAGAAAGGTAAGCCAATAGCTCCTAAGCCAATGCCTTACAAAAAGATAACCCCGCTTGCTCCACCACCTGTGCAGCCTACTCCAAAGCCTGTTGCTCCGGTAAAAGAGCCAGAGGTGCCGTACTCTATACCTATGCCTGTGTCATATTTTGGTGCTAAGTGCGACATCCGTCTTGTGCCAGGTGTGGGCGATGTAAAGCTCAATGGCGTAAGCGAGAACGATGTTGCAGATGCTTGGAAAGAGGTATCTGACGGTCGTTTTGACCTTATGCTTGCCGACTGTTTGAAGTACAGAGAGTCACTCAAGCTCTGCGATTGGGGTTACTTTACCCTTACAAAACTTATTGCCGAGGCTTTCTGCGAGGCTAAATCTACAAACAGCACAAAGCTGTTGCAGGCATACCTTATGACCCAGGCGGGCTACCAAATTCGTCTTGCGCGTGCAAACGACAAGATATATCTGATGCTGCCTTCTGAGTCAACAATCTACTCGGCTAAGTTCTGCAAGTTTGACGGTGTAAAATACTACTTCCTTGACGAGGATTTCCAGGGCGGCAGCTTCTTTATCAGTCCTGCCAAGTTCCCTGGCGAGCAGGGTTTCTCTATCCGCATGACAAATCATCCTGAGCTACCAAAGACTCAGGGCATGACCCGAACACTTGCCTCAAAGCGTTATCCAGAGGCTAAAGTGAGCGTGGAGGTTAACAAAAACCTTATCAACTTCTACGACAACTACCCTCGCACAACTTGGGATATTTTCTCGCACAGTTCACTGTGTCAAAGCACAAAAGAGGCTATCTACCCTACTCTGAAAAAGATTATCGAGGGCAAGAGTGAGCTTGCTGCTGCAAATATTCTGATTAACTTTGTACAGACAGGCTTTAACTACAAGGTTGATGACGAGCAGTTTGGCTATGAGCGTTCTTTCTTCGGCGACGAGACCATCTTCTATGACTACAGCGACTGCGAGGATAGAGCAATTCTCTTCTCTATTCTGGTGCGCGACCTGCTTGGTCTTGATGTAGCACTGCTCTACTACCCAGGTCACCTTGCTACAGCTGTTAATTTCAAGGAGGCTGTTCAGGGCGACTACCTGAAGGTGGGCGACAAGATTTTCACTGTCTGCGACCCTACTTATATCGGCGCAGACTGTGGCGAGACTATGACAGGCATGGATAACAACCAGGCTGAGGTATATCTTCTTCAGTAATAATGCAGAGGAAAGTCATCCATATAGACATGGATGCGTTTTTTGCAGCCGTGGAGCAGAGGGACAACCCTTCACTCCGCGGCTGCCCTATTGCTGTAGGTCATCAAGGCAGAAGGGGCGTTGTCTCTACAGCAAGCTACGAGGCACGCAAATTCGGCGTGCGCTCTGCCCTGCCATCTACTACAGCTATGCGGCTCTGCCCGCAACTGATATTCGTTGAGCCGCGCTTTGAGGCTTATAAAGCTGTCTCTGAGCAAATTAGGGCTATCTTCCATCAATACACCGACCTTGTTGAGCCGCTCTCGCTTGACGAGGCGTTCCTTGATGTCTCACACCATAAGTCGGCAACCGTTGTAGCTCAAGAGATTAAGCGCAAAATCTTCGAGACCACAGCCCTTACCGCCTCGGCTGGCGTGTCTGTAAATAAAATGCTTGCAAAGATTGCCTCGGACTATCGAAAGCCCGACGGACTGTTTGTTATTCCCCCTAAGGCGGTTGAACGGTTTGTCTCCGAGTTGCCCGTCGAAAAGTTTTTCGGCATTGGAGCTGTTACGGCGGCAAAGATGAACTCTATGGGCATAAAAACGGGTGCTGACCTGCGCAAATACAGCAAGCAGAGCCTTGTAAAACTCTTCGGCAAGGCTGGCGAACTCTACTACGGCTACGCCCGCGGCGAGGATTTTAGAGAGGTTACACCAAATCGTGTGCGTAAATCCCTCGGCGCAGAGATTACCTTTCTGCAAGATATTGACGAGCGCGAGCGACTCTTCGAGGAGCTCTCTGCTCTGCGCGACGAGGTGTGGAGCCGCATGGAGCGTCATGAGTTCAGCGGCAAAACCGTGGTGCTAAAGGTAAAATTCAGCGATTTTCATCAAATTACCCGCTCTAAAACCCTGCCGCACGCTATTGATAGTATCGACACTCTGCACTGTGCCGCCGAGGAGCTGCTCGCAGGCGTTGACCTTGCCGCCAAAAGCGTCCGCCTTATCGGGCTCACCGTTGGTAACAACTCCGAGCCCTGCAACGAAGCCATCCAACTCTGCTTCGAGTTTTAGAGTGTGCCAAAGCACATATTTTCAAAAAAACACCCACAAAAATTTTATTTCCGGAAATTAGTTGCTAACTTTGAGGCAACATATTACGCGGAAAGTGTAAGTTTATTCTTGAATTGCGAACTTAGGAACTTCGTCAAAAGGTAAAAAGAATAGGCAGACATTTTGCGTCATACCCTTCGGTATGGCGTGAGGTTGTTACTTATTTTGTTTACCATGGTTTCCTAAGACCTGCAATTCTATGAATAAGTTTTCAGCACCACGCTTTTTTTATTCGACAAACCTAAAACTAACAATATTATGAAAAAGATTTTTTATCATCCACCTAAAATGCAAAGTGTTTTATTGCGCTTAGAGCGCGGCTTTGCCACATCGCTTGAAAATCCAGATACTAACCCCGAAATAGATTGGTAGCTATGAAAAAGTTTTATATTCTCACGCTCATAGTGGCACTTTTTGCCGCTTGTGCAAACGACACAACAGAGGATTTATCACTCTCTGCACCTGGCACTCTTAGGGTCAGTTTTGACAATCAGTCACGCGTAGAGCTTGACCATAGCTGCCAAACAGTCTGGACAAAGGGCGACAAAGTGTCGGTGTTCCACAACTCAGACAGCAACGACTGCTATCAGTATCAGGGCGAGACAGGCGAGAGAGAGGGTATTCTTCTCCGCACCGCTCAAGGAACAGCAACAACTACCGCCAACAAGGTTGTGGTTGTCTATCCGTACAACGAAAATTACACCATTTCACACGCTGCATCAAGCGTTGATGTTACAATTCCCGCTGTGCAATACTACAAGAGTGGCAGCTACGGCGTTGGCGCAAATCTGATGGTGGCTACAGGTACGGGCGACAATTTCAGCCTCAAGAGCCTCTGCGGATGGGTCAAGTTGCAGTTTAAGGGTAGCGAAAAACTGACAAAAATCACTCTGCGCGGTAACGATGACGAGCAGATTGCAGGCTCAGCTACAGCAAATTACGACAACTACACCCTTGCGCTTATCGCCGCTAACCTCGGCAGCAGTGCTGATGGCGAAGTGGGTGGCACTTTGGTTACAGAAGAGGAGTATGTCACAGAGATAACCCTTGACCTTGGCGAGGGCGTGCAGTTGACTGAAACGCCAACAGATTTCTACTTTACCCTTGCACCTCAGACCTTTACAAAGGGTATAACCGTTACCGCAACAGCCGATAACGGAACATATATGACCCAGACAACCGACAAAGAGATTACAATCTCCCGCAACGCAATACAGCCGATGGCTGCGGTGGACTATGTCGGCAAAGTTGATATCGACCCAACGGCTATTCCTGATAATGAGATTTGGTACACAACGACAGATGGAATGCCAATCACTCTAAATAATGCTACAACCTCTTGGGGTTATCCCGAAACCGATTTTGGAGCAGAAGTTATATCTCACAATTATAAAGATGGGAAAGGTGTTATTTCCTTTAATGCAACTGTTACAAAATTAGGCGAATATGCATTTATGAACAATCTAAATCTTGCAGAAATATATTTACCTAATAATATCACGACAATCGAGCAAGGTACATTTTTCAACTGCCAATATTTAGAATATGTTTACATGCCAAAAAATCTATCTAACTGTGAAATATATGTATTCTCTGAGTGCTGGAATCTAACAAAATTTGGGGGATATAATATTAGTGAAGATGGCAAATGTCTGATAATAGATGACACATTATATGCATTTGCTCATAAAGACGCTGATGACTATGTATTTCCTAATAACATCAAAAACATAAACGAGGGGGCTTGCAGATTATCAAGAGAACTTGAATCAGTTTCATTTTCTGAGGGGCTTGAGAGTATTGGGTCTCAAGCTTTTGAGGGATGCACAAACCTTAAATTTATCACTCTTCCACAATCATTACAGGATATTGCTAACTATGCCTTTATTGGATGTACCTCTTTGGAGGGCTTTTATGGAAATGAGAGATTTCATACAGCCGATAACAGATGTCTGCTTTCATATGCAAATATTAGCAACCCTGGACCTTGGCTCGTAAACTTTGCAGGAGCAGGTCTTACAGAATATACTATTCCAGATGAAATAAAGGCTATTGAGAATTATGCATTTAATGGATTAGGCGAACTAACAACTGTTACTATTCCTGCTACTGTAGAAGAAATTGGACCAGTCGCGTTTTATAATTGTAACAACTTAGAGTCTGTTTATGGTCCTAATACTTCCGAAGACCACAGAGCTTTTATTTGGAACAATGAATTTGTCACTTTGATAGCCCGAAAAGGTATTACTGCGACATACCATATTCCAAATGATGTTACTAAGATTGGTTACGCAGCTTTTCAATATTGCAAAGATATAGAACAAATTAAGATGGGTGATCAGATAACTCATATTGACGGGTACGCTTTTGCTGATATGCCAAGTCTCAAATCGGTAAGATTATCTGCATCCTTAAAACAAATAGGCTATCCATCTGAGAGGGGTTTTGAAAGTAATTCTGGTAACATATTCGATAATTCCTCTTCCTTAGAGGAGGTATATTTCCGTTCACTTATTCCTCCATTTTTCCAATATGCAGATAATGCAACCTTAAATTCAACGGAGTATAACAATCTGACCGTATATGTGCCTAAGGGAAGACTCGATACATACAAAAATTCAGATTGGTATCCATTTGCCAAATATATGAAAGAGTATGAATATACCGATCTACCATTTGATTACACCTCCACCGACTACTCGGCAGATGGTAGTGTGGTAACTCTACAGACGGCTACCGAGGGTGCGGGAGTGGATATTGTGTTGATGGGCGATGGATATTCTGACCGTCAGATTGCAGATGGTACTTACAAGGGCGTGATGCAGTCGGCATACGAAAAGTTCTTCAGCGTTGAGCCGTACAAGAGCCACAAAAAGCTGTTTAATGTCTATTATGTGACAGCTGTTTCGGCGACCGAGGGCTATGATTATGGCAACACTGCCCTATCGGGCTATTTTGGCGATGGTACGCTTGTGGGCGGCAGTGACAGCGCGGCAATGAACTACGCGCTCAATGCCATTGACGAGTCGAGGATGGAGGATGCCAATATTGTGGTTATGATGAACTCAGAGAATTACGCGGGCACATGCTACATGTACTACCCAAGCCAGAGTGGCGACTACGGTCGTGGTGTATCGGTGTCATACTTCCCTGTTGGCACAGATTCTTCGCAGCTTGAACAGCTGCTCCACCACGAGGCGTGCGGTCACGGATTTGCGAAACTTGCCGACGAGTATGCCTACGAGGATATGGGAGCCGCTCCGAGCGACTATGTTTCGCAGATACAGAGTCAGCAGAGCGACTGGGGCTGGTGGAAAAATGTTGACTTTACATCAGACCCAGCAGCGATTTTGTGGGCGAAATTTATAGCCGACAGCCGTTACTCAAACGAGGGTCTTGGAGCGTTTGAGGGCGGACTGACCTATTGGAGCGGTGTTTGGCGTCCGACAGAGAACAGCACCATGCGACACAACACAGGCGGATTTAATGCGCCAAGTCGTGAGGCGATTTACTACCGCATACACAAACTTGCCTACGGCGACAGTTGGCAGTACGACTACGAAAAGTTCGTGGAGTGGGACGCTATAAATCGCACCCAGACTGCCACCCCTGCGGCATTTGACCCAATGATTCTCCGCCACCGCGAGCCAACTGCTCCACCTGTCGTGGTCGGCAAAACTTGGCGCGAGGCAATGAAGAGGTAGTAACTCACAGTCTGAGCAGCGCATCTGCTGTTGCTCGGCAAAAGTAGCCGCAATGGGATATTCTGTATATCCCGTTGCGGCTGCTTCTTTCCAGTGCAGCAGAGCTGTACTATCACGACAAAAAAAGGGGTTGGAAAAACCAACCCCCTCAACTTTGCAAATGCAAAGTGCTATTTAACTGCGTTTACAATTGCCTCGAATGCTTTCGGCTCGTTCATCGCCAGGTCTGCCATAACCTTACGGTTGAGGGCGATACCCTTAGCGTTTACTTTACCGATGAACTCCGAATAGGTCATACCGTAAGCACGAACTGCCGCATTGATACGAACAATCCACAATGAGCGGAAAGTACGCTTCTTAAGACGACGGTGTGCGTATGCATACTGCAGACCCTTCTCGACAGTATTTTTGGCTACTGTCCAAACATTTCCCCTTGAACCAAAGTTACCCTTGGCAAGCTTCAAAACCTTTTTTCTTCTTGCGCGTGACGCAACAGCATTGACTGAACGTGGCATAGTTTAAAGTTTTTGATGAAGTTAACAGCGGCACGATTCTCTCGCACTCTTTAGGGCTGTTTCACTCCGGTTAATAAATAAAGTTAACTTACTCGGTGATTAAACTATTTAACCAACAGAGTCTTGATCTTTGCCTCATCGGCTGGTGAAACGATACCTGAATAGCAGAGGTTACGCTTCTGTTTCTTAGTCTTTTTGGTCAGGATGTGACTGTGATAAGCGTGCTTGCGCTTAATCTTACCTGTGCCGGTGAAAGTAAAACGCTTCTTTGCAGCGGCATTAGTTTTCATTTTTGGCATAATTGTAAAAAATTTTAGTGAGGCTTTAGCCCCTTTTAGTTAAACATAGCGCGCAAAGATACGACTTTTTTTGTTACGGGCAATCAAAGTCTCAAAATTTTTTCGTATTTTTGCCATAATTAAACCAAAAACCTCAACCATGAAAGCTTCAAAGTTATCAAAAGCGGCACTAAGTGTGGCTCTTCCAGCCACGGCTGTATCTGCTATTTCGACCACAGCCTGCTGCAAAGAGTCGGGCAAGGCAGAGTCTCCAAATATTATTTTTATCCTTATGGATGATGCTGGTTATGGCGATTTGAGTTGCTATGGTCAGACCAGAACTGAGACTCCAAATATCGACGCTCTTGCCCAGAGTGGTATTCTTTTTACAGACATGTACTCCAACTGTCCTGTCTCTGCCCCTTCGCGTGGCTGTCTGATGACAGGCAAACACATGGGGCATGCTCAGATTAGGGATAATATCAACCTCGAATACCCAGAGGGAGAGGGCACATGGTGGTTTGACACGATAGATTCGCATCCTCAGTGTGAGGGTCAGATGGGTCTAAAGCCTGGTACTGAGACGCTTGCTACAAAGCTCAAAGAGGCTGGCTATGCAACAGGCATGGTGGGCAAATGGGGGCTTGGTGCAGAGGTAAACAACTCCGCCCCATGGGATATGGGTTTTGACTTCTTCTACGGATACATCTGCCAGCGCATGGCTCACAACTACTACCCTCAATATCTGTGGAAGAACAACCAAAAAGATTACATAAATCCCCTTGAGGTGGTTACCCACCCAGGAACAAAGCTCGACAAGGGTGCTGACCCTTACGACAGCAGCAGTTACGACAAATTTACCAAAGGTAAAGTCCATGCTGCCGAGCCGATGTATGCAAATGTTATAGACTTTGTGCGCAGCAACAAGAGCAAGCCGTTCTTCCTTATGTGGACAACAAATATTCCGCACTCTCCGCTCCTTGCTCCGCAGCAGTGGGTGGATAAATATGTGGCAAAATATGGCGACGAGGAGCCACTTGTAGGCGAAAAGTGCAGAACTCACACCTTCCCTCACAACTACTTCCCTTGCCGCTACCCTCACGCTACATACTCGGCAATGATTTCGTACTTTGACTATCAGGTTGGGCTGCTGGTTAAGGAGCTTAAGAGGCTTGGCATCTACGAAAATACACTTATTATCGTTACAAGCGACAATGGACCAGCAAATAACGCCTCCTCGCCTACCGTATGGATGGATAGCGCGCAGCCTTACCGTTGCGGCAAAGGTTGGGGCAAGAGAACACTGCACGAGGGCGGTATTCGCATGCCATTTATCGCATCACTTCCATCAAAGATGAAGGGTGGAGAGGTTAGTAACCATATCGGCTACTTTGCAGACATTATGCCTACCCTCTGCGAACTTGCAGGCGTTGAGGCTCCAGAGACCGACGGAGTATCACTTGCTCCGACATTATTGGGCAAGAAGAGCGAGCAGAAACAGCACGACTACCTCTACTGGGAGTTCCCTGACTACGGCGGACAGATTGCCGTGCGCATGGGCAACTGGAAGGGTCTAATTGAGAATATGCACGCTGGAAACAGAACTATGCAGCTCTTCGATATAAGCAGTGCTGGCAAGGACATAGAGCTGCCTGAAAAGGATATTGCCGCACAGCACCCAGAGATTGTAGAGCAGTTGTGGGGTTACATTGAGCAGTCTCATATCCATCCGACAATAGAGAAATTCCAGATAGATATTACCCGCAAATAGATATTTTTACTATTTTTGCAGAAATTAACCAAAACCGAAACAAAATGAAACTTAACAAACTATCAAAAACTGCACTCTGTGTAGCAGTACCCACAGCGGCAGTAACACCTTTAGTTACAACATCTTGCACCTCAAAGGGCAATGATGCAGAAAAGCCAAATATCATCTTTATTCTTATGGATGATGCTGGATATGGCGACTTTGGCTGCTATGGACAGACTAAGACAGAGACCCCAAATATAGATGCACTTGCACAGAACGGTATTCGTTTTACAGATATGTACACCGCTGCACCTGTATCCTCACCTTCTCGTTGTTGTCTTATTACAGGTCAGAATATGGGAAATTCTCAGATTAGAGACAATGTAGAGGGTCGTGTAGAGGATGGTATTTGGGACTTTGATGCAGTTGACCGTGACCCAAGCATTGAGGGACAGATGGGCTTCAAGCCTGGCACACCAACCCTCGGAACAGTTATGCAGGATGCAGGCTATGCAACAGGTATGGTCGGCAAGTGGGGCATTGGCGGACCTGAGAGTGGCTCTGCTCCATGGGATATGGGCTTTGATTTCTACTATGGCTGTGTGTGTCAGCGTGTGGCTCACAACTACTACCCTGCCTATATGTGGAAAAATGGCAAGAAGGAGTATATCAATGACCCTCAGACTGTTGTACACCCTGGAACAAGGCTTGATAAGGGTGCAAACCCACTCAACCCAGCAAGCTACAACAAGTACAATCAGGGCAAGTATGCTCCAGATGCGATGTATGACAATGTGGTTGAGTTTGTAAGAGAGAATAAAGAGCGTCCTTTCTTCCTTATGTGGACAACTCCGTTCCCTCACTCTCCACTTCAGGCTCCAAAGGAGTGGGTTGACAAGTATGTGGCAAAATATGGCGACGAGGAGCCGCTTGCAGGCGATAATTTCCATGTTGGCGAGTGGCCTCACAACTACTACCCTTGCCGCTACCCTCACGCTACCTACTCGGCTATGATTTCTTACTTCGACTACCAGGTTGGACAGCTTGTTGAGGAGCTTAAGAGACTTGGTATCTATGAGAATACTGTTATCATGTTCTCAAGCGACAACGGACCTGCAAATAACGCCTCTTCGCCTACTGTATGGATGGATAGCGCATATCCATACCGCTGCGGTAAGGGCTGGGGAAAGAGAACTCTGCACGAGGGAGGTATTCGCATGCCATTTATCGCATCATGGCCCGCAAAGGTTAAGCAGGGCTTTGTATCTGACCATATCGGAAACTTTGCCGATGTGATGCCTACAATATGCGAGCTTGCAGGCGTAGAGGCTCCTGCAAATGATGGTGTATCTATCGTTCCTACCCTCTCTGGCAACCCAGAGGCTCAGCAGCCACACGACTACCTCTATTGGGAGTTCCCTGCCGCAGGTGGTCAGATTGCAGTTCGTATGGGCAAGTGGAAGGGACTAATCGAAAATGTCAACAAGGGCAATCGTACAATGCAGCTCTTTGATGTCAGCGTGCCTGGCAAAGATATAGAGGCAGACGACAAAGATGTGGCTGCGCAGCACCCTGAGATAGTTGAAAAGATGTGGAAGTGCATCGAGGAGAGCCACCACCTTGCTGAGTATGAGCCATTTAATATTGATATCTCACGATAATAGACAATGCGTAGAAGTGTTGAATTTACATACGAAGACATTGTAAAACGCAATGAGCGACGCGGCTTTACCTCCATGGTAAAGCCCGTTGGCTCTTTGTGTAATATGCGA
Organism: uncultured Alistipes sp.; assembly: GCA_964541245.1. GTDB lineage: Bacteria > Bacteroidota > Bacteroidia > Bacteroidales > Rikenellaceae > Alistipes. Next base: position 21,747 of record CAZIPR010000015.1, read on the forward strand.
TGTAAATATTGCTACTATCTTGACAAAGCTGCTCTTTATGGAGGCGTAGAGCCTACAATGGACGATACCCTACTTGAGAAGTATATCAGAGCCAATATCGAGGGTAACAACTCCCCTGTGCTAAACTTTGCATGGCACGGTGGCGAGCCATTACTTGCAGGAAAAAGTTTTTTCAAAAAGGCTGTGGCTCTTCAGCGTAAGTATGCCGAGGGCAAAACGGTTGAAAACTCTATACAGACAAACGGTCTGCTGCTTGACGACGAGTGGTGCGATATTTTCCGCGACAACAACTTCCTTGTCGGGGTATCTATTGACGGACCAGAGCATATTCATGATGCGCACCGAGTTGATATAGGTGGCAAGCCGACCTTTATGCGTGTAATGAGAAGTATTGAGCGACTCTACCGCAATCGTGTTGAGTATAATACCCTGACAACGGTAAATATCCACAGTGAAGGCAGAGGTGCTGAGGTATATAAATTCTTGCGCGGCATAAGTGCATTTATGCAGTTTCTACCCGTTGCTGAGCTGCTCTGTGACGGCAAGATTCAGTCGCCAGAGAGTGGTAAAGCTGATATAGCCCCTTGGTCAATCTCAGCAAAGGGTTTTGGAGAATTTATGTGCGACATTTTCGACATTTGGGTTAAGCATGATGTAGGCAGTAGGTATGTACAGCTCTTTGATGCTACGCTTGCCCTTATGGTGGGCGTGCAACCGTCAGTCTGCTCACTATGCGAGACCTGTGGCAGCGGACTTACGGTCGAGCACAACGGAGATGTATATTGTTGCGACCACTTTGTCTATCCAGAGTATAAAATCGGCAATATTCACACCGACCGTCTCTCTGAGCTTGCCTACTGTGACCGCCAATTTGAGTTTGGTGTTGCCAAGCGCGCGCTGCTACCGCGAGAGTGCCGTCACTGCAAATTCTACAATCTTTGCCACGGCGAGTGTCCAAAGCACAGATTTATAGAGGATAATACGGGCGAGTATGGCAAAAACTACCTCTGCGATGGCTACAAGCTCTTCTTCAACCACACCGAGAGAGCTATGCAGCGCATGAAAGAGCTTATTCTTGCAGGCAAACCCGCTGCTGAGATAATGGGAAGTTTTTAGCTTCTGACGCTATTTGGAGATAAGTCAGCAGAGAAATTTCCAAAAAAATTTATACCTTTGTGGCTGTTATATGATTGAGCGCGATATTGTTGACCGAATAATGTCAACGGCAAACATAGTTGAGGTGATTAGCGATTATGTCACCTTAAAGCGCAAAGGCGCAAATTATCAGGCGTGTTGTCCGTTTCACAACGAGAAGACGCCATCTTTTGTCGTATCTCCATCAAAGGGTCTATTTAAGTGTTTCGGTTGTGGCAAAGCGGGCAATGCTGTGACTTTTGTCATGGAGCATGAGAGCATGAGCTACCCAGAGGCTCTGAAGGTTGTTGCAAAGAAGTATGGCATTGAGGTCAAGGAGCGCGAGATGACCGAAGAGGATGTTTTTCGCAACAACAACAGAGAGAGTATGTTTGCTCTCAACTCGTGGATACAGGACTATTTTGTCCGCTACATACACGAGGACAGCGACGAGGGTATCCCTGTAGGTATGAGCTACTTCAGCAGTAAACGAGGCTTCTCTGCTGCGACAATAAAGAAGTTTGGACTTGGCATGTGTCCGAGCAAGGGGGATAAGATGACCAAAGATGCCCTTGCGGCGGGCTATAAAGAGGAGTTTTTAGTTGCCACAGGTCTTACCATAAAGCGCGAGAGTGACGGCAGGCTCTATGACCGTTTCCGCGAGAGGGTTATCTTCCCTATTCACAACATATCAGGTCGTGTAGTGGGCTTTGGAGGTCGTACAATGCGCACAGATAAGAGTGTTGCCAAGTATCAGAACTCCCCAGAGAGCGAGATTTACAACAAATCCTACGAGCTATACGGTCTCTATTTCGCCAAAAAGGCGGTGCAGCAGCTTGACTACGCTATTATGGTTGAGGGTTACACCGATGTTATATCTATGCATCAGGCAGGTGTGGAAAATGTGGTTGCATCTTCGGGCACCTCGCTTACCATTGAGCAGATTCGCCTTATTCGCCGTTTTACGCGCAACTTGACCATAATTTACGACAGTGACGCTGCGGGCATTAAGGCTTCGCTGAGGGGTATAAACCTTGTTCTCAAGGAGGGTTTAGCTGTGCGCGTGGTACTGTTGCCAGAGGGCGACGACCCAGACTCTTTTGCTTGTGCACATAGTGCCTCAGAGGTGCAGGAGTATATCAAAAAGCATGAGGAGAACTTTATAACCTTCAAAGCTAAACTTCTACTCAGCGAGGCGGCTTCAGACCCTATAAAGCGGTCGGCTGTAACTGCGGACATGATAGAGTCTATTGCGCAGATTCCAGACAACATACAGCGTTCAATGTTTATCAAAGAGTGCGCCCGCATAATGGATGTGGATGAAAATCTGCTTATTGGCGAGGTGGCACGCAAGCGCGTCATGTCTTTGGGAGATAGTGAGGCTGAGGCATTTATCCGCCGCCAGACCCAGCAGATACGCTCCGAAAATAAGTATTGGCAGTCAAAGCCGCGCACATCAGACGAGACACAGCTCAAAATTGGCGACACAAAGCTCTCGGCATCTATGCAGACCCTGGAGCGCGAGATGATATACTTCCTGCTCAAATATGGCAAGTACAGCTACGAAGTGCCAGAGGGTAAGACTTTTGTAGAGATGAGAGTTGCCGAACAGATTATCGGGCAGTTAGACAACGACGGCATGAGCTTCACAGATAGTGTATATAACACAATCCTAAGCCTATATCGCACCGCACTGTCAGAGGGTCGATATCCATCCCAAAGTGAGCTTATAAACCACCCAGACCCTAATGTCTGCCATACGGTGGCAAATATCCTGACTATGGACGAGAACTACACCGAGAGTGCCATCTGGAGCCAAAAAGATATGAAAAAGCTCTCCGAGTCAGAGATGCTCTCAGCAGGCATCCCAAAGTTGATGTGGCTATACAAATCAAGGATGATTGTCGCCCGCATTGACGAGCTGCACGCAGAGCTGGCAAGTGGCGCAAGCGATAGCCGAGCCGAAGAGATTGTCAAAGAGCTCGCCACCCTTAACCAGCTAAAGGTCAAAATCTCGCACTATATCAACCGCACGATAATCTAATGGGCTACGCAGTACCGTCTGCTTTTGGTGCTGTTGGTCAGTAAGGGTGGCGCAAAAAAAGTCAGCATAGGCATCGAGCCTACGCTGACTTTCTGCTTCGCAGAAGGTAGTTTAAGGAGATTAGCGAGATTAGGGAATTTAATGAGCAGTATAGCAAAAGTTCTGCGGGATATCGAATCCCTTGAACTTTATTGCGCGCTGTTATTCTCTGCCATTAAGGCACGCGCCCCGATTAAAGCACCCCTCCTATTAGTCGCAGTTATGTTGTTTTCGTGATAATTTTTTGGTGGTTTTCAGACTTTTCACTATCTTTGCGCGCATTGTATATTATATGTGATTAAATTAGTTAGAAAAATGGATATTTTATCAAACATCATTAAACTTTTATTCGGCAGCAAAGCCGACAAAGACCGCAAAGAGGTTGAGCCATACTTGCGCAAAATCAAGGAGATATATCCTCAGATTGAGAAGCTCTCAAATGATGAATTGCGTAGCAGAAGTGCAGCTCTGAAGAGGCAGATTGCTGAGTTTATTGCCGCAGACGAGGCGCATATTGTAGAGCAGAAAGCTCGCCTTGAGAAGCCAGAGATTAAGGTTTCTGAGAAGGAGAAGATTTCAAAGGATATAGAGCAGACTGTAAAGCGCATAGACGAGAAGATTGAGACTGTGCTTGACCAGATTCTTCCAGAGGCGTTTGCCATTATGAAGGATACAGCCCGCCGTTTTGCTCAAAACGAGGTTGTTGAGGTTACTGCAAACGATTTTGACCGTGACCTTGCTGCCACAAAAGATTTTATAACAATTGAGGGCGACAAAGCGATATACTCTACACACTGGACTGCTGGTGGAAACGACATCAAGTGGGATATGGTACATTACGATGTACAGCTCTTTGGTGGTGTTGTGCTTCACAAGGGCAAGATTGCCGAGATGGCTACAGGAGAGGGTAAGACCCTTGTAGCGACGCTGCCTGTATTCCTCAATGCGCTTGCTGGCAAGGGTGTACACATGGTAACTGTCAATGACTATCTGGCTCGTCGTGATGCCGAGTGGATGGGTCCTATGTATCAGTTCCACGGTCTGTCTGTTGACTGTATAGATTTGCATCAGCCAAACTCTGAGGCTCGTAGAAAGGCATATCTTGCCGATATTACCTTCGGTACAAACAATGAGTACGGTTTTGACTACCTGCGTGACAACATGGCTTCTTCGCCATTAGACCTTGTGCAGAGAAAACACCACTTTGCCATTGTCGATGAGGTTGACTCAGTGCTTATTGACGATGCTCGAACACCGCTCATCATCTCTGGACCTGTACCAAAGGGCGAGGATCAGATGTTTGAGCAGTATTGCCCTGCTATTCAGTATCTTTACAATCTGCAAAAGGATTTTGTAACTGCGCTGGTTACCGAGTCAAGAAAACTCGCTGCCGAGGGCAAGATGGACGAGGCGGGAATCCTTATGTACCGCGCCTACAAGGGTCTGCCAAAGTATAAGGCTCTTATCAAGTTCCTCTCTGAGCAGGGTATCAAGGTACAGATGCAGAAGACCGAGAATATCTACATGGCAGACAACAACCGTCGTATGCCAGAGATTACAGACGAACTCTACTTTGTCATTGACGAGAAGATGAACTCTGTAGAGCTTACCGACAAGGGTCACGAGGCACTGTCTCGCTACTTCAAGGAGGATGGTTTCTTTGTCCTGCCAGATATTGGTGCAGAGATTGCTGAGCTTGAGGCGCAAGAGCTAACACTTGAGGAGAAGGCTCAGAAGAAAGACGAGCTGATAACCGAATACTCAACAAAGTCCGAAAGAGTACACACTGTACATCAGCTTCTGAAGGCATACTCTATGTTTGAGAAGGATGTGGAGTATGTTGTCATGGATAACAAAGTTAAGATTGTTGATGAGCAGACAGGTCGTATTCTTGACGGTCGCCGTTACTCAGATGGTCTGCATCAGGCAATTGAGGCTAAGGAGCGTGTAAAGGTTGAGGCTGCAACACAGACCTTTGCAACTATCACACTACAGAACTACTTCCGTATGTACCACAAGTTGGGTGGTATGACAGGTACTGCCGAGACTGAGTCTTCAGAGTTCTGGAACATCTACAAACTCGATGTTGTAGTAATTCCTACAAATAAGCCTATTGCTCGTAACGACCAAGACGATGTAATTTACAAGACCAAGCGCGAGAAGTACAACGCTGTAATTGCAGAGATTGAGCGACTTGTTGCAGAGGGTCGTCCAGTGCTTGTAGGTACAACATCGGTTGAGATTTCAGAGCTTTTGAGCCGCATGCTCAAGATTCGCGGTCTTAAGCACAATGTCCTCAATGCAAAACAGCATCAGCTTGAGGCTCAGATTGTTGCAGAGGCAGGTCGTCCAGGACAAATTACCATTGCAACTAACATGGCAGGTCGTGGTACAGATATTAAGCTCACAGAGGAGGTTAAAGCTGCTGGTGGTCTTGCCATTATCGGTACTGAGCGTCACGAGTCTCGTCGTGTCGATCGTCAGCTGCGAGGTCGAAGCGGTCGTCAGGGAGACCCAGGTTCAAGCCGTTTCTTTGTCTCTTTTGAGGACGATTTGCTGCGTCTTTTCGGCTCAGACCGTATTGCTGCTATGATGGACAAGATGGGTCTTCAGGATGGCGAGGCTATTGAGTCGAGCTTGATGTCTAAGACTGTTGAGCGTGCGCAGAAGAAGGTTGAGGAGAACAACTTTGGCATCCGTAAGAGACTGCTTGAATATGACGATGTTATGAACTCTCAGCGTGAGGTTATCTACACTCGTCGTCGCCACGCTCTGCATGGAGAGAGAATTGAGATTGACCTCAACAACCTGATGTACGACTACGCAGAGGCGTTTATGAACAACCACGAGGGGGATGACTTCGAGAGCTTCAGCTTTGAGCTTATCCGCGAGGTGGGTATGCAGCCATCTTTCGACCAGGCTACATACGAGAAGGCAAAGCGTGCTGAGTTGGTAGAGTTGATTGTAGCAGACCTACAGGCACTCTACGCTCGCCGTGCAAAGGCTGTAGCAGATACTGTACGCCCTGTTATGACACAGATTTACGAACAGCGTAAAGATAACCTTGAGGGCAATATGTACTTCCCTCTGACCAATGGTCACTTGGGCTACAATGTACCTGTAAATCTTCAGAAGTGTAAAGATACAGACGGAGCAGAGATTTTCCGCATGTTCTCTAAGATTGTAATGTTTACAATGATTGACGATGCTTGGAGAGAGCATCTAAGAGAGATGGATGACCTGCGTCAGAGTGTACAGAATGCATCATACGAGCAGAAGGACCCACTGCTTATCTACAAGTTTGAGTCTTTCGGTCTGTTCTCTAAGATGCTTGAGAAGATTAACCGTGATGTACTTGCTGTAATAAACAAGGCGTATGTTCCTGTGCAGCAGCAGAATCCAGAGGCTATACAGCAGGCTCGCCACAGCAAGGCAAAGGTTGATGTAAACAAGCTCCAAGCTTCTCGCATGGCAGCTGCATCGGCTGCAGGTCAGGCAGAGAAGAGCAAGCCAGCACCGATACATGTAGAGAAGAAGGTGGGCAGAAACGACCCTTGTCCATGCGGTAGCGGTAAGAAGTACAAACACTGTCACGGTAAATAGTATGGGCTACGCAGAGGAGAAGCAGCGACAGCTTGATATTCGCTATCTTAAGATGGCGCGCATCTGGGCAGAGAACTCATACTGCGTGCGCCGTCAGGTAGGTGCGCTTATTGTCAAGGATAAGATGATTATCTCTGACGGCTACAACGGTACCCCTTCGGGCTTTGAGAATATCTGCGAGGATGATATGGGGCAGACAAAGCCCTATGTTCTGCATGCAGAGGCAAATGCTATTACCAAGGTGGCTAAGAGTGCCAACAATTGCAATGGCGCAACGCTCTACATCACAGCCTCGCCATGTATTGAGTGTTCAAAGCTCATTATTCAGGCTGGAATCAAGAGGGTTGTCTATGGCGAAAAATATCGCTGTGAAGATGGTCTTGAGCTTCTCAAACGCGTCGGCATAGAGTGTTGTTTTATCGAAGTAGATTAGTAGGTATGCCAAAGATTTCTGTTAGAGCCGAGCTTATGCCAGCATCGCCTATTAGGCGACTTGCACCGCTTGCAAATGCTGCAAAAAAGCGTGGCACAAAGGTTTATCATCTTAATATCGGTCAGCCAGATATTGAGACTCCAAAAGAGGGTTTGGAGGCACTAAAACAGGTTGACCGCAAAATCTTGGAGTATAGTCCAAGTGACGGTTTTCTCTCTTTAAGAGAGAAACTTGTTGGGTATTACGACCAATATCAGATTAAGCTCTCTGCAGAGGATATAATTATCACTTCGGGTGGCTCTGAGGCTGTGCTGTTTGCATTTATGTCGTGTCTTAATCCTGGCGACGAGATTATCGTTCCAGAGCCAGCGTATGCAAACTATATGGCTTTTGCAGTCTCTGCTGGAGCGGTTATTCGTCCAATAACCTCAACCATAGACGAGGGTTTTGCTCTGCCAGCAGTAGAGAAGTTTGAGGAGCTGATAAACGAGAGAACAAGGGGCATTCTTATCTGCAACCCAAACAACCCAACAGGCTATCTCTACACTCGCAAGGAGATGAACAGAATCCGTGACCTTGTAAAGAAGCATGACCTATTCCTCTTCTCTGACGAGGTATATCGTGAGTTTATCTACACAGGCTCCCCTTACATCTCGGCTTGTCATCTTGAGGGTATTGAGCAAAATGTGGTGCTTATAGACTCTGTATCAAAGCGTTACTCAGAGTGCGGAATTAGAATTGGTGCGTTTATTACCAAAAACAAAGCCCTCAGAGCCGCTGTGATGAAGTTCTGTCAGGCTCGTCTGAGTCCTCCGCTACTCGGACAGATTGTTGCCGAGGCATCTTTGGATGCACCGCGCTCGTACGCCATAAGGACCTACGAGGAGTATATTGAACGCAGAAACTGTCTTATTGACGGGCTGAATAAGATTGACGGAGTCTATTCTCCTATCCCTATGGGTGCTTTCTACACCGTTGTAAGGTTGCCGATAGATGACTCAGACCGCTTCTGCGAGTGGTGTCTCAAGGAGTTTGAGTATGAGGGTGCGACAGTGATGCTTGCCCCTGCATCGGGTTTCTACTCCGAGGAGGGCTTAGGCAGGGATGAGGTCAGAATTGCCTATGTTTTGGAGAAAAAGGAGCTGCAAAAGGCTCTGATAGTCCTTGCTAAGGCACTTGAGGCATACCCAGGAAGAACACTAAAAAGATAATGAATACAAGTCAGATAATTTCTCAACTTTTAAGAGTCGCTCTATGGAACGACTCTTCTGCTCTGAATAGAGAGGCTTTAGAGAGTCTAACAGCTGAGCAGTGGCTTGAAGTACACGCTCTCTCGCTAAGGTCGGGAGTGTGCGCTCTGCTTTTGGATGTTATTGTAGCTGAAAAAATCGCTATTCCAAGAGCTGTAAAGATGCGCTTTATCTCCTCTACAGACAAGGTAGAAAGAGAGTACAACCTTAAGGTAAAAGTAGCCATAAAACTCGCAACAATATATGCCGAGCATGGCATTAAGACCATGATTCTCAAGGGCATAGGTCTTGCACAGCTCTACCCTACTCCAAAACATCGCCCATGCAGTGATGTGGATATTTGGCTCTTTGGTCGTCAGAGAGAGGCGGACAAAATCTTAAGTGAGAAGTACAATATTAAGATAAACGAGGCGCACCACCATCACACCGTTTTCTACATAAACGATGTGATGGTAGAAAACCACTACGACTTTATAGAGCAGCACTCCCGCAGCTCAAAGGCTACAATAGAGTGTTATCTGAAGGAGTTATCGGAGACTGAAGCACCTCTAACTGTTGACATAGAGGGTACACAGCTCTATACCCCTGGCGCAAACCTCAATGCACTGTTTCTTATTATGCATGCAGGGGCACACTTTGCAGCCGACTCTATCTCATTGCGCCACCTGACAGATTGGGCTCTATTCCTAAAGCACTATGGCAAGGATGTGGATTGGCAGAAGCTACTTAGCGTGGCTGATAATTTTGGTTGTCTGCCATTTATCAAGGCTCTTAACTCTATGTGCGTAGAGTATTTAGGTATGCCTGAACAATATGCAGCATCTCTTGCAGAGGATACAACAGTGGTAGCAAAGGCTTTTGAAGATGTATTGCTCTACAAGGTAAACCTTATACCTAAAAACTTTATCAAAGGGTGGACTTTCCGCCTCCGCCGCCGATTTGCCCATACATGGAAACAGAAGATGGTGTATAAAGATAGCGTAATCTCATCCTTCTTCCGCTCATTCCTAACCCACATCATCCACCCTAACCACTGGCGAGAATAGAGTACCGTCCCTTTTCTGAAGAAAAGTGACCCAAAAGACTTTCGGAGAAACTTCGTTTCTCTTGTGGTTGATACGGATTTAGGATAGCCTAAAGGCTATACGATAAAAAATAGAGCCCTTTCACTTTCAAGCGAGCTTGAGTGAGGGCTCTATTCTTTTATCGTACCACCTGCGGTGGCAGTCCCTAAATCCGAAAACAGCTAAACTTAGTCTGTACCGTTAGCACGCTCGCTAATCTCCCTAATCTCGTTAATCTCCCTACTTGTCGCCACTTTTTGCGCCGTCAGTCAGTAAGGGAAAGCGCGAAAAAAATTATATGGATTTTAAGGAGATTAGGGAATTTTAAGGAATTTAGGGAGCGAAACAGAAAAGTTCTTCGGGACATCGAATCCCTTGAACTTTTGCGCGCAGACCTTAGTGTCACTAGAGACTCTAGAGTCCTTAATGACCCTAAAAAAAAACCGCGCGCCAAATTAAAGTACCGTATTTTAGCGTCAGAGTGGGGTATTTACAACGCTCGGCACAAAAAAAACAGCGATGGGCTGTACTTAAATGTACCGCCCATTGCTGATTTTTTGGGTTAGCGGCAGGAAATACCCCGCTATCACGCTAAAATAGTTATTTTGTGGCAACAAACAGTAAATCAAAGCAATTATCTGTCTGTGGAACTATAGAGTAGTCTGCCATGGTAATACCAAGGGTAAGTTCCTGGTTTTGCTTTAGGAGGCGGCGGCGATTGATGCGATTTAGGATATCGTAGGGAATCTGGAGTAGTTGTCGTGGGAGGCGGTGCTGGAGGTCGAGGATATCAAAGCGAGTGATTCTCTTTACCCCCTCTCGATTTTTCTCATAATACTCCATAATGGCACTATTACCAACAACTCCTGCCCTGTCAATAGTGTCAAAACTTGTGCTAAGTAGGTTTTGCAGTTCGTCTGCCGTATATTCTCTCACATGCCAAGGATTGCGAGTCAGAGACATGGGAGCATTAGGAGTGGAGACGATGAATTTACCACCTGGGCGCAGTACCCTATGCACTTCACGAACAAAGTCAAAATCCCTCTTGATATGCTCTATAACCTGAAAACAGACCACAAAATCAAAGCTGTTGCTCTCAAAGCCGATAGGCGGTACGGTCATCTGGTGCTGCTCTACATTATCCGCCTCTGGCAGAGGCGTTAAGAACTTGTCAACTGTTACAAACTTGTTACACTTTGGAGCAAGCAACTCCACACCATAACCCGTACCCGTGCCTATCTCAAGCACAGTGCCACTAATCAACTCTGCGGCGTGGCTATACGCCAGCAACGAGCGTTGGAAGACATAGTTATCGGAAGTATCACGCGATACCCTCTCGGCTGTCACAAGTTTTGCCATCTACTTTACAATCTTTATTGACTTATCAGTTGCCACTACCTTATTGTGACTCAGAAGTACGCCTAAAGAGCGTTTGAAGAGCTTTTTGCTCATCTGCAACTGCTGCTGTATCTCTTCTGGAGAAGAGTTATCAGAGAGTTGCAGCTCCCCACCAGCCGCCACGATAGCATCATAGAGCTGAGAGGCAGAGTCCTTAACCTGAACATAGCCACGGCGTTGCAAAGATAGGTCAATTCTGCGCTCCTCTGTAACCTTAACAACATAGGCTGTAGTTCTCTCGCCCAAGGCTAATGGTCTGAATATCTGATTCTTATAGAGCATGCCCCAATGGCGGTTTTCGACAATAACTCTATAGCCAATCTCACTCTCTGAGACTACAAGGATATCTACCTGCTGACCCTTAGCAACGGTCACAATATCGTCGTTATTGACAAAGCTCTTGAGCTTATTTGTCGCCACGCAACGACCTGTAACATCGTCAACATACATATATATCGGGTAGCTCTTGCCAATAACTATGCCACCCTGCTGATTACGGTTTGGTAAGAACAGGTCTTTGCCAGCAACACCCCAATCAAGGAAGGCTCCGTGGATATTCTTATCAACCACCTTCATCCAAGCAACCTTGCCCGCTGTAATTGTCGGGGTGTCGGTCGTAGCGGTTATTCTATCCTCCGAATCGTGGTAGATAAACACCTCAACACTATCGCCAACCTTCTGTGACAGTGATACATACCTATTTGGCAACAGTGCCTCATTGCCCTGTTCGTCTGCAAGGTACAATCCGTAGTCGGATAGTCTATTTACTGTAAGCCTCTGAATCTCTCCTACCTTCATAGTTTCAACTTATTTCCAATATTCGTTGCAAAAATAATCAAAACATTGCAACTTTCCGAAATATTTTGTATTTTTGAGTTTTGAAAATAGAGAGAGGGTTATGGAGCTTGATTGGAGTATTACACTAATTTTAGTTGTTTCGGGCGTTATTGTAGGTGCGATAAACACACTTGCTGGCGGAGGCTCTGTGGTCTCGGTCACAATGTTTACCGCCTTGGGACTACCTATAACCATTGCCAACGGAACTAACCGAATAGCTGTCTTTCTGCAAAACTTCACAGCCACTGTAACCTTTATCCGCAAGGGCATGTTCAACCTGCGCCATGGTCTGCTGCTCTCAATTCCTGTGATTATAGGCAATATTGCAGGCTCGCTTGTGGCTACGCATATTGACGACAGGGTTTTTAGGATATGCTTTGGTGTGATACTTGTTGTAATACTGCTCTACATCATATTTGACAACTGGATAAAGATTAGAGAGGGTCACAATCTTGATATCAAAGCCTGGCACTACCTGCTATTTCTTGGCATAGGCTTCTATGGTGGCTATATTTACATTGGTATTGGCTACCTAATCCTTGCAATCACTCTGTGGGCGATGCGTATGGACCTTATGACAGCAAATGCAATAAAAAACTTTGTGATATTTGTTGCCACCCCCTTCTCGCTTGCAGTCTTTATAATTAACGGGCAGATTGACTACCTATTTGGTATCCCGCACGGTGTGGGGAATATTATCGGTTCATTTCTTGCATCGCACTATGCTGCCTACTTAGGCAAGAGATTTATAAAGGGCTTTACGCTGGTTATTGTTCTTATCTGTTTTGCCGATTTGGTTGGGTTTATATCATTGCATGACATTTTTGCACAGCTAATGACAAGGGTGTGCGAATAATACTAAGTCAGTCTCTGAAAAGTATAATTGATGAATCAAAAGATAAAAATCGAGGGTGCAAGGGTGCATAACCTCAAAAATATAGACCTTGAGATACCTCGAAACTCACTTGTTGTAATAACGGGTCTGTCAGGCAGTGGCAAAAGCTCGCTCGCCTTTGACACCATCTATGCCGAGGGTCAACGCCGTTATATGGAGACCTTTTCGACCTACGCCCGTCAGTTTATCGGCTCTATGGAGCGACCAGATGTGGATAAAATCTCTGGTCTTAGCCCTGTAGTTGCCATTGAGCAGAAGACAACAAACAAAAATCCGCGCTCTACAGTAGGTACTGTTACCGAAATTGGCGACTTTATGCGACTGCTATTTGCCCGCGTATCTACAGCCTACTCCCCAGCCACAAATGAGAAGATGGTCCACTATACCGACGCTCAGATTTGTGACCTTATCATGGAACAGTTTGCAGGTAAACGCATAGCACTGCTTGCCCCTGTTGTGCGCGAGCGTAAGGGTCACTACCGCGAGCTGTTTGACTCTCTCTCTAAGCGTGGATATATCTATGCTCGTATTGATGGTACTATACGCGAGTTTTCAGCCACAGAGAGGCTTGACCGCTACAAGACCCACTCTATAGAGCTTGTAGTTGACCGTTTTGCCGTTAGCGAGGATATGCGTGAGCGTATGATGCGCTCTATTGGCGATGCTATGACCCAGGGCAAGGGCACTATGGCTCTGCATGACTATACAGATGATAGCATGCGCTACTACTCTCGCCATCTGATGTGCCCTACAACGGGTATCGCCTTTGAGGACCCTGAGCCTTACACCTTCTCTTTCAACTCTCCAAAGGGAGCTTGCCCACACTGTAACGGTCTTGGCGAGGAGAGTGTGTTTGATATGGAGAAGGTTGTGCCAGATAGAAGCCTTACAATCAAAGAGGGAGGCATTGCTCCACTTGGCAAACAGAAAGACAATCTTATTTTTGCAACTATACTTGCCTTGGGCAAGAGGTACGGCTTTACGGTTGACACCCCTATTTCTGATATTTCAGAGGAGGGTCTGCACGCTATTCTCTATGGCGAGGTAGAGCCGCTTATGGTTGACCTTGCAGATTTTTCCTACCAGCGAGGTGTGCAGATGCGCAGTTGGGAGGGCATTGCCGAGTATATCAACGCCGTAACCTCAGACGAGGAGTATAGTCGTCATGGCGAGAAGTGGAGAGACCAATTTGTCCTCTACCGCAAATGTTCAGAGTGCGGTGGCTCGCGTCTAAAAAAGGAGTCTTTGCAGTTTAGAATAGCAGATAAAAATATCGCGCAGCTCTCAGATATGTCTATTAACGAGCTTAGTGTATGGTTTGGCTCAGTAGAGAGGCATCTTACCTCAAATCAGAGGAAAATTGCCGCCGAGATTGTCAAAGAGATACGCGAGAGGCTCCGCTTTCTTGTAGATGTGGGTTTGGGCTATCTATCCCTCTCCAGAGCCTCAAAATCGCTCTCTGGCGGCGAGAGTCAGCGAATACGCCTTGCCACACAGATAGGCTCAAAACTTGTCAATGTACTCTACATCCTTGACGAGCCGAGCATTGGTCTGCACCAGAGGGATAATCAGCGACTTATCTCAACACTTAAAGAGCTTCGTGATGCAGGTAACTCAGTTATTGTTGTAGAGCATGACGAGGATATGATGCGCTCTGCCGACTTTATTGTCGATGTTGGACCTAAAGCGGGTCGCCGTGGCGGACATATTGTTGCAGCAGGCAGCTTTGATGATATTTTACACTCTCAAGGTATTACAGCCGACTACCTTGCTGGCAGACGAAAGATTGAGATTCCAGAGAGGGTGCGTGAAGGCAATGGCGAGAGAATTACAATCCGTGGTGCGAGGGGCAATAATCTGAAGGGTATAGATGTCAGCTTCCCGCTTGGTAAATTTATATGCGTTACGGGCGTTAGCGGCTCAGGCAAAAGTACACTTATCAACCAGACCCTTGTGCCGATTATCTCCCAGAGGCTCTACCGCTCACTGTCGCGCCCACTTGAGTACGATGCAATTGAGGGTCTTGAGGCTATAGACAAACTTGTGGTTATAGACCAGTCGCCTATAGGTCGCTCGCCAAGGAGCAACCCTGCAACATACTCAAATGTATTTAGCGACATACGCCGCCTCTTTGAGCTTACCCCAGATGCGCAGGCGCGTGGATTTAAGGCGGGCAGATTCTCTTTCAATGTGCGCGGAGGTCGCTGTGAGGAGTGCAAGGGCGCAGGTGTAAAGAGTATTGAGATGAACTTTCTGCCAGATGTATATGTAAAGTGCAAAGCATGCGGAGGTAATCGTTACAACCACCAGACCCTTGAAGTTAGGTATAAGGGTAAGAGTATAAACGATGTACTCAATATGACTGTCAATATTGCTGTAGAGTTTTTTGCAGCCATACCTGCTATACACAGCAAACTCAAGGCTATTCAAGATGTAGGCTTGGGATATCTTACCCTCGGACAGCCTTGTACTACCCTTTCGGGTGGCGAGAGTCAGCGTATAAAACTCTCCTCAGAGCTATCTAAGAAGGATACAGGCAAAACCCTCTATATTCTTGATGAGCCGACAACAGGTCTCCACTTTGAGGATATTCGCCAGTTGCTCTCTGTGCTTGAGAAGCTCGCAGACAGGGGTAATACGGTAATTGTCATCGAACATAACCTTGATGTGGTCAAGGTTGCCGACCATATTATAGATATAGGTCCAAATGGCGGTGCGGGTGGCGGAAAAGTCGTTGCAGAGGGCACTCTTAGCCAAATTATAGCCAACAAAGAGAGCTATACAGGTAAGTTTTTGAAAGAAAAGTTGAAAATTGAAAAAAATAACCTAACTTTGTAGTATAACTAATTAGACTAATAACTACTATGAAACTTCATTTTGCAAAGAGATTTGTAGCAGTAGCCCTTACAGCACTGCTTGTTGTGGGAGTTGTTCTGCCTGCATCTGCTCAGAAAGCCAAGAAATCAAAGGCTAAGAAAGAGAAGGTTACTGACCCTCGTCTGATTACAGTGTCAAAGATGACCAAGATGACCAAAGAGTCACAGTTTCTCACAAAGGGCGTTGCACTTAAGACAGCACACCGTGCCACTCAGGGTTTTGCCATTTCAGCTGACGAGCAGACAATGTACTTCTCACAGCCAGGTAATGTTGCACAGTATAAGCCAGGTCTTACAAAGGTACATGAGAACTACATTGTACGCCGCAAAGATGGCAAGCGTGAGACTATGACCCTCCGCTACTTCGGCAATGCTAATAGTTTGGCTCTTGAGCATGGCGAGGATGGCAAAGATTATATCTGGATTGGCAGTAACGGTACTAAGACCAAGAAACATAAAGCATACGGCTATACCCGCACCGTCTCTCGCGTACCATTTGAGGTTGGAGCTGAGCTTAATGATGGCTATGCAGGCGAGACCTACTACATGGGTGGTGCATACTACTGCTACCCTGCTGTAAACCCAGCTGCCAATGTTTTGGGCGTTGCAACACAGAAGGGTGGCGTTGTGACAATCAACCTCTACAACCTTGCAGAGGCTCGCGCTTTGGACAACACCGATGTTAAGGTTAAGACTACATACAAGGGCGAGATTGTAGGCGATGAGGAGCAGGTTGTAACCCGTACCATTAAGGCTAAAGACCTTACAACCCTTGAGAGTATCAGCTCTTTTGTCATTGCAAAGCCTGATAAGGAGACTGCCGACCCTGCAAAGGATGTTAACTTCTACACTTTCAGAGCATGGGATGTTGATAAGGACTATGTATATTTCGTTGAGGGCGAGCATAATAAGGGCGACATGAAAAATGGTCCAAGCAAAGCATTTATCACTGTCTATGACCATGCAGGTCATGTTGTTCTTACAAAACGCCGCATACAGTGCGTTTTCGACCAATACCTGCTTGAGACCCTCGGCATCACACCTAAGGGCTACGCAGATATTGCTGGCATCAAAGTCATCGACAACAAGGTATATGTTATGTTCTCAGTAAATAACACTTCTGGCGACAAACGCGGCTTCAGAACTGTTGTTGTTAAGTACGAGTAAATTCATATAAAGTCAACAAAAAGGCAAGGATAAGGATTCTTGCCTTTTTATATATTATAGAGTATGAACAATAATATATACTTAGATTCAAAACCGAGATATGAGATTCTTGACGGTCTAAGAGGTGTTGCCGCTATACTTGTTGTGCTATTTCATCTGCTTGAGACCTACTCCGTTTCGCCTGCTCATCAGCTGATAAATCATGGCTATTTGGCTGTAGATTTCTTCTTTGTACTATCTGGTTTTGTTGTAGGCTATGCTTATGATGATAGATGGAACAAAATGAGCACCTGGGCGTTCTTTAAGCGACGACTTGTAAGACTACATCCCATGGTCATCATGGGAACAGTGATAGGTGCTTGTCTTTACCTGTTTGGGCAAGGCGAGGGTTTTCAACTCATAGGGCATGTTCCAGGCTGGAAAGTGCTTCTGGCATTTATTATGGGCTGTCTTATGATTCCTTGCGGACTAAAGATGGATATTCGAGGCTGGGGAGAGATGAACTCTTTTAATGGTCCAAATTGGTCTCTTACTTGGGAGTATGTGGCAAATATTCTCTACGCCCTTATATTTAGGCGACTGCCAAAGTTTGCCCTTGGCATACTAACCGCTTTAGCTGCACTCTGTACGCTTGATATTTGCCTTAATTGGAACATTTTTGGGCTACTTACTCAGGCGCGTAATGCCCAGATATACACCGTCATAGGCGGTTGGAGCCTTACCCCTGAGCAGGTTTATATTGGTCTTACTCGTCTATTTTACCCGTTCTTAAGCGGACTACTTGTCTCTCGCATCGGCAGATTTATCACTATTAAAAACGGTTTCTGGTGGTCTTCTCTTGCTCTTGTATTACTATTCTCTACACCATGCGTCGGTGGCGAGGGGTGTATCTTAAATGGGGTGTATAACGCTACCTGTATTCTACTACTCTTCCCATTAGTGGTTACAATCGGTGCAGGTAGCACTATCAAGGGAGCAAAAAGCACAAAAGTATGCAACTTCTTGGGCGAAATATCTTACCCACTATACATCACGCACTATCCGCTGATGTATATGCAGATGAATTGGTGCTGGTCACATCCTGACGCGCCACAGTATGCACATATCATGGTCTGCGTAGGCTGCTTTATCCTTGCTATTGCCATCGCATACGCCTCTCTAAAGCTCTATGACCTACCAATCCGTCAATGGTTAACTGATAAATGGTTGAAAAAGTAGAATAAAACCTCTATATCTCTAACACACAAGCTACCCCGAAAGGATTCCTTTCGGGGTAGCTTGTGTTAGTGTTGGGTCAAAACGACTAAGCTATTCGGCGGTCTCAATTACCGTTACGCCAATAGCTTGCTCTCCACGGTCAACAGGCTCAATCTCAAACTCAACGCACTGACCCTCGTTGAGCGACTTGAAGCCATCCTTAACAATGCCTGAGAAATGGACAAAAACCTCTTTGCCATCTTCGCAAATCAAAAAGCCGAAGCCTTTTTTGCTATCAAACCATTTAACTCTACCCTTCATTGTAACTGCGTGTGTTGTAATATCATTGCGCAAAAGTAATAAAAATTTCTTAAATTAAACACGAAAAGAGAAATAAATTCAGCTAACATTGCTATTTTATTACTCTATTTAGCCGATTTTGACTATTTTTCAGACATTTCGCAATAATTTTTTCACGCGCAACTCTCTTTTTCTTTCCAAAAAGACCCTCCCAGAAGAAACTCCAATAACACAGAAGCCCCCAAATCGGCATCTGACTGTTTGAGAACAGAGATGGATTTGGATGTTGCGCAGCAACATCAGCGAGGGAGTGCCGTAGTCATACAAGAAAAGCGCAGATTTCTCTTGTATGGTGCGGGAATACACGACCGAGCTAACCACACAAAGTGAGAATCATCTATCAATGCTCAAACAGGCAGGATTGCTCAGCAATCCGTTGTTTTGTTTTGGGGATGTGGGAGCTTGCTCACAAACAGACAAAAAACAAAACATGTGGCTGGAATCAGCCACCTGCCTGTTTGCAGCGGAGAGAAGGTTTGGCTACTGCGCAGACCTATGGTCTGCTACGCTTAACGCCCATCCCTTGTACCCCTTAATGCTCAAAGATAGAGGGATTTGAATGTTGCGCAGCAACATCAGCGAGGGAGTGCCGTAGTCATACAAGAAAAGCGCAGATTTTTCGGCTCACTGTAAAATTCCAGTGGGACGAATGTGGAAATTATTACCTTTGCGTTA
>CAZIPR010000016.1:0-38735 GCA_964541245.1 uncultured Alistipes sp.
TAACTTTTATCCTTGTATCAAGACTATACTGTCAACCTATTTCAGGAAACGACAAATAGGGAGTTTAAGGAGGTTAACGAGATTAGGGAGATTAGTGAGCGCGCTAACGGAACAGACTAAGTTTAGCTGTACTCGGATTTAGGGACAACCAACGGAGTTGGTGCGATAAAAGAATAGAGCCCTTCGCTCAAGTTTACTTGAAAGTGAAAGGTCTCTATTCTTTTATTGTAATAGCCGCAGGCTATCCTAAATCCGCAACGCACAAGAGAAACGGAGTTTCTCCGAAAGTTTTTGGTGCAGCTTTTTTCAAAAAGCTGCGGTACTATGAACAACATCACAGCTCAAACAGTGAGCAGATGACCTCTTTTGCGGTGTTGGCGGGGTGGAGGGTTAGTGCGCCTTTGTCGAGTACGGCGATAAAGTCTGACACGGGCAGTGCAGCGTCTATATCGTGTGTAGAGAATACGATTGTTTTACCCTGTGTATGGGCAAGCTGAGAGAGCAGGCGGCAGATTTCAAAGCGTGTTGGGATGTCAAGGAATGCTGTCGGCTCGTCAAGCAGTATTACAGGTGTTTGCTGTGCAAGTGCGCGGGCAATCATTATTCGCTGGCACTCGCCATCAGAGAGGGTATCTATGCTGCGAGTGGCAAAACTGCTCATACCTACAGCTGCAAGAGCCTCCTCAACAATCTGTTTATCGCAGCTCTGCATTGTACCTACCCAATTGGTATATGGCGCGCGACCTGTCGCCACAACATCGCGGCATAGCATATTGGCTACCCTTACACGCTGCGTACCTACAAAGGAGAGGAGTCGTGCTCGCTGCTCATAACTCAGGGCAAAGATACTACTGCCATCATCAATCAGCACACGACCCGACTTTGGAGCCTCTATGGCTGTCATAGCACGCAACAGCGTACTCTTTCCTGCTCCGTTGCGACCAACAAGAGCCGTCATTGTGCCTCGTGGAAAGAGCGTATTTACATCTTGAGCCAAAATCTTTGACCCGTAGGCAAGGGTTATATCTTCGAGGCGTATCATTGCAGCAGGTTACGGTTACGAGTTACTATATAGACCACTATTGGAATACCCATAAGTGCGGTTATTGTATTTATCGGCAACAGCAAAATCTTGGCAAGGCTGTCGCCAATAAGCATCATTGCCGAGCCGATTATCGCCGAGGCAGGCAGAAGAACTCTATGGTCGGCTGTGCGGAATATCATCCTTGCAATATGCGGCACGGCAAGACCTACAAAGCCCACAGGTCCGCAGAAGGCGGTTACTGTTCCCGCTAAGAGTGTTGTAGAGGCAAAGACTAAGGCGCGGGTGGCGGATAGATTGATGCCAGAGGTCTTTGCATAGTTCTCGCCAAGGAGCATTATGTTGAGCGGTTTTATAGCCATTATGGCAAGAACAACGCCTGTGACTATTACAGGAACAATGATAGAGAGCTGATTAAGAGTTACCTCGCCAAGTGAGCCCATAGTCCATACTACAAACGACTTTAGGGCAGCCTCATTGCTTAGGTATTGCAAAATCTCCACTATTGCGCCAAGGGCTGAGGAGAGCATCATACCTAAGATAAGGATAACCATAATATCTTTGATGCGCTTAGAGAGAATAATGACAATAAGCAACACCGCCGCCGCGCCAATCCATGCAGCACCTGCTGTACCTATAGCCGATAGCAGCGGAGAGGCAGATAGTCCAACGAGCGGCGCACCAAGTAGGAAGAGTGCCACGCCAAAGCTCGCTCCTGCGCTTACTCCAAGCACATAGGGTCCTGCAAGTGGGTTACTGAAGAGAGTCTGCATCTGAAGACCCGACAGAGATAGTGCCACACCTGCAAGCAGAGCCACTATAGCCTTGACAAGGCGTATCTCTATTACAATGCTGCGCATGGTCTGGTCGCTACTTGCGCCACAGAGGATGTCTATAATCTCACGGACAGATATAGAGACACTTCCTACAGCAATATCGCATAGGAAGAGTGCCACCGTAAGCAGCGAGAGGAGTACAAATAGTAGTGTTGTACGATTTTTCATTATTCAAGCCTTTTGTAGTAATAAAGCGAATCTGCACATGGGTCTGTATGCAACAACCTTATCATATCACGCAACACAATATCGGGATTTACAGCCCCCGACTCCCAGAAATCACTTCCCCCAGCAGCTGTTGTACGCTTGGTGTTGTTAAACACACGACCAGAGAGTACGGCAGGTATATTTGCGAACTTAGGATTTGTACTCTTAAGCTCTGCAAGCGATGCTGTCTGCCCAACATTTATCCACACATCAGCACTTGAGGCGAGCAGCAGAGCCTCCTCAAGGGATATAGGCAGCGACTCGGCTGTGGTATTCTTTGTGTAGATATACTCTCCACCTGCATCTGTGATAAGTTGCACAGCATAGCTCTCAACCGATGGCATAAACCATGTATCACGGTATGGGGTGTTGAGCATAACCTTTGGGCGGGAGGTGTAGCTTAGAGCCTGCTCTTTAAGGGCGTTGTATCTTAGCTCCAAGGCATTAAAATACTCCTCTCCCCTACTATGCACACCGCACACAGCAGCAAGTGCCACCACCCACTCAGCCTTTGCAAGCGGAGAGGGCTCTATATAGTCCCCTATATATATATAAGGTATGCCGAGCTGTTTGAGTTTTGAAGTTGTGCCACTATCCTCGCCATAGAGACCATAGAGCAGTATAACATCTGTCCCTGCAGCCTTCAGTGCCTCAAAATCAAGGGCAGAGTCGTAGCCAATCTCTACAGCTGTGGCTTTAACCTTCTGATTTGTAATAAACCTCAGACCCGATACCCCGACAACTCTATCAGCGACACCTGCGGCATCAAGCATTGCCACATGGCTCGACGATAGCACTGCCACCCTCTCTGCTGGAACTCTTACCGCAATAGCCTCAGCAGGGGCAGTCTGACCCTCCTCAAGCAGATAGACTCTCTGCTCAAAGGGCTTGCTACTCTGGTATGGGTTTGTGATTGTAAGCACCTTTCGACTTAGTGAGTCGGTGCCTATAGAGAAGGATTCGGCATATTTTGGGGTGTAGTATGGGGTAAGAGAGTTATCTATCCCCCTTTTTGACTGGCAAGATAGAGTAAGAGCCAGCACAAGAAGGTATATCACCCTTTGCATCATCTGCCAAGAAGAATTTTAGCCTGCTCAAGTGCTGCATCAGTAACTATATCACCAGAGAGCATCTTAGCAATCTCTGTTACGCGCTCATCTGCCTCCAAAACTCGCAGATTTGTCACACTGCTCTGCTTATAGACAAGGAAGTGGCGGTCGCCCTTTGAGGCAACCTGTGGCAGGTGGGTAATATTGATAATCTGCATACTCTGAGCAAGTGTGGCTATAACCTCTCCAACGGCATTTGCCACTCTGCCCGATACGCCTGTGTCAATCTCGTCAAAGATTATTGTTGGCAACATAAGCTGCCTTGCAAGTATAGCCTTAAGGGCAAGCATCACTCGTGACAACTCGCCACCAGAAGCAATTTTGTCTATCTGACGCGGAGCTATGCCACTATTTGCAGAGAAGAGAAACTCTACAGCATCTGCTCCTGCACTTGACAACTCTGTCTCAGTAAGCCCCACCTTAAATCTTGCATCTGGCATGCCTACCTTGCTAAGTATTGCATCAACGCTCTTTTCAAACTCAGCTGCTGCCGACTTATGGGCTGCGCTAATCTTGCTTGCAATACTCTTTGCCGCATCGTATTTAAGAGTAACCTCCTCTTTAAGGGCTGCAATGGTATCTGAAGCGTTATCTATACCCTCAAGTTGAGCGGCATAGCGATTGTAAATCTCAATCAGCTCGGCTACGCTCTGAGCATGGTGTTTGAGCTTAAGATTATAGAGCGTTTGAAGTCGGGCATTGATTGCATCCAGCCTCTCAGGGTCTGCATCGGTCTTTTCAATAACAGTTTCAGCCGTAGCGTCAAGGTCCTGCAACTCTATAAGCACTGAACTTAAACGCTCTGCTGCCTGCTTGGCATCTGGATAGCACTCAGCAAGCGACCTAAGAGCTTTGAGTCTCTCTGCAATCTGTGGCAGGACACCTGTCTGCTCGTCAGTAAGGGCAAAATGTAGGTTACCGTAGGCATCTGTAATAGCCTCGGTATTTGATAGCGCAGCAAGTTCTGTCTCAAGCTCCCTCTCCTCATCCTCTTTAAGATGGGCAGCCTTAAGCTCTGAGACTTGGTGGCGGAGCCACTCCTCCTCCTTGCGAGCGGCAAGAATACTCTTTTCAGCACTCTCAAGGGCAGCCTTTGCGCTATTAAGGGCTGCGTAGGCAGTGTTATAATCACTGCGCAGGGCTGTGCAACCAGATATTGTATCAAGTGCCTCAAGGCGGAACTGTTCTGAGGAGAGAATTAGGTTGCGATGCTGCGAGTGTATATCTATAATACGGTCGGCAATAGCCTTAAGCGTGGTAAGCTGCACAGGCTGGTCGCCTATATATGCTCTACTCTTACCACTTGGGGTGATTACTCTGCGGATTGTAATAGTATCCTCATAGTCAATATCCTCAGCGTCGAAGAGCCTCTCAAGATTTAGACCCTTAATATCGAACTGAGCCTCAACAACACAGTTACGAGAGCTATCTTTAATAGCTGCACCCTCGTTTCTGGCACCTAAAAGCAGGGAGAGGGCACCCAAAAGGATACTCTTTCCTGCGCCTGTCTCTCCTGTGATAATATTGAGGTGTGAATTAAATTCGACCTCCAAAGAGTCTATAAGGGCATAATTTTCGACACTCAGGCTGACTAACATAGGCTCTCTATTTTATCAACGATTCTCTCAGCAACCTCGCTCTTGCTCATCAGCGGCAGAGTTTGCTCCCCGCTATGGTCTATAAAGGTTACCTTGTTTGTATCTACCCCGAAGCCTGCGCCCTTATCCTGTAGGGAGTTAAGGACGATAAAGTCAAGATTTTTCCTTGTCAGCTTGCTTACTGCACTCTCTTTGCCGTCATTGCTCTCAAGGGCAAAACCGACAAGCACTCTGCCGCCTTTCTCTGCACCCAATGCCGCAGCAATATCCTTTGTGCGGACAAGAGGTATTGACATATCATCATCCGACTTTTTGATTTTATGCTCAGAGACGGTTGCAGGGGTATAGTCTGCCACAGCGGCGCACATTACAGCACCATCGGCAGTTGCAAATGCCTCAACAGTCGCCTTGTACATCTGCTCGGCACTAAGCACATCGACTCTATCCACACCCTTAGGCACATCGAGGTTTGTTCTACCCGAAACAAGGGTTACCCTTGCACCCCTCGATGCAAGAGAACGGGCAATGGCATAGCCCATCTTACCTGTAGAGTGGTTTGTGATATACCTTACAGGGTCAATAGCCTCAATTGTCGCACCAGCTGTTACAACAAAGTGCTTACCTTGAAGACTCTTTTTTTTTTCGGGATTAAGAGTTGAGATAATAAGCTGCAAAATCTGCTCAGGCTCTGCCATGCGACCTTTGCCTGTAAGTCCGCTGGCAAGCTCTCCAGAAGGAGAGTCTGCAATAATGACTCCGTGGCTGAGCAGGGTCTTAAGATTTGATTGCGTGGTAACATGGGCAAACATGTCGCAATCCATAGCAGGTGCTACAATGGTCTGGCAGCGTGCCGACAGATAGGTTGTCAGCAACAGGTTATCTGCCACACCTGTAGCCATCTTGGCAATGGTGTTTGCTGTTGCTGGAGCGATAACATAGCAGTCTGCCCACTCGCCTAAGCTGATATGTGAGTTCCACTCCCCATTTTCAGGGTTAAAGAACTCCACAAGTACAGGATTCTTGGCAAGGGTTGCCATTGTTAGCGGTGTAATAAACTGCTTTGCCGTATCGGTCATTACAACCTTTACCTCAGCCCCTGCATTGCGCAACAGACGACACAGCACAGCCGCTTTATAAGCTGCTATGCTGCCCGTAACACCCAAAAGTATGTGTTTGCCGCTTAACATACCTTAATACTACTTCTCTGAGTCGCGGTAGTAAACCTCGCCATCAAGGAACTCCTCTGTTGCGATGATTGCTGGCTTTGGCAATCGCTCGTAGTAGCGAGAAATCTCAATCTGCTCACGATTCTCAAAGGTCTCCTCCATTGTATCTGTTGTAGAGGTGGCTGTTGCAAAATCTGAGAGTTTCTTGTTAAGCTCCTGCTTAAGTTCTGCCGAAATCTGATTTGCTCGGCGTGCAATTACATTGATGCTCTTATAGACATTGCCTGTCTCTGCATCAAAATCTGAGAGCTTGCGGGTTACCGTGTTGTTGGGAATGTTTTTCTTGATTTCCATTTTGAAACGGTTTTTATTTATTATTGTTCAATGTTTTCTGTATTCTCTTTATTCTTGTCTATATAGTCCTTTGCCTCTCTAAAGTAGCGGTTTAGCTCTTTAGCGTGCTTTGACTCTGGGTACTCCTCAATAAAAGAGTAGTAGGAGTCGAGCATTGCAAGGTAACGGTCTGCCTGCTTCTCAAGAACTGAGTTGTGCGCAAGGCGGTAGTTTGATACTACGATGTAGTACATAATCTCCTCTCTGTGGGCTGTGTTGTCGTAGTTCTTCAGCGCATTTTTGAAGGCTACAACTGCCGACTTGTACTTCTGAATCTTGAAGTATGTGTAGGCATTGAGGAAGTTCTTGTCATGCAGGCGAAGAGTCAGCTCCTCAATAATATCCTGAAAAGCAGGAACGCGAGAGGACTTTGGGTAACGCTCAATAAAGTTTGTCAGCGAGACAATTGCCTGAGCGGTCATGGTCTGGTCGCGTGTAGGACCTGGGGAGAGGTAGTATTGACACATAGCATACATGCCCTCGGCATCCTCGATAAACACTGAGCGACCAAACTTCTTGCGGAACTCATCAAACTCTGTAGAGGACTCGTGGTAGTCACGATTCTTAAACTTGCTTCGTGCAGAGAAAAATGCGATGCTATCCTCTCTCTCTGAGCCGACATAGTAGCCCTTGCAGGCGTCAAAGAGGTCGCTTGCTCTGGTCCACTTCTCAGCCTTATAGAGGCGTAGAGCTGTAGAGTACATAAGTTCAGGGTCGCCACTCTTAGAGATTTGGCTCAGACCCGAACAGGAGAAAAAGAGTGCCGCTACGGCAACTACGATAACTAAATTTGCTATAATTCTTTTCATCTCAAAAGGGTTACGCGCGTACGCCCGCATGGATAATCGCGCAAAGTTACAAAAGATTTAACGAATTTGCAAAATCTTTATTGTGGATAAAGTAAGGTTTTTACTTCTATATCCAATTATGCTACTTATTGTGCGCAATCAGCCACTCAGCAATCTGCACTGCGTTCAGAGCCGCGCCCTTCTTGATTTGGTCGGCTACGCACCAGAAGGTAAGGCAGTTTTCGTCTGTTACATCCTCTCTGATACGACCTACATAGACAGGCTCTTTATGGGCGATAAACAGCGGCATAGGGTACTCTTTCTCTGCTGGATTATCCATAACCACAACACCCTCGGCAGCCTCAAAGGCTTTGCGAGCCTCTGCCGCGCTTACAGGACGCTCAAACTCTACCCAAATAGCCTCCGAGTGGGCACGCATCACAGGCACGCGCACGCAGGTAGCGGACACTTTTATATCAGAGTGCATAATTTTGCGAGTCTCGTTGTACATCTTCATCTCCTCCTTAGTGTAGTCGTTATCGGTGAAGGTGTCAATATGAGGGATTACATTGAAGGCGAGCTGGTATGCAAACTTCTCCACCTTAGGCTGCTCGCCATTTGCCAAAGAGGCGTGCTGCGCCTCAAGCTCTGCCATAGCAGTTGCACCTGCACCACTCGCGCTCTGGTATGTAGCCACCCTAACACGACGAATATGCGCCACCTTCTCAAGTGCAGCAAGTGCTACAACCATCTGTATTGTTGTACAGTTTGGATTGGCAATAATTCTGCGGGGTGCATTAAGGGCATCCTCAGCATTTACCTCTGGCACTACAAGCGGCACATCACTATCCATACGATAGCAGCTTGAGTTGTCAATCATCAGCGTTCCATGCTTTGTAATAGTTTCAGCAAACTCCTTTGACACACTGCCACCAGCCGAAACAAGGGCAATATCTACACCCTTAAAGTCGTCATTGTGCTGCAAAAGTTTTATCTCAATCTCCTTGCCACGGAAAACTCTCTTCTGACCCGCACTTCTTGCGCTACCAAAGAGCAGAAGCTCGTCACATGGAAAGTTATGCTCCTCTAAAATTCTCAGAAACTCCTGTCCTACCGCGCCACTCGCGCCTACTACTGCTAATCTCATAATTTTATTCTGTTTTGTTATCAAATCCTTAAAATAAGTCTAATTGATGGGGAGCGTTGCTATCAAGTGGATAGTTTGATATCAACAACTCACTGCCATTTTGGTTACTATTACCTCCGATATTCTTCATGCCATAACTCTGTACCCACGGTGTGATATATGCAAAATCAAACAGAGAACGGATATATGGGCAGTCATCATAAGTTATAAGCCACCTATGGTTACAGTTCCGCATAGTTTGTGCAAAACGCTCATGGTCAAAACTTTTGTGCATATTGCCGTTAGTGCCATACAGTGCCGATTTTGTAGCAGAGTAATATGGCGGGTCTAAAAATATAAACACATTTTCGCCTGGAGCATTTACCACATCGGCATAGTCAAAATTGGTAATTTGTATATCGCCTAATAGTGGGACTACTGCACTCAATCTTGAGATAGAACTATCGGTAAACCTCTTCTCAAAAGCGGCATTGCTAAAACCTCCGCTAAGGGTTGTCCCAGAGAAAGTTATACGATTGTATGTAAAAAAAGCTGCTGCCTGCTGTATTGGGTCAAAAGAGTCTATATTCTCGTTCAAAAAACGATAGAGCTCTACTCCGTTACTAAAATCTCTTCGCCACGCCTCAACCTGAGCTATAACCTGTTCGGCGTTATTTTGCAACTCGCTCCAAAACACATGTAACAGGCTATACAAATCGTTAATCCAAAACTGACGGTCTGGATACCGCTGTTTTGTATGTATAAACACAGAGCCTCCGCCAACAAAAGGCTCACGGAAAGAGTCAAAATCAGAGGGTATATACTGCGATATAAAGTTTACGGCTCTATTCTTTCCCCCTGGGTATCGTAGTGGCGATTTTATCATAGCGAATGCTCTATTATAACGATAAAATTATTGACATTAGCCTCCTTAATCAACGCCCCTATAATAGCGCGATGACGAGATGTTAGAGAGTTAGTTCTATAGAACTGCTCAACCTCTATCTCTGAAGAGTTGGATGTTATACAACCCTTAAGTTTTGTAGATGTTAGTTTTAGCACAGCTTTATGCTGCATAAGAGTATCGTCACACTTGACATTGCATAAGTTTGAGTACAATATCATCTTCAGCAGACCATCTTTAATATCGCTAACACTCGGAATAGTGGCATTAGCACTGTGCTTACCCTCAATCAGATAGACACAGTTCTGCTCAACACCAATTTCATCAACGGTAAAGTAATACTCTCCGCCTAAATAGTCTGTAATTGTTATTTTAGCCTTTGACAGCGAGGTAAGGCTCTCTTTGGGCTGTACAGTTACAACTTCTCTATCTTGGGCAGCCTTTGCTTTCTGACGAGAGTATAAAATAAACTTGGAGGTAGTATCTGTTATCTGCTCAGCAAAGCTATCTATACCACTCTCTCTATGCATTGCAACCCCTGTTGTGTTTGATATATCTCTATAAGAAGATTTTACAAGCGTAACAAGTTGTGACAGATTGCCTGATGACAACTCTTTGAGATTCCAATGTAGCGCAGAACATAGGTAGCTCTTTATCTCCGAAATCTTTGCATTGACATACTCACAATTAAACCGCTGATTTGTAATCTTATTGCCCCGCTCAGACTTCTCGGCTGTGGAGTAGTAGGCAAAGATAACAAAAGTATCAAGCAGTGACATAAGCGAAATTGTGTCCCACTGTATAAAATCGCGGTCGCCATCTGCCCCTTCATCTTTTATGATAGGGATAACTGTTATCTTTTTCGATGCAAACAGAGTGTCATACACCCTCTCGTACGGATATGAGCGAGTTCTTTTTGGCGAGACCCATTTGGAGACGGCAAACTGATACCCACCATCAGATACTATGCAAGCAGATGGTGCTTCGTTTATATCGAAACCATCTAAGCTACACTCTTCTAAACGCTTGTTGAGTTTAGTAGTGTAGTTGATACCTGTAATTTGACCTGATATATTCATTGCGTATCGTTATTACTCAAAAAATTCGTCCTCCAACTCCTTTGGCTCGACATTTTCGTCGCAGACAATCTCTTTCCAGAGGGCTGGGCGAGGGAAGGTGTCCTCGCGGCTGATTTTGCTATTTGGGTCGTTATAGACTCTGGTCAAAAAGTCGCCGACAATAGGCAGTGCCATCACAGAGCCCTCACCGCGGCGGCGCAGATGTATCTGCTGGTCCTCGCCACCGACCCATGAGCCAGCAACAAGTTTTGGAGTGATACACATAAACCAAGCATCGCGGTTGTCGTTTGAAGTACCTGTCTTACCAGCAATCTCTACATCACTAAGCCCAAACTGCCAACCCATACGACGACCTGTACCGTTTGTAATCACATTTTTGAGCATCGTAATCATAGTATAAGCCGTCTCTTTGCTCACTGCATCCTGCGAAGTGGAGGAGAAACTTGAGATAAGGTTGCCCTGACGGTCCTCGATATGAGTTACAAAGAGCGGGGTGTTATGCACACCCTCGTTTGCAAAGGTTGAGTACGCGCCCACCATCTCAAATACATTGCTCTCAAAAGTACCAAGGCAGAGTGCATAGACAGGGTCTATAAAGCCGTCAATGCCCATATTATGGATAAAGTCGGCAACCGCCTCTGGCTGCTTTGCCTGCTTCATAATCCACGCCGAGTAGTTGTTTCGGCTCAGTGCCAAACCCCACTTAAGCGGGTGCAGCACACCGTCATACTCAACATTTCCTGCCTCCTTTGGCGACCAAGCTGTACCCACTGTGGTCTCAATTGTCACAGGCAGGTTTGGCACCATGGTACATGGATTCATACCCAAGTGGTCAATGGCAAAGGTGTATATAAACGGCTTTACAGTTGAGCCAATCTGACGCTTACCCTGCTTTGCCATGTCATACTTGAAGTATTGGAACGACGGACCTCCCACATAAGCCTTTACATGACCTGTCTGAGGCTCCATAGCAACAAAAGAGGCACGCATAATCTTCTTGTGGTGCAGAATAGAGTCACGCGGAGTGAGCAGGGTATCCCTCTCACCACTGAAGGTAAAGACCTTCATGCGGCACTTTTTGTCAAATGAGGCATAAATCTCCTTCTCCGACACGCCATCTTTTTTCATATTGCGGAAGCGGTCAGAGTTGCGCATGGCTCTGCGAATAATTGTCTCTATCTCCTCTTTTGACGAGTCGTTAAACAGCACCCTTGTCTCGCGCACCTGTTTATCCATTGCAGGCTGGATAACATCCTTCAACTGCTTGAATAGCGCAGCCTCGGCATAGCTCTGCATTGTGGCATTGATGGTGGTGTATATCTTCAGTCCGTCGCGGTAGATGTTATACTCTGAGCCATCGGCTTTATGATTCTTATGGCACCAACCATAGAGCGGATTCTCGTTATACTGCTTCAGTGCCTGCTCATAGTCCCACTCGGTGTAGTAGTTACGACGCTTAGGCTCTTGGGCGGTCATTACAAGGCGTAACATCTCGCGGAAATAGGTCGCCTCGCCGTAGTTATGAGAGACAGGGCGGTAGTTAAGCGTGATAGGCAGTGCCGAGATTGAGTCACACTCGCTCTGGCTTATAGCCCCAGCAGTGCAAACACGACTCAGAACGAGGTTTCTGCGGCGCAGTGCATTTTCGGGATTGCGAATAGGAGAGTATCTGGTCGGTGCATTTACCACACCCACAAGCATTGCCGCCTCCTGAAGATTAAGCTCGGCTGGGGTCTTACCAAAGAAGGTAGCGGCAGCCGACTTTATGCCGTAGGAGTTTGAGCCATACTCAACAGTATTAAGGTACATAGCCACAATCTCCTCTTTGGTATAGTTATACTCAAGTTTTATGGCTGTAATCCACTCTTTGAGCTTATTGCCCACAAGTCTTACTGTGCGGGCAATTTTGCCATCATTAGAGGATGTGTTTCGCGGAAAGAGGTTCTTTGCCAGCTGCTGTGTAATGGTACTACCACCACCCTGCTTCATGCCGAGTAGTACGGTCTTTACACCTACACGGGCAAGAGAGCGGAAGTCGATACCTGAGTGGTCATAGAATCGTTCATCCTCAACAGCTACAAGTGCCGCAGCAAGTGGGGGCAGAGTTTGACCGCCAATGTTGTACAACAGAGTCGAATCCTGCGGAAAGAGGTCGGCATACTGCACATAGGAGCGGTTTTGGACAAAGAAACTGCCTATAACCTTGCCGCTATCTGAATAGACCTCGGTTGCAAGGTTGCTCTTTGGATTCTCAAGCTCCTCAAAAGATGGTATTCTGCCAAAGACTCCAATACCAGCAAAGAACAGCATCAGCACCGCCACACCAATAGGGGTCAGTGCCACAATCCACATCCAACGAACAATTTTTCTGTTCTTATTCTTATCAACACTCTTTTTTGCCATATTTTTCATAAATCAACTGTTACTAAAAAGGTAATCCTATGCCCGCTGACATCCACACACCCTTCTTACCATGAGGTTTATAGAGCGAAAGGGTTAGAGAGGTGGTTGCTGCGGCAGGCATGCGGAGCAAGTTTATATCAAGGGTTATATCGCCACCGTAAGAGAAGAGGTGTTCTCTGCGGTCTATCAGATTTACCTGACCTATGTTAGGGTGGGCGACAAACTGCTGTTTATCAAACGAAGCATAGTCAAAACCTACATTGAGGCGCACCCTCTTGAAGTAGAGAATTGAGCTTATACCCCCATCTGGGTACCACACAGGCAGCTGATATGCCGCCGAGAGGGCAAGATAGTTGCGGTTGCCAATCTCTGCGAGGTGAAAACCGTGCGGAATAAGACCCGCCGAGTGGAAAGAGAAGTTTGAGGCAAGCAGTTTTGACTCAAAGCCCCCTATGCTATTCTGGAACAGCGTTGCAATATTAAACGAGTTGTGGCGCGCAAAACCTGGCAGGTACAATTTTCCATAGAACGAAATAAGCCTACCAAAGTCAGAGTTTGCAGGGTTAAAGGCGTAATTTGCCGAGAGGGTATATCCAAAGCGCGGCAGAAAATCTTTGTGAGCCTTAGCCACCTGGTCGTGAAAAGTTACACCCGCCTGAAGTAGGTGCAGACCCTCTGAGTAGCCTATTGTTGCTAAATTGCTTATCTTGCCACCCTCTATTGAGAGTCTGTCGAGTTTTGCCACAAGACCGTTTGAGTAGCTCCACGAGCCATTTACTATCAGCACCCTTGTATGGTAGCCACGCTCGAAATACATTGGCAGAGAGAGTGAGGCACCGATATTGTAGTAGCGTTTCTGCTCAGGAGCCTCCGGAAAGACAATCTCATACTCGCCCGTCTCCTCGTTCTGCTCATAGGTATATGCGGTGTACATCTGCTGTTTGCCACCATACGAGCCATTGATTGCAATATTGACACCCAAGCCGTAGTAGCGCAAAGCACCCTTGAAGAAGTGACCATCATTTGCGTTCCAGCCCCAAGTGGCAAAGCCCTCAGTATTTGAGAGCAGGCTCTGCGACATAACTGTAGCACCAAGGTTGAAGTTCATCTGCCCCTCCTCCACAAGGCTAAATGGGTCGTAAGATGCAGGAGCCCATGAGTGCACATTGAACATGTGGGTCAACTTTGAGTATCGGCGTGAGCGGTGCTTTGTAAGCAGCTCTACCGAGTCTGTAGCTGTAAATCGCACTGTATCAAGGTTTACGGTCTTCCACTCCTTGCGCAGCGGGTTGACAATATTTTTCGGCAGTTTGGAGTAGGCTACCTCGTGCATCTTCTCCCTATCAAGGCTATGCAGGGCGAGCTGATAACCATTTTTGTTGTAAGTGGTCATCACAACGCGGTTATCAAAGGTCGGCGAAGGGGAGAAAGAACCATACTTTGAGGTTGAGATGCGGTACTGACGACCTGTAGCAAGGTCAAGTGTATGCACCTCGTCTTTTCCAGACTCTATTGAGCCGAAGTATAGTTTGCCATCCCTTGCCGTAAGGTCGGAAATGGTAATATATGCTGGCTGAGTGACCTCTGCGCTATTACCCTCCATACCTAAACTACCAATCCACATACCATCGTCGGCTGTGGCAATAAAGTAGAACTTTTTGGTTGTATTATCGTATGTAAGTGAGTGAATTTCAACCCCGATAGGGAAAGATGCGACTGTTTTCTTCGACTTTTTATCGCCCACAACAACTGAGTAAATACCCTCTGGACGATACTCCACCCAGGCAATCTGCTCAATACCCTCTATGGCTGTAGGATAGAGCGCGCTGCGGTATTTATGCAGCATCTTTACCCTATTCTCTCCCAAATCCATATAGCAGAGGCGCGAGCCAACCCTCTGCTCAAAGAGCATAGAACGGCGGTACTCTGTCCACCAAATCCTATTACCCTGCATCACAGGGCGGGTTGAAAGGCGACCTATATTGCATAGTTTTGTCTCCTCGCCGCTCTCCATATTTGTTCTGACGAGTGCTGCAGGGGTGTCAAGGTCTTTTTTTACCGAGATAATGCTTCGCACTCCAAAATGCATCGGGTAGCGATATGAGGTAAAGCTACGCTGAGCAGGCGTCAACACAGGTGTTGAGCTATCTGAGACCTCTGGCAGCTTTGACCAGAAGTTATTTAGGTCTGTAAATGTCTCCTTGACAATCTGTGTGGCATCGGTCTTATAAAACTTTTTCATTGCCACATAGTTAGGTAGAATCACATAGGGGTTGCGAACTGAGTAGTTCACAATCTTATCCCAGATATTCTCGTCATACTTTGTATTGGCAAAGGCTGTGAGTTGGTAGCCAAAGAGGTAGTGGTCGGGGATATGCTCTTTGTATGAGCCACAAAACCACTTATCAAGGTTTTTACGCGACAGCACATCAAGCCCTCTTGCTCTGAAATCTATGGTAAATGATGGCTGTAGTGCCCTACCAAACGACGAGGCTGCCGTCTCTGAGATAACCGCATCGCCCTCCAAAGCCCAGAGTGGCATAAACAGCAGACCTATAGTCGAACTCTGCTGACCCAAGATATAGCTAAAGACCTTTACCCAGCCGTGATTGAGGTTGTTGTACTGCACTGCGTGGCGATACTCATGGGCTGCAAGCTGCTTGAGCCATGGCATAGAGTAGCTATCTATAGAGGGCGAGGAGAGTATCTCCACACGCTTTGGCAGCCACATAACCATACCATTTGAGATGCTATTTTCGGGGTGGATAACAAATGGGATATCCATAGCCCCAAATCTGAAGCCGAAATCTATTGTCGGCTGAATAGCCTTGACATAGTGCATTGTGCGGTAGGCAAGCACTGTTGCCGTATCGGGGAAGATTACAGACATCTTATCGCCCTTGATTTTACGCCACGACAAATTCTCAGCATCCGCACCCCACGAATAGTATTGTGCAGAGACAGGACCGCAGAGCAACAGTGCGACAACAAGCAGCAGTATGTATCTATAAATCTTCATCTTCACTTTGCGACGGCTATGTGCTACACCTTTTTTGTCTGGGTGTAGCCCTCGTCAAGCAGAATCTGCAAGACGCGGTCACGGTTTTCGCCCTGAATAATTATCTCGCCATCCTTCACAGAGCCACCAACGCCGATTTTGCGCTTCAGGCTCTTGCCAAGCTCCTCAAGGTCGGCACTACTGCCCACAAAGCCCCTGACAACGGTTGCCACCTTGCCAGCCCTGCCGTGGGTATCACGCCATACACGCAACTTTTGCCTATTTTTATCAAGGGTTGCCACCTGCTCCTCTGCCCCGTTATCGTAGTTGAAATCGGGATTTGTAGAATAGACAACGCCTAATCTTGATTTCCAATCGTTCATAACTTATAGAACCTATTTTGTGTTTAATGTTTCACATTAACGCTGCAAAAGTAATCAATATTTTGCAGATTTGAAGATATTGAACTACATTTGTTACACACAAATTGAAAACAAATGGGCAAAAAGGAGGAAAATAGCGCAAAAAAACGCGAGAAGATGATTGAAAAGATGCGCTCTCGCGCACTTCAGTCGGGTAAAATTGATATTACCACCCTGCCTGAGCCACTTCGGCTTGACGATGGCAGAAAACTTGTCAGAGTCTTTGTCGAAGGGTACGAAGATGTAGCCTTCTGGCGCGGAATTTTCGACCACTTCACAAATCCGTACCTTCGTTTTGAAATTTCGGTGCCTACCCGCGAAGATTTACCCAAAGGTAAAAAGATTTTGGTAAACAACGCTGACAAGGCTTGTCAGACGCTGCTGCTCTGCATGGATTCTGACTTTGACTATCTGCTTGCGGGCGAAGATGAGCAGTCCAAACTTATCACAGAACACCCCTACATGTTCCACACCTACGCCTACGCCACAGAGAACTACCTCTGCTACGCCCCTTCGCTACATAATGTCTGCGTTAAGGCGACTAAAAACGATACCAGAATCTTCTCTTTCGAGCAGTTTATGGCAGACTACTCAAGGACAATATACCCGCTCTTTATCTGGTATGTCCTCTCCGCAAGCCGTCACACCGAAAATGTCTTCCCACTATGCGATTTTAAGGCTGCCGTGAAGATTAACTACCTCGATATTGCCAACAACGGACAGGGCACAATAGAGTGGTTAGCCCGCCAAGTGCAGCGTCGTGAGCAGAGCCTTAGAGAGGAACATCCAGAGATGGCAGAGTATATTCCAGAATTTGATAACTACCTGAGAAACAAGGGTGTAGAGCCAGAGCTTACATACCTATTTATGCACGGTCATACACTGATGGATAATGTGGTTATGGTCGTACTGCACGATGTGTGCGAAAAGCTGCGCCAGATGTCTCTCGCCAGAATCGTCGCCTCCTCAAAAGAGGGCGTAGCACTCAAAAACGAGATGAGCAACTACACCAACACCCTGCGCAATATCAAAGATGTACTATTGGATAACGAAAACTACACCTCCTGTCCCCTCTATAAAAAGTTAGAGGCTGACATCCAACACTATATCGACTCCACCATCGCCTCGATAATTAAGAGGCACGACTCAACAAACTAAGTACCGTCCCTTTTCTGAAGAAAAGTGACCCAACCGACGCTGCTCGTGAGGGCAGAGGCTGCTTGCAGACTATGCCGAACTGCGAGGAGGAAAAGACATCGAAGATGGCTTAAAAGACTTTCGGCAAAACTGCGTTTTGCTTGTTGCAGTTGCGGATTTAGGATAGCCTGCGGCTATTACGACAAAAAATAGAGTCCTTTTCGCTTTCAAACAAGTTTGAGCGAAGGACTCTATTTTCTATCGTACCAACTTTGTTGGTAGTCCCTAAATCCGAAAACAGCGAAACTTAGCCTGTATTCCGTTAGCGCGCCACTCTAATTTCCTCTAATTACCTCTAACAGCCTCTACTCCCCCTATTAAGCGCGCGCACTTTTGTACCGTCAGTCGGTAAGGGTATCGCAACTAAAGATAGCGCAGGCATCGAGCCTACGCTATCTTCTTTCTGCTACGCAGAAGGGAGTTTAGAGAGGATAGTGAGGTTAAGGAGTGTGTTATAAAGTTCAAGGGGCTCGACGCCCCGCAGAACTTTTCT
Organism: uncultured Alistipes sp.; assembly: GCA_964541245.1. Lineage (GTDB taxonomy): Bacteria > Bacteroidota > Bacteroidia > Bacteroidales > Rikenellaceae > Alistipes. Next base: position 17,762 of record CAZIPR010000016.1, read on the forward strand.
GTTTCGCTCCCTAAGTTCCTTAAAATTCACTAAATTCTTTAATCTCCCTAAAAATCTTTTTGCGCCCTAAACCGCGCGCCCAGATTAAAGCACCCCTCCGCTCAATCAAAGCACCTACCTTTGCCGAGCGTGGTAAATGCACCACTATCACGACAAAGGTTTGGTTTTTTAACCATTAAATTGTACCTTTGCAGGGTTATGTACAGAATTTTGACCATAATAGTTGCAATTTGTTGCTCTTTTATCTTCGGATATGAGGGTCAGGCGGCTATTGGCAAGGTGGATGTGGCTACTACTGACGAGCTAACAAACCGCTATTTGCAACAGTTAGAGTGTTCGCATCGCAGCAACGATTCGGCAGAGAGAACGCACTCTATAACAGTGCCTGTCTCTCACAGCTCGGCATCTGTCGCAAAGCACAACACACAGCGCAGCCATATTCTTGCAAGTTTCTGTGCATCAATAAATTCGCACTCTCTCTATTGTGTAGATTATAACAATCTTTGTCATCTTTCTGGCAGCAGAGCTGTGGACTACTATTTGTACACTCTTTGCTGTCTTAGGTGTTGATTATGCGAAAAAAGGGATTATTACGATTTCCCAAACTATTAAAGTTGCTAAACTTCGCATTTTACGAGGTTTATTTCGCATTATCAAACCTATAAACAATAAAGATGAACAAAATTAAGTTTTACGAGGTACTTTACACCTCGTGCAGTAATATTGTGGCACGCCGTAAGAGTGTATTGTTGCCACTTTTGACAATTTTGGTAGGCATTGCCCTACCGCTTATAAGTATGCAGTTGCTCAAGGGTGGTGCATACGATGATATAAACTCTTCAGTGGTACTTGTAGGTCTGGCTATTGCCGTAGCGGGTGGTGTTTGGCTACTTGGCAGATTGGTCGGCAAGGGTGAGCCTTACCACAAGGCAAAGGGCGAGTTTTTGACAAGCAAAATTCTCTCTTTTGACCGTTCTAACCGCTCTAAGGTTATCACTGCAATTGGCAGCAAGGATTACAAGACCCTGCTCACAATTCCTGCCTGCGAGGTATCGGCTCTGAGCGTGATGGTTGTCTGCTCGTCAGATGATAGCTTTGTGGCTGTACAGGCGTTTGAGTATGCTGAGTTGGAGTACAAGGAGCTTTGCCCTGTTACTATATTGAGCGACAAGTAGATAAGTAATTTAGAATAAACACATGGAAGTAAATACCGAAAATTTTCTATTGATTGGTGCTATTCTGCTCTTTGTGGCAGTGTTGGCAGGTAAGTTGGCATATCGTCTTGGTGCGCCCGCGTTGCTGCTTTTCTTGGCGGTGGGTATATTCTTTGGATACGATATGCTCTCGTTTAATTCGCCAGAGCTTACTCAGTTTATAGGTATGATAGCCCTGAGTATCATCCTCTTTTCGGGAGGTATGGATACTAAGATGTCTGAGATAAAACCTATCTTAGTGCCTGGTGTTGTACTTGCCACGGTGGGCGTATTGCTTACGGCGATTATTCTGGGAACATTTGTCTATTTTGTCACTCCACTGCTTGGCATAGAGCTATCCTTCCCACTTTCGCTATTGCTTGCAGCCACAATGTCCTCAACAGACTCGGCTTCGGTATTCTCCATCCTCAGAACAAAGAAACAGGGTCTGAAAGAGAATCTCAGACCACTACTTGAGCTTGAGAGCGGCTCTAATGACCCTGTGGCTTATATCCTTGTGCTGCTGCTTGTTGGCATGCTCGCACCAGGCAAGGAGAGCGTAGGCGCAGGTGCAAGTGTTGTACTATTTGTAGTGCAGATGGTTGTAGGTGCTGTGGCGGGCTATGGATTTGGTCGCGCTGCGGTGTGGACAATCAATAAGATAAATATCAGCAACCCATCTCTCTACTCTGTGTTACTGCTGGCGTTTGTCTTTCTGACCTTCTCTGGTACTACACTGCTCTACGGAAACGGCTACCTTGCTGTATATATCGCAGGTCTGGTTGTGGGTAACAATAAGATTGTGCATAAGCGTACTGTTGTGTCGTTCTTTGACGGAGTGACTTGGCTTGTGCAGATAATCATGTTTATCATGCTCGGTCTGCTGGTAGATAGTAGGTCACTACTTGAGCCTCACACACTTATCCTTGCACTCTGCGTGGCACTCTTTATGACCTTTGTGGCACGCCCCGCAGCGGTATATGCCTGCATGCTGCCATTTAGGAAGTTTTCATCCAAGGCGCGACTCTATGTCTCTTGGGTGGGTCTGAGAGGTGCTGTGCCTATCATCTTTGCAACATACCCACTTGTTGATAAGGTGCCTAATGCCGAGTTGATATTCAATGTGGTCTTCTTAGTGACCGTTGTCTCCCTGATCTTGCAGGGAACAACTGTCAGCGGCATGGCAAACACCCTCGGCGTGGCAAAAACAGAGCGCGAAAGTTCATTTGGCGACGCCTTCCAAGACCGTATGAAGTCAGCCTTTACCGAGGTGGATGTAAACGAGCAGATGCTCGTCCCAGGAAACACCCTTAAGAGTATCTCACTGCCTGACCATACACTTGTAATTATGGTCTGCCGCGATGGCGACTACTTCGTTCCACAGGGCGGCACAGAGCTACATCTTGGCGACAAACTGCTTATCCTCTCCGACCGCAATGAAGAGTTGCAAGCCCACTATAAAGAGCTTGGCTTGGACGAGGTTATAAAGTTCTAAGGGCATAATAGTTCAATTGAAACGCCAGCATGGGCACTGCCTATGCTGGCGTTTGTACTGTTAGTCAGTAAGGGATAGCGCAAAAATTGTAGGGAATTTAAGGAGATTAAGGGATTTAAGGAACTTAGGGAGCGGAACAAAAAAGTTCTGCGGGGCATCGAACCCCTTGAACTTTAGCACGCGCTCCTTAAACTCACTAATTCTCTAAAACTGCGCGTCCAAATTAAAGCACCGTATTTTAGCGTCAGAGTGGGGTATTTACCACGCTCGGCACAAAAAACAGCGATGGGCTGTACCCAAAAGTACCGCCCATTGCTGATTTTTTGGGTTAGCGGCAGGAAATACCCCGCTATCACGCTAAAATAATTTTTTTGTTATCTTTGCAGTTTGAACAACTATAGAATTGGAGAATATGAAACAACTGTTAACCCTTGCTTTTATCGCTATGGCGGCTGTAGCATGCAATAGCGAGGATATTTTTGAGTCCCGTTATCTTGCTTCGGATAGGCATACGGCACTGTTATATAGTTACGACGAGGAGGCTGATAGTCTCTTTGTCACTGACACCCTGATTAGAGGTGCGCAACTTACGGCAGTGGTAAATCGCACAAAGAAGATTGAGGACAAGGAGTATATGGCTGTAAAACTTGGCAAGGAGCGTCGTTATGCGCTGCTATCGAGTCTTGTTACAAATTTCCGCGAGGTGGTACAGGAGAAGAGCATCTATGTACGCACTCCTGCCTCTATAATTTCAGACCCAGAGACCTCCAAAGTTGGTGGTCTTGCAAAGAAGGCTGAGGCTCTTGAGGTTATTGGTTACGACACGATTGATATCAGGGGTGCTGTATATAAATACAAGGTACGCCAGGGCACAACCGAGGGTTACATCTTTAGCAAATACACACTCTTTGACAAGGCTGAGGCTGCAAAGCGTTACAAGGCAGAGGAGTTTGACCCTATTCACAAGGCTGTCAAGAATCCATTTGGTGGCGGCGAGGCTATAGGCTGCGACTTCTACCCATCTGAGAGGGTTGTATTTACAAACAACAAGATGCCAGAGGCTTGCTACTCGCTCTACCTCAACATTTCGCCAAAAGTTATAGGTAATATTGAGAGCTACATCGCCCTTGCGAAGCAGAGCAAGATAAACACCTTTGTAATTGACATCAAAGACAATGAGTGCCCAGGCTACAAGGCTGAGGCGATGAAAAAATACTCACCAACAAACTATGCTCGTGCAGGTGCCAACAAAGAGGCTATGTACGCCAAGGCTGTAAAGAGGCTGCACGAGGAGGGTTTCTATGTTGTGGGTAGAATTACATGTTTCAAGGACTCATATTTTGTCAAAGACCATCCAGAGGTGGCTATTACCGAGAAGGCTACAGGCAAGCCATTTAAGCACAACAAAGCCTACTGGCCAAGTGCATACGACCGCAAGGTTTGGCAATTCAATGTAGAGCTGGCAAAGGAGGCTGTGCGCAAGTTTGGGTTTAACGAGATAAACTTCGACTATGTCCGTTTTCCAGACCGTATGACCAAAGTGGAGCAGCTTATTGACTACCACAACCGTTACAACGAGAGCAAGGTGCAGGCTATTCAGCGTTTTGTGCAGTATGCCTGTGACGAGATTCACGCTGTAGGGGCTTATGTATCAATAGATGTCTTTGGCGAGGCTGCAAACCCTGGCTACACAACAGCTTACGGACAGTATTGGCCCGCAATATCAAATATTGCAGATGCCATCTGCGGCATGCCTTACCCTGACCACTTCTCAAATGGCTACTACGGCATCAAAAAGCCATGGAACCACCCATACGAGATTCTCAAGGCTTGGGGCGAGAGGGTGCAGGCTCGTCAAGAGGTAACACCTACACCAGCGGCGGTGCGTACCTGGGTACAGGCTTACAATGTGATGCGCCATGTTGACAGAAACGGCATTGCATACAACGCCGAAAATGTTGAGAAAGAGATTCGTGGTCTCTATGATGCAGGTCTGACAGGTGGATACACAACTTGGCTCTCTTCGTCAAATATTGAGAAGTACAAAGAGCAGCTCGGAGCCTTCCAGATTGATTATTTTAAGGAGTGGAAAGAGAAAAATCAACAGTAAGAGTTGATTTATACATTGTATAATTTTGCATTTCCCGATTTTTTGTCTTACCTTTGCGCCCTAAAGCGTACAGACCCTTGACTATGAAAAGGTATATTATTGATTCTCAAACACTGCAAACTGGAGACTTTGATTTCACAATCAAGGTCGGCATGGAGCTTTTTGAGGCTATGGAGACCCCTGACATCAAGGATGCAGAGTATAATATTCGCATTATCGGTAACCGTCTTGCCTCAAACAAGGTGGATATTGAGCTTAGCGGAGAGGGCAAACTTACAACAGTTTGTGACAGGTGTCTTGAGGATGTAGTCCTTGACGAGGAGGTTGCTGGCGCAATTACTATATACTTTGGAGACGAGGTAAAACCTTTTGATGGCTACACAGCAACCATACAGAAAGGCGATACCTTCTCCATTGCACAGTTTGTTTATGACTGTATAATGCTTGACCTACCCGTTGTTCGCGCCCACGATATTGAGGAGTGCAATGCGGAGATGGTCGCACGAATTAAAAGTGAGTTCTAATTTTTGAACTTAAAATATAGCAAATTATTAACTGAAATTTTAATTAAAATACAATTATGGCACATCCAAAACACAAAGTCTCGTCAACACGACGCGACAAAAGAAGAACCCACTACAAGGCAACAGTTCCTACAGTAGTGGCTTGCTCAAACTGCGGAGCATCTGTTCTCTACCACAGAGTTTGCCCAGAGTGCGGATACTATCGCGGTAAGCTGGCTATCGAGAAGAAGGTAGTTGAGTAGTTGTTGAGCAATCAACGCTCAATAAAGCATCGTTTCGGCGATGCTTTATTGTTGTTCTAAAAGAGCTAAAAAGTAGGTCCTAAAAGATGATAAAGATTGGAGTTGATGCTTTAGGTGGCGACAATGCCCCTGAAGTTGTTGTGAAGGGTGCAATAGAGGCATTGAAGTATATAGGCACTGACAGTCGGATAGTTCTATTCGGCAACAGAGACTCTATACTCGATGAGTGTGTTAAGTGCAACTGCAATCCAGAACAATTTGATATCGTTCACACCTCTGAGTGTATAGCAATGTCTGACCAGCCAGCCGAGAGCTTTCTATCAAAACGCGACTCAAGCATCGTAGTTGGCTTCGACTACTTAGCCTCTGGTAGAATTGACGGCTTTGCAAGCGCAGGCTCTACGGGAGCAATGATGGTCGGCTCAATGATGGTCGCAAAACCACTCCCTGGCGTGCTAAGACCCACTATAGCCATAGCCATCCCAACACTCAAAGGCTCACCTGTAGTGATTCTTGACATAGGAATCAATGTTGACTGCAAAGCAGAGGTGCTTGAGCAGTATGCCCTTATCGGCTCAGCATACGCAGAGTGTGTGCTAAACATAAAGTCCCCACGCGTGGCACTGCTAAACATCGGCGAGGAGAGCAGCAAGGGTAACACCCAAACAAAAGCCGCATATAAACTTATGGAAGAGGCTGGGGAGCAGAAAAAATACAACTTTGTGGGCAACATAGAGGCTTCACACATCTTCACAGGCGAAACTGCAGATGTTGTTGTCTGCGACGGATTTGTAGGCAACACTGTCCTTAAACTGACAGAGGGCTTCTACGCCATAAACGCCGCCACAAATAACACAAACATCTTCTGGGAGGCACTGAACTACGAAAAACTCGGTGGCACAACAGTCCTCGGCATCGGCTCAGTGGTGACCGTAGCCCACGGCAAATCAACCCCCTCTGCCATCTGTAATATGATTCGCTCTACCCACCATAGCATCCGCACCGGCATCGTCGAAAAACTTAAACAGGTCATCGGCTGACGCAGAGAACTGCCCGCTTTTTCGAGAAAAAGCAGGGCGTGCAAAAAGCTTTCGGCAAAACTGCGTTTTGCTATTGACTGATGCGGATTTAGGATAGCCTGCGGCTATTACGACAAAAAATAGAGTCCTTTTCGCTTTCAAGTAAACTTGAGCGAAGGACTCTATTTTTCATCGTACCATCTTCGATGGCAGTCCCTAAATCCGAAAACAGCGAAACTTAGTCTGTTCCGTTAACGCGCACCCCTAATATTCTCTAATCTCCACTAACTACCTCTAATAGCCGCTTCTTTTTGCGCGCTCGCCAACCTCCCTAATCTCGCTAAATGTCCTTAAACTCCCTACTAAATCGCGCGCTTTTTGTTCTGCCTCTCCGCAAAGAATAGCACAAAAAAACTCCCACAACTGTTGTAGCTGTGGGAGTTTTACATGTAGTAGTTTTACTGCTTCTCGTAACCCTTAATCTTTACGAAAGGAAGGTTTTTCTCTGCCCAAGCAGCAACCTCAAAGAAGCGGTCGCAGCACATTGCATCGCAACCAAGGGCTGCACCGAGGAAGAAATCCTCCTTATTGTTTCCTGGCCAGAGGGATACAATCATACCCAACTTATGACCCAAGCGGATAGTAGAGCGGGTAGTGCCGTCCATCTTGCAACCTACGCGCATAATACCCATGTTGTAAGCCTCCATAAGAATCTCAGGAGATGCTGGCTTGCTCTTGAGGAGCATCATCTCAGCCTCTGGGTGCAGACGCTTCATAGTGCTAAGCGCACGCTTGTCAAAAGAGGTAAACAGGTAGAGTGAAGACTCTGGCTTCTGAGTCATTGTCATATTCCACAACTTCTCGCACAGGTCATCAAGCATAGCCTGAGTATAGAGCTCTGGGATGGTCTTAATCTCCCACTCGATGTACATATTTGGTTTGTCAGCAAGGAAGTCAGCAAGCTCCTGGCAGAGTGCAAGGTCGTTGCCAGCCTTGGTCTTAATTTTAAGACACTCCTTAGTAGTCAAATCCTCAGTCTGAACATCTACGCCGCAGGTACGGTAGAGAGACTCGTCGTGGCTAAGGATAAGATCACCAGAGCCTGTCATACGAACATCGGTCTCAAAGCCGCGTGCGCCGCGTGCATAAGCCTCCTTGAACGCCTTCATGGTGTTCTCGTCATACTCGAAACGGCTACCACGGTGTGCAAAGAACTGGATTGTTGGATAGTCCTCGATTTTGCTCTGTGCAAATGCTGTCATAAAGTCAGAAGACAGAGTAAGAGCAGCAACAAAAACTGCAATTTTCAAAAATCTGTTTTTCATCTTAGTTTGTTTTTATATGGTTTGTTATTCTTTCTGAGTCAAAGGTAATACTTTTTGTCGGAAAATCGAAATCAAATTTAACTTTTCTTGACAAATCGGCTCTTTCTAACTGGATATTTATTACTTTTGTACTATGAAAAGAGCTATTTTTATACTTATCGCCGCGGCATTTGCCACAGTCTCTGTAGCACAATCTCTGAGCGTAGTTACAGGCTTTCCAGTGCCCAAAAAGAGCGCGACACCTATAGTTGGTGCCATGGTAACCATCACATCAGTCTGGGATAAAGATGTTCAGTATCTGCGCAAAGTTGACAGTGACGGATTTAGGGTTATAGTACCTCAGGGCAGCTATATCCTCTCCATTGATGCCGAGGGCTACGAGGGCTACAATATGGAGATAGATATTGACCAGCCTAATATAGACCTTGATATGATTGTTCTTCTCACAGATGAGCAGGCTGCAAAAAGGGACGCAAAGAGAAAAGCCAGAGCGAGGTAGGAGTGCGTGCTTTTAGTAGTCTCTATAGTCTGCGCGCGTTTAATAACATAAATGACAAAGAATAGCAACGGGCTTGCGCCCTTAATGGCAGAGAATGACAATGCGCAAGAAACGGTTTTGAAACTTATTTCGAGGCTATTTGAGGACTATTTTGAGTAGATTTTGGTTTGAAAGGCGCAGGCAATAGCGGGCTATTTTCAAGTTTTTCAAACCAAAATATGCCAAAAAGAGTCTCAAAGAGACCGAAACCACACCTTGGCTGTAAATAACCTTTGCAATAAGTTTCAAATCAGTTTCTACACCCGATACCCTGTAAAAAAGTTCTTCGTGGACTCGATGTCCCGAAGAACTTTTATTGTTGCGCTTGGCTATTAAGGGTCGTTAGACCCGCTGTTATTAAATGCTATTAAATGTCATTGTGTGCCATCTTTCTTTTGCGCCTCTACTTTTCTTCAGAAAAGGGACGGTACTCGGCAGATTCAGCGAAATCAACAGGGCGGCTATAGGAGCCGATGTTGATGAGTTGCATGATATTGAACAGTGAGGTGTCGTAGCTGAGTATCAGTGGTTGGCTGTCTGTTATCGAGCTTTCGAATCTTTGGCATTTACGGATAAAGCAGTCGAGCAGCAGTTCTGGCAGGCTATCAATCCTTTTACCTCTCAGGTCGCTGTATGGCTCACTGCTGTTGCTACTCTCTACAGTCTGGTCTATGCATATATTTAGCACTATTGCTCTGCCGTCTGTTGTGCCTAACGAGGTTATCTGCTCAATAAGTTGCCGAACAGCAGAGTGTTTTATAATGCGCGATTCGTCTGTTATATTTACCACTATAGGCGGAAAGCTATTGCAGTTCTTCGGGTCGTTGCACCAGTCGCTAACCAAGTTATATACGGTATTTAGCATCTCTACTACCGCTGTTCTTCCATACGCTGTTGGCTCTACCCACTCGGCTACATAGGTCCTAACCAATTTTGGTGGGGCAAGTTGTCCGTCTATGTTGTAGATAATCTGTTTTTTGGTGGCTCGGCGACTATTTATAATAGGTATGGGCAGAGTGTATAGTTTGTCATCTAATAGCGACCTTACCTCGCCTGCCGAGTAACCAATCAGCGCAACATCGTAGTAATCTCTCACTTCATCAAAGCGAGAGGACTTGTATATCAGTTCGTCAACAAGCATTGATGCCGTCATTGCAGCTATCTCCGCCCTACTTAAGTCTCTATTTTTGCCCTTTGGGAGCCCTAACATAGAGCCCGACTGATCCACGGCAATAACAAACAGCGTGCGATGCGTTCTAGTAACAACCCTACTATAACCCATAGACCGAATACGACTATTTATAATGTTTTACAGCCTAATATATACACAAAAGTATCGCTTTTTACTCATTTTGCAAAATTACGAGATTGTTTTGGTTATTTTTAGAGATAAATGCGTATCTTTGCAGCCGAAATGTGGAGGGATTTGGACTGATTGCAACCACAATAAAAAATCGCTAAAGCAGCTATTTTATCCAACAGTCAATTCTTCCCAGGGTTTTATAAATATACTAACAATTAAAAACTATGGGATTTTTATTTACATCTGAGTCAGTATCAGAGGGACATCCAGACAAGGTCTCTGACCAGATTTCAGACGCTATTCTTGATGAATTTTTGCGCCGCGACCCAGAGTCAAAGGTGGCTTGTGAGACACTCTGCACAACAGGTCTTGTTGTGGTAGCTGGCGAGGTGCGCTCTGAGGCGTATGTTGATATTCAGCAGACCGCTCGCAGAGTTATTGACCGCATCGGCTACAATCGCAGCGAGCTACAGTTTGATGCTGCCTCTTGTGGCATACTCTCGGCTATACATGAGCAGTCGGCAGACATCAATCAGGGTGTAGTCCGCTCAACCGAGGAGGAGCAGGGTGCTGGCGACCAGGGCATTATGTTCGGCTACGCCACCCGCGAGAGCCGTGAGCTTATGCCTGCAACGCTTATCCTATCGCATGTAATCCTTAAGGAGCTTGCCGATATTCGCCGCCAGGGAGAGGTTATGACCTACCTGCGTCCCGATGCAAAGAGCCAGGTAACAATCGAGTATGACGACAATCGCCACCCACAGCGAGTACATACTATCGTTGTCTCAACACAGCACGATGAAGATGTTGATGCACCTCAAATTAAGGAGGATGTTCGCAATATCCTTATTCCGCGCGTTAAGGCACGCCTTGAGAGGGCGCACGACGAGCTTGCCTCACTGATAGACGACAACTATATCCTGCATGTAAACCCTACAGGCAAGTTTGTTATCGGTGGACCTCACGGCGATACAGGTCTTACAGGTCGTAAGATTATCGTTGACACCTACGGCGGTAGAGGCGCACATGGCGGCGGTGCATTCTCAGGCAAAGACTCCTCTAAAGTTGACCGCAGTGCCGCATACGCAGCCCGCCATATTGCAAAAAATATGGTCGCAGCGGGCGTGGCAGACGAAGTTTTGGTGCAGCTGAGCTATGCAATTGGTATTGCGCAGCCGCTGTCAGTCTATGTCAACACCTATGGCACTAACCACCTTACAATCAGCGAGGGAGAGATTGCCGAGCGCATTGCAAAGCTCTTCGACCTGCGCCCTGCAAGCATTGTTCGCAGATATGGACTCAAAAATCCAATCTTCGAGGCTACCGCATCATACGGACACTTCGGTAACCGCCCTTACACCAAGGATGTTACCTTTATCGAAAATGGCAAAGAGGTTACCCGCCCTGTCGAATTTTTCGCTTGGGAGAAACTCGATGCCGTTGATACTATCAAGTCCGAGTTTGGTCTGTAAACTCCACCCACAAAAAACCAGCCCGCTTTAACAAGCGGGCTGGTTTTTTGGTGGGTAAGACAAGCGTGACGCGCAGTTAGTAGTCTTTAGTGACTCCAGAGTCCCTAGTGACACTAAGGTCTGCGCGCAAAATAAAACAAAAAGTTCTTCGGGGCATTTGGTCCCCCGAAGAACTTTTTACTATACCGTCACTAAACGGCTGCTATTCTGCGTAGCTTAGAACTCCATCTTTGCGCGGCGGACATAGGAGTTATAACGCCACTTAGCGTTCTCCTCTGCTGCTGCGAAGAGCTCGTCTGCCTCTGCTGGGAAGGTCTTTTGGAGTGAGGTGTAGCGTACCTCCTTCAAGAGGAAGTCGCGGAACTTGCTCCAATCTGGCTCCTTAGAGTCGAGAACAAATGGATTCTTGCCCTCCTCCTCAAGCAGTGGGTTGTAGTGCCACAAGTGCCAATATCCGCACTCTACAGCCTGCTTACCGATGGTCTGTGTACGGGTCATGCCGCCCTTGATACCGTGGTTGATACATGGAGCGTAAGCGATAACAAGTGATGGACCAGGGTATGCCTCAGCCTCCTTGAGTACATTGAAGAGCTGGGTCTGTGATGCGCCGATAGATACCTGAGCGACATATACATAGCCGTAGGTCATTGCGATAGCACCCAAATCCTTCTTACGGATTCTCTTACCCATAGATGCGAACTTAGCAACAGCACCTACTGGAGTAGCCTTAGATGACTGACCACCTGTATTTGAGTAAACCTCAGTGTCAATAACAAGGATATTTACATCCTCGCCAGAAGCAAGCACATGGTCAACACCGCCAAAGCCGATATCATAGCCCCAGCCGTCGCCACCGATAATCCACTGTGACTTCTTAACAAGGAACTGCTTATTCTCAAGGATAGTCTTGCAAGTATCGCAGCTGCAAGCCTCGCAGAGAGGAATCAGGCGCGCTGAAATCTCAGCAGAAGCTGCCGCAAGGTGGCGAGAGTCAATCCACTCGCGCATTACGCCCTTAAGCTCATCTGAGCAGCAGTTGCACTCAGCAATAGCCTTCTCCATAGTATCTGCAAGGGTGTCGCGGAGCTTCTCAATACCTACATGCATACCCAAACCATACTCAGCGTTATCCTCAAAGAGTGAGTTTGCCCAAGCTGGTCCGTGACCCTTCTCGTTTGTACAGTATGGAGTTGAAGGAGCGGATGCAGAGTAGATAGATGTACAACCTGTTGCATTTGCAACCATCATGCGCTCGCCAAAGAGCTGTGTGATAGTCTTAATATAAGGGGTCTCGCCGCAACCTGCACAAGCACCTGAGAACTCGAAGAGTGGCTGTGCAAACTGGCTATTCTTAACCATCTTAGCGCGGTCAAGGTCCTTATAGCCAACTTGAGTGTGGAGGTAATTCCAACGCTCAACCTCGCCCATCTGTGACGCGAGTGGCTGCATTACAAGAGCCTTCTCCTTTGAAGGACAAACATCAACGCAGTTACCGCAACCTGTACAGTCAAGTGGAGATACCTGCATGCGGAACTTGTAAGCCTTTGTATTTCCAAGACCCTGCTTGAAGGTTGTACCCTCTGGAGCCGCTGCCACCTGCTCCTCAGTTGCGAGGAACGGACGGATAGCTGCGTGAGGGCAGACATAAGCACACTGGTTACACTGGATACACTTGTCAACATCCCACTGTGGAACATTTACAGCAATACCGCGCTTCTCCCAAGCAGCAGTACCGTTGTCCCAAGTACCATCCTCACGACCGTTAAATGCAGAAACAGGGAGATTGTCGCCCTTAAGTGCATTGATTGGGTCAACGACATTTCTAACAAACTCAGGACGAGAAGAGTCAACAACTGCGTTCTGCTCTGCTACAACGATATTTGCCCACTCAGCTGGCACTGTAACCTTCTCAACAGCTGTTGCACCTGCGTCAACGGCTGCGTAGTTCATATTTACAATATCCTCGCCCTTCTTGCCATAAGACTTGTAGATAGCCTTCTTCATCTCCTCTACAGCCTTATCAAATGGAATCACACCTGCAATCTTGAAGAAGGCAGACTGCATGATAGTATTTGTACGGCTGCCAAGACCAAGCTCAGCTGCAATCTTTGTAGCGTTGATAATGTAGAAGTTGATATTGTTCTTTGCAAGGTAAACCTTCATGTGGTCAGGAAGGGTTGCACAAGTTGTCTCTACATCGCCAACAGAGTTGAGCAGGAACGAGCCGCCCCTCTTCAGACCCTTCAGAACATCATACTTGTCAACATACGAAGGTACATGGCAAGCGATAAAGTCTGGAGTTGTCACAAGATATGGCGAAGTGATTGGTTTGTCGCCAAAACGGAGGTGTGAAGAGGTGTAACCGCCAGACTTCTTTGAGTCGTAGCTGAAATATGCCTGGCAATACTTATCTGTTGAGCCACCGATAATCTTAATTGAGTTCTTGTTTGCACCTACAGTACCATCTGCACCAAGACCGAAGAAGAGTGCCTCAAAAGTACCCTCTTTAGCCATTGAAATCTCCTCGCCAACGGTAAGTGAGAGGTTTGTTACATCATCTACGATACCTACAGTAAAGTGATTCTTTGGAGTCTCAAGTGCCATATTCTCAAATACTGCAAGCATCTGTGCAGGAGTTGTATCCTTTGAAGAGAGACCATAACGACCACCGATAATCTGAGCCTCAACGCCCTCAGAGTAGAATGCATCAACAATATCAAGGTAGAGTGGCTCGCCATTTGCACCTGGCTCCTTTGTACGGTCAAGAACGCAGATAGTCTTTGCACTCTTAGGCAGAACATTGAACAGATACTTTGCAGAGAAAGGACGGTAGAGGTGTACAGTTACAACACCCACCTTCTCGCCACGAGCATTCAGGTAGTCAACACACTCCTTGAGAGTCTCTGTTACAGAGCCCATTGCAATAACAACGCGCTCTGCATCCTCTGCACCATAATATACAAATGGCTTGTACTCTCTGCCTGTAATCTCTGAAATCTTCTCCATTGCCTCTGCAACCATCTCAGGCACAGCATTGTAGAACTTGTTAGATGCCTCACGAGTCTGGAAGTAGATATCTGGATTCTGAGCAGTACCGCGAGATACAGGATGCTCTGGGTTAAGTGCGCGATTGCGGAAAGCTGCAAGAGCCTCACGGTCGAACATTGCTGTAAGTGATGCAGCATCCATCAACTCAACCTTCTGAATCTCGTGTGATGTACGGAAGCCATCAAAGAAGTGAAGGAAAGGAATACGAGCCTTCAGAGCAACGATATGTGCCACACCTGCAAGATCCATAACCTCCTGAACAGATGATGTTGCAAGCATTGCAAAACCTGTCTGACGAGCAGCCATAACATCCTGGTGGTCACCAAAGATTGAGAGTGACTGCGCTGCCAAAGCACGAGCTGAAACATGGAAAACACCAGGGAGAAGCTCGCCTGCAATCTTGTACATATTAGGAATCATAAGCAACAGACCCTGTGATGCGGTAAATGTAGATGTAAGCGCACCACTCTGCAATGAGCCGTGTACAGCACCTGCTGCACCAGCCTCAGACTGCATCTCAACAACCTTTACAGTCTGTCCAAAGATATTCTTGCGACCCTGCGCTGCCCACTCGTCAACAAGCTCTGCCATAGTTGACGATGGCGTAATAGGATAGATGGCGGCAACCTCAGAGAACATATATGCAATATGCGCTGCTGCGTAGTTACCGTCGCATGTTATAAACTTCTTTTCTGCCATAATATTACTATTTTTGTATTGTTATTTCCAAATTTCATACCTATGTTTAGGTACGCGCACATTTTCACGGCGCAAAAATATAAACACTTTTTGGTAATTCCTACAAATTTTACTGTTAGTTTTTTAACAGGAGCAGTTTAATTTGTGAACGGTAAAAAGTGGGGTTTGAAACGGTTTGTGAAATAAAATTACTATCTTTGTGGGTGTTTGGCACCCCCAAAAGTGTCATATTAAAAATGCAAAACTTAAAACAGAAGAATATGAAAAAGATTTTAGCACTTGTCGTTGTGGCTCTTGTTGCCACTAACACAGCCTCTGCGTGGGGCAGACTTGGACACGCAACTGTTGCAAAAATTGCTGAGAATCACCTCACTAAAAAGGCTAAAAAGCAGATTACCGAGTATCTGCATGGCGAGTCTATTGTAAAGTGGGCATCTTATGCCGATGACTACAAGCCAGAGCTACTTGTTGACCTTGGTTTTGAGCCAACTGACGCAAAGCGTCACATCACCTACCCTCACACCTTTGAGGCTACTGCCGACTGCACCCCTTATCCAGGCATTGAGAAGGATGGCAAGTATGTAAAAAATTGCATCTACTTCATTGAGAAGATGGCAAAAGAGCTTGAGCATGCCGAGCAGCTCTCAGACTCTGTTCGCGTGGCTTCCATCGCCCTTATTGTCCACTTTGTAGGCGATATGCACTGCCCAGAGCATATTCGTTACCCTGAGGATCAGACTATCGGCTACTACCCTGTATATTTTGGCAAGGAGAAGGTGCGCTACCACACCCTTTGGGATACACCAATTATTGCATCTCGCAACCCTTGGGGCTTTAGCGACACAGCTGCACTGCTCGACACCTGCACTAAGAAAGAGATTGAGAGCATTGTCTCTGGAACACCTTACGATTGGGGTTACGACTCAGCAAAAGCCTCTCGCAAAGTGCATGAGATTAAGGAGGGTACAAAACTTGATAAGAGACTCTATTTGAACGAGTACGCACCACTTGCCGAGTCTCAGATTCGCAAGGCTGGCTACCGTTTGGCATCACTGCTTAACCAGATTTTTGACTAATGAATCTTACAGAGATTGCAATAGTAGTCCTGCTGCCATTTTGCGGTACTATGCTCGGCTCGGCAAGTGCACTTGTGCTGGGCGAGAGGAGTGCTGCAAAGATGCAGAACACACTTCTCGGCTTTGCGTCGGGTGTGATGATTGCCGCGGCTGTATGGTCGCTGCTCATACCCTCTATGGCAGAAGCCGAGGCTACAGGGGTTACAAAGTGGCTACCTGCCGTTGTGGGTTTTCTTGGCGGCATGGGATTTATGCTGCTGCTTGATATGGTTACCCCACACTTGCATATAGACAGCACAACACCAGAGGGTATGCCCTCTAAGTTGGGAAAATCGGCAATGCTTATGCTTGCCGTAACCCTGCACAACATCCCAGAGGGTATGGCTGTGGGCGTAGTGCTTGCAGGTGCTATTTCGGGGCAGGTGGATATGAGCAGTGCAGCCGCTGTGGCTTTGGCTATAGGTATTGCAATCCAAAATATACCAGAGGGAGCTATAATCTCACTCCCACTACGCGCGCAGGGCTTTTCTCGCAAGAAAGCACTCTCTTACGGAGTGATGTCGGGAGTAGTAGAGCCAATCTCTGCCGTAGTAACTATACTGCTTATTGAGCAACTTATCGGCATCTTCCCATATCTGCTCGCCTTTGCCGCAGGAGCGATGATTTATGTGGTTATCGAGGAGCTTATCCCCGAATCACATAGCGGAGAACACTCCAACCTCTCCACTATCGGCTTTGCAGTCGGATTCGCAGGGATGATGTTGTTAGATGTGGCACTGTCGTAGTGCAAGGTGCAGACGGTGGCGCACTCTAATAACAGAGAATAACAGATAATAACAGCGGGCTACGCCCTTAATGGCACACAATAGCAGCGCAAACATTGATAAAAGTTCTTCGTGGATTCAATATCACGAAGAACTTTTTTGTGCATAGTCATTAAGGGTCGTCAGACCCACTGCTATTAAATGTCATTAACTGTTATTCTATGCCATTTTGCACTATCAAAAATATATTCTCAGCGGATGTTACATTTTGCTGCTTAATATCGTTATATTTGTGCAACCAGAAAAAAGAGGATTGTGAAGATTACAGCAGAGCAATACACTGAGTTTATTTTATCGGTCAAGGATACTATTTACCGACTTGCTTTGAGCATTGTTAGTAGTAGTGCTGAGGCTGAGCGAATATTAGGCAGCGCGACAGACGATGTTCAGCAGGCGATGGCAAAGGTTGAGATATTAAAAAAATTCTTCTAATAGACTACAAAAAAACAGGTATTATGAGACGACTATTTTTCACAATGGCACTACTTGCGATGCTCAGTACAGCATCTGCACAACATGTTATATCTCTTGACAGCAAGGGCGAGAGCAAAGTTTCTGCTAAAAATGGGGAGCTATCAATAAGCATAGCGGGCATGGACCTCTCATTTGGTGGTAAGAAGGAGAGCAGCTCATCTACCAGCACAAAAAAGAGTGCTACCAACTTTACCTTTGCGGGGATTTCAAACACCAGATACAACCATTTGGCACTTGTTGAGTTAGGCTCAAACTTCCTTGTTCAGACAGATTTTAGCAATGTGGACAGCACTCTTGCCGCAGCACTTAACTTCAGCAACCGCAAGGCGGTACAGTGTACAATAAATCTGATGACAATGAATATACTACTCAACCCAAAGCGCACGCTTGGCTTCACTATGGGCTTTGGTTTTGAGATGAACAACTTTACCTTTACAGACAATGTGACACTAAAGTACGAGCAGGGCAATTTTGCCGTTATTCCACTTGCGGAGGGGATAAAAAAGTCTAAACTCTCTTAAACTATATCCACATCCCGCTACTCTTTGATTGGAACATACGCCGAGGCTTTTTTATCTCTGCCGGAGCAACCTTTGATATACTTATGGGTTCGAAGCTATCCTATAAAAAGCCAAAGACGACTATTGAGGGCAAGCTGCCTCTAAATCCTGTTCAGGCAGGTGTTACAGCCAGAATAGGCTGGCGCAGGCTCTATGTTTTTGCAAACTATTCGCTGCTGAATATGTATAAAAATAGCACCGATATTTCGGCTCGTCGTATGTCAGCAGGCGTGGGTCTATTTTTCTAAAACAGTTAGGGTATGAAACGACTTATTATAATACTATTTACCATACTGCTGCCCATCTCTGCCATGGCACAAGAGAGCCAGATGTCTCAGCTGATGAAACGCTACTCCAAAGAGCGTGGATTTACGACCATGGAGCTATCTCGCCAGATGCTTGACTCAATGGGCGTAGGGGACGGAATAGATAGCATGCGCGCAATCTCAACAGAGTCTGACACTCTGCTGCAAAAGTTCTGCAAAGAGGTTGAGATATTGGTGGCTGAACTAAACTGTGTAATGTCTGTTGTCAGCGACGGCAAAGATGTAAAAATCTATAGCCGCACAGCCTCAAATGGTAGAGTTATCAGTGTTGTAATCTTTATACACTCCACCTCAAGCGCGACACTTATCTGGCTTACGGGCAACAATATTGAACTGAGCAAAGCACTCTCAAAAATAGAGATAGCCAAGTAAATTTCAGGCAGTTACTTTGTTTTTTGAAAAATTATACATACCTTTGCCGCGATAATCCTATGTGGGTTAGTGTAACTAATTTATTAACAAAAAAATTTTTATAGCAATGGCTGTTAAAATTCGTTTGGCAAGACATGGTAAGAAGGCTTACGCTTTCTATCACATCGTCGTTGCAGATAGCAGAGCGCCACGTGATGGTAAATTCATTGAGAAACTGGGTACTTACAACCCTAACACCAATCCTGCTACAATTGACTTGAACTTCGAGCAAGCTCTGAGTTGGTTAATGAAAGGCGCACAACCTACCGATACTGCTCGTGCGATTCTTTCGTACAAGGGCGTATTGCTTAAGAAACACCTGCTTGGTGGTGTAGCTAAGGGCGCATTTACTGAGGCTGAAGCTGAGGCTCGCTTCAATAAGTGGCTCGGCGAGAAAGAGGGTCAGGTAAACGCTAAGGTTAGCAAGCTCGCTGCCGAGAAGAGCGCAGACAAGAAGGCTCGCCTTACCGCAGAGGCTGCTGTAAACGCTGCTCGCGTTCAGGCTATCGCTGAGAAGAAGGCTGCCGCTGAGGCTGAGGCTGCTGCTGCAGCTGCAGAGGAGGCTACAGCTGAGGAGTCAACCGAGGCTGCTGAGTAGTCAGGCAGGTATGTTGGCGGTAGGTCGTATAACTAAGCTCTTCGGAGCTGAGGGCGAGGTTAATGTAAACCTCTATGCCACCTTCCCCGACGACTTCAACGAGGAACAACCACTATTTACTACGGTAGATAGTCTGGTTGTTCCTCTTTTTTGTGACTCTTTCGTGCGCCGAGGTAGAAGCGGCGCGACAGTCCGCTTTGCAGATATAGACACAACAAAGCGCGCCGAACTTATCCTTGGCAACGAGATTTTTATCGAAGATGACTCTACTGATGATGACGAATTTACCTTTGAAGACCTTATAGGCTTTACCGTCAAAATCTCACGCCGCAAAGGCACTATCACAGACTTCTACGACAGCGACACAAACCCCCTCTTCGAGATAACCCTCACTGACGGCACACACCTTGTCCCCGCAGCCGAGGAGTTCATCGCCGCAATAGATTTCGATAACCAAATCATCAAATTGGTCCTCCCCGAAGGTCTGCTTGAACTGTAGTTCTTGCACCTTCAGTCAGCAAGGGAGTGCGCTTTAATAAGAATATGCGCGCTCCTCTAATTTCCTCTAACAGCCGCTAATAGCCGCTAACAACCTCTAACCCCTCTGCTAAATCAAAGCTCCCAATTTTGTTGTCAGAGTGTGCCAGATACGGTGCATCGTAAAAAATTCCATCGGTGGATAGTACGAAAAAGTACAGCCACTGATGGGATTTAAGGGATGTGCCGTAGGTGGCACACTATCACAACAAAATTATGATAAGTGGCAGGTGTACTCCACAATCTCCCCACTATCCAGCGTGAAGGCAATTGTCAAATCATGCTCTTTGTAGTCTGCGGGGTAGGTGGTGGTGGTGAGGGATAGCTCGCCGCCGACCATCTTGGCAGGGATGATAAGCAGATTGTAAGAGTCTGATTTTACGGTATTTAGTGGCTGCTTGTACCTCTTCACAGGCTCGCCTGTAAAGCCGCCAGCAACATACTCGGCGAGTGACGAGAACTCGGCTGTAAATAGGCTGCTTAGGTCGCTGCCTGCGGGTAGCTCTGCGCTCCATGCCTTGTTGCTTGTGACGGTTATTGACTCAATTTTGTCGCTGAAGCAGGTGTACTTGCATACGCCTGACTCGGTGTGCCAATTGAACTGATGGTTGCAGTTTTTGTACTCTCTGAGCAGCGATTTTGTCGGATTTATGTCGCCAAATTTCTGCTGCAACTCTTTGTAAGTGTCGCTCTGAGACGAGGCACTTGCTATCGGCGCGCCAAAGAGCGTAAAGCCAATTATCAGCTCATTATCGCCCTCTATTGCCACCGCAACATCGCCCATCATGACATCATTGCTGCGGTTAAGCGTAAAATAGTTCAACACCGTAGCGTTAACCTCAACACTATTGCTTGTTGCTTTCTCCTCATTGGCGCAGCCTACAACTATTGCCGCCATCGCCAAAATAACCATTAACCTGTTCATGATATAATAACTTTTTGAGTCTGTTTGCACAAAATTAACGAAATACACTCTAATATTATTGCGCTTTTTCAGCTTTACTGCTCAACTACTCTATAAACAGTGTTTCGTCCTTGTATTTTTCTTCATAGTGGGCGCGCTCGGCAGCATCGCCAATTCTGCCGTAGAGGTTATAAAGGGTTGGCGTGTGCTCGGTTGGCAGTGTGCCGTGAAACTTGAAATTGCCGTTGCGGTAACGCTTTATTTTAAGCACTCCGACAGCTCCCTCTGCTCCCTTT